>JAODMM010000064.1 GCA_025465015.1 Cryobacterium sp. | reverse complement strand
TTCCACCACGGTAGGTGACACGTCATTTACCGTGACGCCCTTCGGTGCCCATTCGAGTGAGAGCACGTGCGTGAGGCCAACGATCGCGGCTTTGGAGGCACAATACGCAGCGTGCTGGTCGAGTCCGATGACTGCCGCCTGTGAGGCCAGGTTGATGATGCGGCCGTATCCGGCCTCGGTCATGAGACGGCCTGCGGCCTGGGCCATGTAGAAGCTGGCACTGAGGTTGACGTCCAGCGTCGCCTGCCAACGTGCGGCCGGTACGTCCACTGCCGGGTCAAGCAGAGCGATACCTGCCGAGTTGACCAGGATGTGGGGTGTGCCGGCAACGCGGACGGCTTCGGCAATGACCTCGGTTGCTGCCTCCGGAGCGGTGAGGTCGCGGGCGATACCGTGGTGACCTGAGCCGGGAAGTTCGGCCATGAGGGCGCCGACACGGTCCGATAGGTCGACGCCGACTACTCGGGCCCCGCGTGAGGCGAAATGGTGCGCGACGGTGTATCCGATGCCGCTGGCTGCGCCGGTCACGATTGCGACGCGGCCTTCAAAGTTCTGTTCCATTGCTCTTATCCTTCGTAAGCGCAGATGTCCTGGACCTTTTCGGCCGAGGGGCTGCTGGTATCAAATTCGTACGTCAGCCATTCCTTGGCCAGCCTGCGGGCCAGTTCGAGACCGACAACGCGCTGGCCGAAGCACAGCACCTGGGCGTTATTACTCAGAATGCTCCGTTCGACGGAGAACGAGTCGTGGGCGGTGACAGCGCGGATGCCGCGGACTTTGTTGGCGGCGATGGCGACCCCAAGGCCCGTGCCGCACACCAGCAGTGCCCTGTCGGCTTTACCCTCGGCAACCATGCGGGCGGCGTCGACGGCGACGTGAGGGTAGGCGGTGTGGCCGTCAGCAGCGACACCCACGTCAACAACCGAGGCTACGAGCCCGTTGGCTTCAAGGTCACGTTTGAGGGCTTCTTTGTAGTCGTATCCTGCTTCGTCGCTTCCGACGACGATGCGCCATTTGGCGTTGGTCATGGCTGGGTCCTTTCAGTTGCGGGGGCAAGTGTTTCGAGGGCGCGGACGATCATGCTGAACGAGGTCGCGCCGGCATCCGGGGTGCCGACGCTCTTTTCGGCCAGAGGGCGTGCCCGTCCAAGCTTTGGTGTAAGGGCCGCGGTCGCCTCGGCGGCAGCCGTGGCCGTCGCTGCTGCTGTCGACCAGGCTTCAGCGGGGTCCGTACCGCTCATGAGCGAGAGCTCGAGGCTGTCCACGAACGGAAGCAGCGCGTCGACGAGTGTCTTATCGCCGGGCGTCGCACGACCCAGGTCCGTGATTGCGGTGGCGAAGGCGTGCACAGATGCGGCCAGTTCGCCGCGGCCGAACGCGGCTGCCTGGTCGTCCAGCGCTGCTCCGGCGCTTTCCAGCCCGGCGCCCCAGAGCACGCCGGAGGTTCCGCCCGCGGCGGCGGCCCAGGCCTGCCCGGCTTTCCGAAGGATCCAGGAGGGTCCCGCGGAGGCGGAGGCTGCGCTTTCCGCCGCGGCGAGGGCAGCGTCGGCGCCTTTGACCATGCCACGACCGTGATCGCCGTCGCCGGCGACAGCGTCGATGCGGCCCAGTTCGGTCTCGTTGTCGTGCATGGTGCGTGCCAGGGTGCGGAGGCCGTCGAGGACGAGCCGGGCTACGGGCAGGGCGGCGGTGTGTGGTGTCGGGGCATCGTCATGTGCCTCAGCGGAGTCGTGGCCGCTGTGGGCGGGGCGCAGGCCGTTGAGGAGTGCGTTTTGCTTGCGATAGGCCGGTGTGTAGGTGTCCGCCTTCCACATGTGCTCGAGTTCCTTGTCGAGCCACATGAGGGTCAGGGACAGTCCGCCCATGTCAAGGCTGGTGACGAGCTCCCCGACCTCGGGTTCCACGATCTCCAAGCCGGCCTCGCGCAGGAGCGGAGCCACTGACTTCCAGACGAGGAAGAGTTCCTCGTATTTGGTGGTGCCGAGCCCGTTGAGGATGACGGCCACCCGGGAGGACTTGCGGGCGGGTGCGCTGGCCAGCAGATCGGCCACGAGGAGCCGCGCCAGCTCGTCCGCAGTCTTGAGGGGCTCGTCCCGGATACCGGGTTCGCCGTGGATGCCGAGTCCCACGCCCATGTGCTGTTCGGGCACGGTGAACAAGGAGGAGGTGGCTCCCGGCATAGTGCAGCCGGAGAACGCGACACCGAAGGTGCGGGTCGCGGCGTTCGCTGCACGGCCGATCCGTTCGACTTCATCGATGTCCAGCCCCGATGCGGCGGCGGCACCGAGGGCCTTGAAGACGGTGAAGTCACCCGCAATGCCACGGCGTTCGGATTCGGTGGGCGAGGAGGCGATGTCGTCGGTGACGACGACGATACGTGTGTCGATGCCTTCCTTGCGCAGGCGTTCGGCGGCGATGCCGAAGTTCATGTTGTCGCCGGCGTAGTTTCCGAAAGTGAGGACAACGCCTTTGCCCTGGTCGGCTGCTTTGGCTACGGAGTAGACCTGGGCTGCGCTGGGGGAGGTGAAGACGTTGCCGACGACGGCTCCGGTAGCGAAGCCGGGACCGACGATGCCACAGAACGCGGGGTAATGTCCCGAGCCTCCGCCGACGACGACCGCTACCTGCGGCGTCTCAGAGCGGTGGGCGACGGCCCCGCCAGGAACACCTCGCAGGCGGTCGGAATAGAGGTCGAGGAAGCCGGCGAACTGTTCTTCGGCGAAATCGGCGGGGTCGTTGTACAGGACAGTCATGGTGGTGCGCTCCGGTCGGAAGGTCTTGTTGAAGGTGGTGGCCGGGGCCCGTCGTGGTCGGGCCCCAGCCGGGTGTGTGAGGGACTACTTCGTCTGGCCGGGGAGGCCTTCGTAGGCGATGTTGCCGCTCTTGAGGTTCTCGTCGATAAGCTTGGGCAGGCCTTCGAGGAAGGCTTCCCGGCCGGTCACGACGTTCTTGAAGGCATCGTTGACGTTATCGGCGGTAATGGCCGGCATCGTGTAGAGGGGCTTCTTATTCACGTCCTCGCCGCGGGCAACCTTTGCGGCGACGGCGAGGCCTGCGGCGAGCTCGACTGTTCCGTGCTGAAGAGATGTTCCGATCATGTCCCCGGCCTGTACGGCCTTGAGTCCGTCTTCGATGCCATCTATGCCGACGACGGGGATGTTCTTGACGCCTGCTTCGCGCAGTGCCTGGATCGCGCCGAGTGCCATGTCGTCATTCTGGGAGATCACGCCGTCGATTTCGCCTTGGAAGGCGGAAACCCAGTTGCTCATCTTGTTGACGGCTTCGTCGCGCTTCCAGTTGGCGGTGTCCTTGGCCAGGACTTTGATGTTCGGGTTCTTGGCAAGAATGTTCTGGATGCCCTTGCCTCGGTTGATCTGCGGGGAGGAGCCAATCGGACCCTCGAGGACGACGACGTTGCCCTTGCCGCCGAGCTTTTCCACCATCATCGTTGCTTCCTGTTCGCCTGCTGCCACGTCATCGGGCTGCACGCTGGCGCTCAGATCGGCACCCGAGAGTGCGGTGTTGACGTCAATGACGGGAATATTTGCTGCCTTGGCAGCAGCAATTTGCGGCTGCAGGGAGTCGGCCTGGACCGGGACGATGATGATGGCGTCGACTTTGGCGTTGACGTACTGGTCCATCTGGTTGGCCTGTGCCGCGACATCTCCACCTGCCGAGTTCCATTGCAGGTTAATGTCGTTGGCTTTGGCATAGGCCTCCATGCCTTCCTTGCCCTGGGTGATGAACGAGGACATGTCGTACACGGTCACACCGACGGTGATTGTCTTGTCACCACCGGCAGCGCTGGGGTCTCCGGCGCCGCAGGCCGTGAGGCCTAGTGTGGCGACGGCGGCGATCGCCGTGCCGGCGAGCAGCTTCTTCGTCGTTGAGGATGATTTCTTCATGATGTTCCTTCTCATTGGTTTGGGCTGGTGGAGGATGATTTCGGGGCTGTCAGCGGCTACCGCGGCGGGCGGCCCATACGTCGACGCCGACGGCGGCGACGATAATCACGCCTTTGATGACGTTCTGCCAATACGCCGGTACGAGCAGCAGATCCAGGCCGTTGTTGATGGTTTGGATCAGCAGTAGCCCGATTGCCGTGCCCCAGATGGTTCCCCGGCCACCCATGAGGCTCGCTCCACCGATGACAACGGCAGCGATGGCGTCCAGCTCGTAGCCTTGGCCAAGATTGGGGGCGCCGGTGATAACCCGTGAGGCGAGCATGAGTCCGGACAGGCCGGCGAGTACGCCGCTGATGGCGTAGACGCTGAAGAGGATGTTGCGGGAACGGACGCCCGCAATTTCTGCGGCCAAGCGGTTGCCGCCGATTGCATAAACGCGCAGGCCATAGTTCGTGCGTTTCATCACGAAGGCGAGAACCAAGATCGCCAGGATCATGAGGATGACCGGGAGGGTCAGGCCAAGGATCTGGGTGTTGGCGAAGGTGCCGAAGCTGGCGGGCAGCCCGTTGATGGGAGCGCCGTTGCCGATGACATAGGCAATGCCGGATGCCAGGGTCAGCATCCCGAGTGTGGTGATGAACGGAGGCACTTCGAATTTGCTGACGATCAACCCGTTGATGGACCCGGCGAGCAGACCGGTGACCACGGCCGCCACCAGCGGCAACAGGGGGTTGTCGCCTGCGTTCTTTGCGGTCCAGGCTGCGGCCATGGCGCTGGCGGCCATGACGCTGCCGACGGAGAGGTCGATGCCGCCGGTCAGGATCACGAGCGTCTGACCGAGGGCGATGAGCGCAAAAGGTGCCGCTGCAATGAGGATGTTGGTCAGATTATCCGGTGTGGCGAAGCGGGCGCTGCGGTAAGCGAAGAACGCAACGATGAGCAGCATCACCACGACCATGATGTGGCGGACGAGGAAGGCGCTGGCGAATTCTTTCCAGTCCCGGCGTTGCACGGCGGGGAGGGCTTCGATGGTTGTATTCATGATGTGGTGTCTTTCACGGGTGCGGCGTTCTGGCCGGAGGCGAGTCGGAAGATGGTGTCCTGAACGGTCGGGGAGTCGAGTTGGGCGCGGTCGAGTTCGCCGACGACACCGAGTTCGCGCATCACGAACGCGCGGTGCGAGAGGCTGAGGATCTCGGGCATGTCACTGGAGGCCATGACGACGGCCATCCCGGCGGACGAGAGTTCCGTGATGATGCGGTAGATTTCGCTCCTTGCCCCAACGTCGACGCCCCGTGTGGGTTCGTCAAGCAGCAGTGCATCGACCTGCCCGGTAAGCCATCGGCCGAAGACGACTTTTTGTTGGTTGCCGCCGGAGAGGTTTTCGAGGTGCTGGTCAAGGCCATTGCTCTTGAGCCGCATCGATTTCATGACCGTGCCGATGGCCCCCTGGCGCTTGCGGCGGCTGAGGATACCGAACTTCGAGAACGCTGCGATTCTAGGAAGGGTTGCATTGTCCAGAACGCTCATGGACAGAACGGCGCCGGCGCCTTTTCGGTCCTCCGGTACGATCGCCAGGTTCCGGGCGATGGAGCTGAGCGGGGCTCCTGGCTTCAGCGTGCTGCCGGAGACCCGCACCGTCCCGGAGACGGGTTTGCGGATGCCGTAAATGCATTCGATGAGCTCGGTTCGTCCGGCACCGACGAGTCCGGCCAGGCCGAGGATTTCACCACTCCTGACCGTGAAACTGATCGGGGCGGCACCGGGTGCGATGACGAGGTTTTCGACTTCGAGCACTGTGCTGGTACCGGCGTCCGGCCTGTCGGGAAACAGCTGATCGAGTTCGCGGCCGATCATTGCGGTAACGATGCCGTCGTCCGTGATCTCGCCCAGTGGTGTGTCGCTGACCAGTTTGCCGTCACGGAGTACGACCACACGGTCGGCCATCGCCCGGATCTCTTCCATCTTGTGTGTGGTGAAGAGGATGGCTACGCCCTGATCCCGTAGCGTGCGGACGATCCCGGCCAAGCGCCCGACTTCGCGTTCTGCGATGGCGCTGGTGGGTTCGTCCAGCAGCAGCACACGAGCCCCGCGATGGGTTGCCTTGATGATTTCGATGATCTGTCGCACGCCCACGGGCAGTGCCTTCATCGGCGTTTTCGGGTCTGTTTCCAGTCCGAATTCTTCAAGGTAACCCGTGGCGGCCTTGATCATTGCGCCGCGGTCGAGAATGCCGAATCCGTTTTTCAACTCCCGTCCGATGAACAGGTTTTCATAGACCATCATTTCGGGGATGGACGCGAGTTCCTGCGGAACAATAGCCACGCCCAGGGAATAGGCGGCCTGCGCGCTGCCGCTTGGCAGGTGCTGGCCGCGGACCTGCACCTGGCCGTTGTCAGGGCGGTACTGACCCGAGGCGATCTTCATGAGTGTTGACTTGCCTGCTCCGTTCTCGCCGGCGAGGGCGGTGACGGTTCCCGGCTCCAGGGTGAAGGTGATCCCTTTGAGAACGGGGATACCTCCGAAAGACATAGTGATGCCCGAACATTCGAGCATGGGGACGACGGTAGTTCTGTCGTCGGGTTGGACGGTCGACACCTGTATCGAGCTCCTTTGCTTGCCGTCTCATCACCACGGGGGAGTGGCCGTAATCACTCTACGACGAACTTGCACAGAAGTTAATACTGTCTGCTCATATGAGTAAAAGGATAAAAAATGATATCTTTTGCTCAAAAGAGCGCCCCTAACATTTGACGGGAAACTGTGCTCAAATCAGTCCAGGAGGAGATGTACATGGCACAGGCACCAGGCCCGGGCAGGCAGGTGCAGATCGCGCATATAGCGACGCAGCACTACCTGCAGAACAAGACCCGCATTGAAATTGCCAAGGAAACCGGTCTGAGCCGTTTCAAAGTCGGCAGACTGCTGGACGAAGCGATGAGCTCAGGCATTGTTCGCATCGACATCCAGAGCCCCTCCGGCGTGAGGCTCGATCTTTCTGTGCAGCTCAAGGAGCGTTTCGGTCTCGTTCACGCAGTCGTTGTCGATGTGCCTTCGGATTCCGACGACGTCCTGCAGGCAAAGCTGGGGGCCACTGCCGGGGATTTGTTGAGCGAAATCCTCACCGACAACGACGTTCTTGGCCTTACTTCCGGCCGCACCCTCAGCGCCATGGCACGTTCGCTGTCCAACCTGCCGAAATGTGACGTTGTTCAACTCGCAGGGGTCGCCGGCCCCATCCAAGAAACCGGTCTCGAAATCATGCGCCGCATCAGCAGCATCGCAGGAGTTCGGCCTTGGACCATCTACTCGCCCCTGGTGATGAGCGACGCGCAGACCGCCTTGGGAGTGCGCCGACAGCCGGACACGAGCCAGACATTCGAGCAGTTCCCGCGCGTCACCGTCGCGGTCGGTGCAATCGGTTCGTGGAAGCCGGAAAACTCCCAGATGATGAAGAACCGTGCGCTGGATCCTGGCGACCGCGAAAAATTGCTGGCCCGGGGGGTTGTCGCAGAATTCGGTGCAACACTGATCACCGATACGGGCAACATCATCCACGACATTGATGACCGCTGCATCGCGATCTCCGAGCAGCAATGGCGTGCCATCCCCACCGTCCTTGCGGCCGCCGGCGGCCCCACGAAGACCCGGGCGATCCGCGCGGTCTTGGCCTCCGGGCTCCTCCAAGGCCTGGTGACCGACAGTGCCACCGCTGAAAGACTCCTCGGGGGCTGAGATGGCGAGACCAATCCTCGTCGCCGGCGTCGACTCCTCAACGCAAAGCTGCAAGTACATCACCGTCGATGTAGCGACGGGGGAGGTGTGCAGATCCACGGCACTGCCGCATCCCGATGGAACCGCCCTCGATCCTCGGCATTGGTGGGATGCCTTCACGGGCGTCGGCGCGGCGTCCCTGCGCGGCGTGAAAGCCGTGTCCATCACCGCTCAGCAGCACTCAACGATTCTGCTGGACAACGACAACGAGCCTGTGTGCGACGCCATCCTGTGGAACGACCACCGCGCCACCCAATCCGCCCTCGAGATCCGGCACGAATACGGCCAGGACCGATGGGTAAGAGAGCTGGGCCTGGTCCCCACCGCTGCACACCCCGTGTCAAAGCTACGCTGGCTCGCGCGCACGCATCCGGAGACCGCCGCCCGGCTCCGGACGGTCATGATTCCCCATGACTGGCTGACCTGGCACCTATTGGAGGCAAAGGCCGCACCGACGACGGACCGCTCCGATGCCTCGGGAACCGGATACTGGGCCTCAACCGGCGCAGGCTACCGCGAAGACATCATGGAATTTGCTTTCGGAAGGGCGCTGGAAGTGCCGCGTGTTCTGGAACCCGGCGAACGTGCAGGCATCACCCGGTCCGGGGTAGTCGTTGGTGCAGGCTGCGGGGACAATGCAGCGGCCGTGTTCGGTCTGGGCGCGGAGCCAGGTGAAGCGGTCGTTTCTATTGGCACGAGCATGACCGTGTCCATGTCCGACACCATGCACGTTGCCGACCCTGCCGGGCACGTCGCGGACATGGCGGACGCCGCCGGTGCCCAACTGCCCATTGTGGCCACCCTTAACGGCGCCCGGACGCTGAACTCCACCGCCAGCATGCTCCGCCTCAGCCTCGACGAACTGGACGTGCTCGCGGCTGTAGGTCCGCCGGATGCCCAAGGGCTGTGCTTCCTGCCGTACCTGGACGGCGAACGAACACCTTTGCTTCCGGCATCGCAAGGTGCCTTGGTCGGCCTCACCCGACAATCCATGACCCCCGAGAACCTGGCCCGCGCCGCCGTGCTCGGCCTTGCCTGCGCAATCGCTGATGCCATCGACGACCTGGCCCGGGCGGGTCTTACTGTTCAGCGCGTCACCCTCATCGGTGGCGGGTCACGCTCCATGGCGCTAAGACAAGCGGTCGCGGATCTGACGGGCCGACAGGTCAGCTGGCCCGAACCTCGCGAATACGCAGCCCTGGGGGCCGCCCGCCAGGCAGCCTGGGCGCTCACAGGCGAACTACCCGACTGGCCCCGCCCTGAGCATACAATTCTGGATCCGTCAGGAGATGTTGAATGGGCCGAAGACGTAAGGAACAGGCACAAGTCAACTGGAACAATCCTTTACGGCTCCGAGCTTCTCTGATTCGAAGGTTCAGCTGAACGACGGTCGCCGCTCCGACACATACTGCGGTTCCGCCACCGGCACCAGTGCAGCCGTCGCGAG
>JAODMM010000041.1 GCA_025465015.1 Cryobacterium sp. | reverse complement strand
CTCATCTCCGGCGGAGGGTCGAACCTCCGCGCGCTTCTCGAAGCGTCCGAGGATGCGGAGTTCCCCGCCCGGGTCGTCGCTATCGGGGCCGACCGCGACGCTGACGGCCTGGCACTGGGTGAGGAGTTCGGCATACCGACCTTCACGGTGCCTTTCTCCTCGTATCCCGACCGGGAAAGCTGGGGCGAGGAACTCCTCAATCAGATTGAACAGTGGCAGCCCGACCTCGTTGTGCTCAGCGGATTGATGCGGCTGCTGCCGCCTCGCGTTGTCGCGAGGCTCGCTCCCAACCTCATCAACACGCATCCGGCCTACTTGCCCGAATTCCCGGGGGCGCACGGCGTGAGGGACGCGATCGCGGCCGGCGTGGCTGAGAGCGGAGCCAGCATTATCGTCGTCGACGAGGGAGTCGATGCCGGGCCCATCATCGCCCAGGAACGGGTGCCGGTGCTGCCGGGAGACACCGAGGGTTCCTTGCACGAACGAATCAAGATTGTCGAACGCCGCCTGCTGGTGCAGGCCGTGCTGGACATCGCCAACGGACACGTCGACCTCGAGGAGAATACGAACGCATGAGCGGCAACACCCACGCACAGGGCCTGTACCGGGACCGGGACACCGTACCGATCCAGCGCGCCCTCATCTCCGTCAGCGACAAGACGGGTCTTCGCGCCCTCGCCGACGCGCTCGCCGCCGAGGGCGTCGAAATGGTGTCAACGGGGTCGACGGCGGCCGCGATCCGCGAGGCCGGCCACGACGTGACCGATGTTGCCTCAGTCACCGGGTTTCCCGAATCCCTGGATGGGCGGGTCAAGACACTGCACCCCGCCGTTCACGCCGGCATCCTCGCCGATTTGCGACTAGAAGCGCATGAGTCCCAGCTGGCTGACCTCAGCATTTCCCCGTTCCAGCTCGTCGTGGTCAATTTGTACCCCTTCGTCGAGACTGTCGAGTCCGGTGCCGCCTCTGCCGACGTGATCGAGCAGATTGACATCGGAGGGCCGGCCCTTGTTCGGGCTTCGGCAAAGAATCATGCCAATGTGGCCATCGTCGTCGACCCCGGGAACTACGGGGAGATCGTCACGGCGATCCAGGCCGGAGGCACGGACCTTCGGCTGCGTAGGAAGCTTGCGTCGATCGCGTTCGAGCACACCGCGAGCTACGACCTGAGCGTCTCCGCCTGGTTCACGGAGAACGTGTACGACCAGTGGCAGGACGACGCCGAAACTCTCGGTGAAGAGATCGTCGAACAGTTCGACGCCGTGATGAGCACATCCTTCGACACCGAGGCCCCGTTTCCGGACGTGCTCGTGGTCGAGGCGAGCCGGAGTGCGGTTCTGCGCTACGGGGAGAACGCCCACCAAGCTGCAGCCCTCTACGTGGGCGAGGGCGGCCAGGGTATCGCCCAGGCGACCCAGCTGCACGGCAAGGAGATGTCGTACAACAACTACGTCGACGCGGATGCGGCAGTACGGGCCGCCTTCGACTTCGCCGAGCCGGCTGTCGCCATCGTCAAGCACGCCAACCCCTGCGGCATCGCTGTCGCCGGTCCCACCGCACCGGACCCCATCGCACAAGCCCACCGCCGCGCCCACGATTGCGACCCCATCTCAGCCTTCGGCGGGGTGATCGCCGCCAACCGCGTCGTCACACTCGGGATGGCGGAGACTATCAGCCAGATCTTCACCGAGGTGCTCGTCGCGCCGGGCTTCGAACCTGAGGCGCTCGAGGTGTTGCGCACCAAGAAGAACATCCGGCTCCTTGAACTGCCCGCAGACTACCGCAGGTCAGATCTCGAACTCCGCCAGATCTCCGGTGGACTCCTTGTCCAGGAGCCGGACACCTTCGCCCGGTTCAGCACGGACTCGTGGCAACTCGTTGCCGGCGAGGAGGTCGACGCTGCAACACGAGCCGACCTCGCCTTCGCGTGGAAGGCGTGCCGGGCCGTGAAGTCGAACGCCATCCTGCTCGCCCACAACGGGGCATCCGTCGGAGTGGGTATGGGTCAAGTGAACCGGGTGGACTCCTGCCACCTTGCTGTCACTCGCGCCGGTGAACGCGCGGTCGGATCCGTGGCCGCCTCCGACGCATTTTTCCCCTTCGCCGACGGATTGAAGGTGCTCCTCAACGGGGGTGTGCGGGCCGTTGTCCAGCCTGGCGGCTCGGTGCGCGACGACGAAGTGATCCAGGCGGCGCGGGAGGCCGGGGTGTCGATGTATTTCACCGGCGAAAGGCACTTCTTCCACTGACTCGGAGGGGCGAGGTGAGGGTGATGACCGCCTCCACCGCGCCTGCCAGACACGCGGGGATGGTGGCACGAGTGCCGCATTCCTGGCAGTCGTCACGGAACGGTCGGGCGAGCGGAGATAGGCTGGCTGGATGGAATCGAGCATCCCCTGGCGTCGTACGGCCCTTGTCCGCCGTCCCGCCGCCAACCTCGACGACGGCCAGATCACCCACATTATTCGAAGCGTCGTCGACCAGGACCTGGCCGAGAAGCAGTGGGCGGGCTACGTGGCGGCCCTAACCAGCGAGGGCTGGCGGACGCTTGAGGTGGAACCTGCGCCGGACCTCGCCGACTCCGTCTTCGTCGAAGACACCGTGGTCATGTTCGGTGATGTTGCCGTTGTGACCAGCCCCGGCGCCACGAGCCGGCGGGGCGAGACGGCAGCGGTCCAGTCAGCCGTGGAGGACCTCGCCGTTGCGGTGCACCGGATCGAACTGCCTGGCACGCTGGACGGTGGCGACGTCCTGAAGGTTGGCAGCACGGTGTACGTGGGTCAGAGTCTGCGTACCAACGAAGAAGGTCTTCGCCAACTCGCAGAGATCATCCGCCCACGCGGGTTCTCCGTCGTGCCGGTGCCGATGACCCGGGCCCTTCACCTCAAGACCGCAGTCACTGCCCTACCCGACGGAACCATCATCGGCTACCCGCCGTTCGTCGACGATGCAGCACTCTTCGACCGGTACCTCCCCGTGCCGGAAGCCGAGGGCAGCGCCGTTGTCATCCTCGATGAACAGACCCTCCTGATGTCCTCGGCCGCCCCGCGGACGACCCAGCTGCTCACCGGTCTGGGCTACCGCGTCGTGACCGTCGACATCACCGAGTTCGAGAAACTCGAGGGCTGCGTCACCTGCCTGAGCGTAAGGGTCCGATAACCAGCGTGCGGGTTCGCTCAACCATTACGAACTCCGGGCCGAGGGTCGCATGGTGAGTCCTAGAGCTGCAGGGCCCCGATCACCTCGCCGTACTGAGTCTGGCCGACATCGGTGAAACCGATGTGGCGGAAGAAGGCCTCGGGTCCCTCCTCGCCCGGCTCCCAGATCACCGTGATGCGGTCGAATCCACGGGATCGTGCTTCCTCGGCGAGGGCCTCTGTGGCGAACTTGCCGACACCTTGGCCCTGAGCTTCGGCGTCGACGTTAATGCGCCAGATGCAGGCGCGGAATTCTTCTTGATCCGAGTCGGGGTCGAAGTTCCCGTGGATGAAGCCGACGACCTGGTCGTCCTGCACCACGACTCGCTGCCACGACGTGGCCGGGTTGATCACTGAGGCTGCCACGGAATAGGAGACCGGTGCGATGAACTGCTCCTGCCCCGGCTTCAAGCTCAGCCCGTTCGCTGCGACGATGTTGCGTGCGGACAGTTCTTCCAGTCTCAGGTAAGCCATGGGAACAGGCTAACGTGCGAGCCAGCAGGGCAGGTAGTCCGCTCTCCGGGGGACCAAGGACCACGACCTGCAGCGTCGATCAACTGTTTCAGAGCGGACCGCCCACCGCGGGCCGATCCGGCGTGAACTCGATGTATCTCAGATGCATGCGTCGGCCGGTCATGGCGTTGTCCCAGGCGTGGAAGACGAGCACATCCCGGCCCCCGGGAGCGGTCGTGATCGAGCTGTGACCGGGGCCGACGAGTTCCGGTGTGGTTTCGAGGAGGCGGGGGGCGTTCGTCGGAGCGTGCTCCCAGGGGCCGAGCGGATGAGGAGCCACACCCCACGAAACCCCGTAGCCGTGACCTTCCCAGGAGCCACCCGAGTACGTCAGCCAGTACCGACCGTGGCGACGGACCACGGTCGGTCCCTCCATGGTGTGCCATTCGTACACGTCGCCGTACATGGCTCGGTTGCGGGCATAAATCTGCCAGTCGGCGTTAGGCGCCAGCACCACCGCGGGATTGCCCATGAGCGCCGTCATCCCGCCGAATCTGTCCACAGCGAGCTGGGTGCCGGGCCGAGGGTCGGTGAGCACATCCCGTGCGTAATAGAGGTACCAGGTGCCGTCGACATCCTGAAACGGATGCGGGTCGATCGCGAACATCTCATGGGGTGTGAGGTTCACGCCCTGGTCTTCGAAGGGGCCGGTCGGTTCATCAGAGCGGGCGACGCGGATGTGGTGCCCCGAGATGCCTCGACCGACCGAGTAGTACATCCAATAAGCGCCATCGGAGTAGGCAACCTCCGGGGCCCAGTACTCATCACCTGCGGCGTCGTCGAGTCGCCGCAGGCACCGGCCCTCCGGTGTCCAGCTGGTGAGGTCGGGAGAGCTGAGCGAATCGAACACGTCGCCGGGCGAGGGAACTCCGGTTCCGTATGCGTAGTACCGATCGCCGCGGCGGAGCACGAACGGGTCGGCGAAATATCCCTCGTACACAGGCCCGCTCGTCGTGTTCATATGCGATGACCGTAGCCCCGCTGGTGGAAGGAGGCAACCCCCGCAGCAGGCTCTTCTCTGGACAAGATTTGGGATCGAAATGTTCTCGGCCCATGACAGGACGATCCTTCGGGCGTATGGTGGCGACACGCCGACCCGATCCCTCAGTAGCGGGACGGACGACGCGAATGTCGGGAGGCGGGCAACACGAGCTTGGCCATGTTTTCAATGAGGAGGACGATCAAATGTCTCGCAAGATCCCACCGGTTCGGAGGCGTCTTCTCACGGTCACGGCCGTGGGCGCCGCAACCGCGCTGGCCCTCGTCGGGTGCTCAAGCCCGGCGGCAAATCAGGCGTCGACCCAGGAGTTCACGGGAAAGTACGACGGTCCAGCCGTGGAGCTCTCTTACTGGAACGGATTCACAGGCGGGGATGGTCCGTTCATGCAGCAACTGGTCGATGAGTTCATGCAGGAGCACGACAACATCACCATCAAATCGAACACGATCCAGTGGGCGGACTACTACCAGCGTCTCCCCGCCGCAGTCACGGCCGGTGAGGGCCCCGATGTTGGGGTCATGCACCTTGACCAGCTCGCCACCAACGCGGCTCGCCAGGTCATCGTTCCGATCGACGACCTGGCAGAGGCACTCAAACTGACCGAGGATGACTTCACCAAGGAGGTCTGGGACGCAGGCGTCTACAAGGACCAGCGCTACGGCATCCCCCTCGATGTGCACTCGCTCGCCATGTATTACAACGTGGACCACTTCGCGAAGGCCGGCATCACTGAACCGCCGACAGACAGGGCTTCCTTCGAGGATGCCCTCGCCAAGCTCCAGGCGGCCGGTTTCGCCACTCCCTTCTGGATGCCGACACGGTGGCCGAGCCACCTGATCAATCTGTCGTTGCTGTGGCAGAACGGCGGGGAACCGTACTCCGAGGACGGCGGGAAGGCGACCTTCGACTCCGAAGCGGGTGTCGCCGCACTGGACTGGCAGAGATCGATCGTCGACAAGGGGTACAGCCCGAAGGACGTGGCAATCGACTCACAGTACGTCGCCTTCAAGAACGGGCAGACGTCAATCACGTGGGACGGCATCTGGCAGATCAACGATCTGACGGCATCCGGGATGCCGTTCGCAACGGCGCCCGTCCCCACCATCGGGGATGAACCGGGCGTCTGGGCCAACTCGCACCACTTCTACCTGCCGCGGCAGGCGAAGCCGGATGAGAACAAGGTGACTGCAGCGAAGGTGTTCATCGCCTGGATGAGCGAGCACTCCGGTGACTGGGCCCAGTCGGGCATGATCCCGGCGCGGCTCTCCGTTCGCGACAGCGGAGTTCTCGACGGTACCGTGCAGGAACCCATTGCCGAACAGATCGACAACATGCGTTTCCTCCCGCCGGTCCCCGGTGTCGGCACCGTCCAGGCAGAAACCCTCGAGGTGGCCGTCGCCAACGGTGTTCTCGGCAAGTCGAGCCCCGAAGATTCCCTGAAGACGGAAGCCAAGAAGGCGACGCAGCTGCTGGAGAAGAACCTGAAGTCGTTCGGAGGATGACTCACCATGACCGCGAGCACACAGGTGACCGCGAGCCGTGAGGAGGTGGCCGCCATTCCGCGAGGGAAGGCGGCCACCGGCCCCGGGCGTAGACGCGGGTCGCGACTTGAACACAACCCCTGGACGCCTTGGGTGTTCCTGGCGCCCTATCTAGTCCTCTTCGGGGTGTTTGTGGTCCTGCCGGCACTTCTCGGCCTCTGGATCAGCCTGCACTCCTGGGACTACACCCTCCCACTGAAACCGTTCGTAGGCCTGGAGAACTACATCTCGCTGTTCACGCCGGATTCGATCAACTACACGGATTTCTGGGCGTCGATGCGGGCGACGGCGATCTTCACCATCTTCAGTGTTCCGCTACTTCTCGCCATCCCGCTGGCGGTGGCGCTGATGATGAACCAGAAGTTCCCGGGGCGTAACTTCTTCCGGGCCGTGTACTTCGCCCCGTACGTTCTAGGTGTCGCCGTGATCGGCGTGCTCTGGCGCTACCTGCTCGACAGCAATATCGGCCTCGTCAATTACTACCTCGGCCTGATCGGCCTGCCCGACGACACAGCGTGGACCACCTCGACACCGGCAGCGTGGGTGGCACTGATCGGGGTGACAGTGTGGTGGACACTCGGTTTCAACGCGGTGATCTATCTCGCGGCTCTGCAAGACATTCCAGGCGAGCTGTATGAGGCAGCACGTGTTGACGGGGCGAACGCCTGGCAGCAGTTCTGGAATGTCACGATCCCGGGGTTGCGTCCGATTCTGATGTTCGTCACCCTCATCACCCTTATCGCTTCCGCGAACATGTTCGGTCAGTCGTATCTGATGACGCAGGGCGGCCCGAGCCGTGAGACGCGAACCGCGATCTACCAGATCACGGAGACCGGGCTGCGGAACTTCCAAATGGGTGACGCTGCAGCGATGAGCTACGTCCTCACCCTCTTCCTGATGGTCCTCAGCGTCGTGGTGTTCTGGTTATTTCGAGAGAGGAAGGCCTGAGACATGGTCACCACCACCGAAGACGACGTCACGTCCCGTGCGGGCACGACGAAAGGGAGCAACTCGAGGCGTCCCGTCCGCACGACCGCTCGCATCGTGGTGCTCGCTCTCCTGGCCCTGATCTTCATCAGTCCGCTCATCTTCATGATCGTCACATCGTTCAAGACGAGGGCGGGAGCGACTGAAATCCCTCCGGGTTGGATCCCTAATCCGTTCACCACGCAGGCGTATGAAAGTATCTTCAGCGCCAACGGCACTCCCGTGCTGCGTTGGTTCGCGAACAGCATGATCGCCGCTGTCGCCAACTCGGCGATCGTCGTGCTCACGGCGTCCTTGGCGGCCTACCCGCTCGCTCGCATGTCCTTCCGGGGCAAGAACATCGTGTTCGGCGCCATCATCGCCACCCTTCTCATCCCGCCGGTGATTTTGATCATCCCCAACTACCTCGTCGTGGGGAGCATCGGGTGGCTGAACACACTGCTCGCCATCATCGTCCCGACGGCTGCTTCAGCGTTCGGCGTGTTCTTCATGCGCCAGTTCTTCCTCAGCCTCCCGATCGAACTGGAGGAGGCGGCGGTGCTCGACGGCACGAACCGGTTCCAGATCTTCACGAAGATCGTGCTCCCGCTGGCGAAGCCGGCGATGGCGACTCTGGCGCTGCTGGCCTTCCTGACCAACTGGAACGACTTCCTCTGGCCGGTCTACGTGCTGTTCAGCCCCGAGGTGCAATCGCTCCCGGCAGGTCTATCCACCCTGCAGACGGCGAACGCGGTGCGGTATGACCTGCTGATGGCGGGAGCGGTCATCGCCAGCATCCCGGTCCTGCTGATTTTCGTCTTTCTGCAACGGTTCATCATCGAAGGGGTGTCGCGGTCCGGGGTGAAGGGCTGAGCGTGTCACCCGCACGGATGCCACGGCGGCGACGGTGGGCCGTCGTGGGGGCGTCCGCTCTTCTGTGCACCCTCTCGGGCTGCGCATCTGCGCAGGACCGGGCTCCCGCTGACGAGGTAAACACCACCGTCGCGCCTGTCGCGCCGGTTATCGCCGAGGACTTCCCCGACCCGGACGTGCTCGAAGTCGACGGGAAATACTACGCCTATGCCACGAACGGGAACTCCCGCAATGTCCAGGTCGCCGAGTCCGACGACCTGGAGAGCTGGTCGATGCTGGGTGAGGACGCCCTACCGCAACTGCCGCCGTGGGTGATTCCCGGCAAGACCTGGGCTCCCGAGGTGACGGAACTCTCACCTGGCCAGTACGTGATGTATTTCACGGCCACGAATTTCCAGCCGAGCCTCCAGTGCATCGGGGTCGCAACGGCGACCTCACCGACGGGGCCCTTCGTGGTGCAGGGTACAGGGATGCTGGTGTGCCCCACGGAGGAGGGCGGCGCGATCGATGCAAGTACATTTTCTGAGAACGGCGCTCTCTTCTTGTTGTGGAAGAACGACGGCAACTGCTGCGGGCTGGACACCTGGCTGAGTATCGCGCCTCTGACGGCTGACGGCCTAGCCCTTGCAGCCCCCGGGCAGCGGATCCTCAAGCAGACGCTCGCCTGGGAGGGTGAGCTGGTGGAGGCACCGACACTCGTGAAACGGGCCTCGACCTACCATCTCTTCTACTCGTCGAACTTCTTCGGGGACGACAGCTACGCGGTGGGCTACGCGAGCGCGGCCTCCCTTGCGGGTCCCTGGCAGAAGCGCGACGACCCGTTTCTGTCGAGCGGTGACCCTCAGGGTGTGTTCCGCGGTCCTGGTGGTCAGGACGTCGTGACCGGACCAGGCGGGGAGGACTGGCTTGTCTTCCACGCCTGGGATCCGGCCTACACCTATCGGGGCATGTTCGTGGAGCCCCTTCGATTCGGATCGTCCGGCCCTGAAGTTTCCGTCGAAGGGACATGATCCCGAACTCTCTTGATGTCAAGAGAGTTAATGGGCGGGGGTAAGCTTGACGCTGGCCGTTCGGGCCCATCGAATCCTGAGGAGAAGCGATTGTCGAAGATCAAGGTTGAAGGAACTGTCGTCGAGCTCGACGGCGACGAGATGACCCGTATTATCTGGCAGGCCATCAAGGATTCACTCATCCACCCCTACCTCGACCTCACCCTCGAGTACTACGACCTGGGCATCCAGAAGCGTGACGAGACCGACGACCAGATCACGATCGACGCGGCCCACGCCATTCAAAAGCACGGTGTCGGTGTGAAGTGCGCGACGATCACCCCCGACGAAGCTCGGGTCGAAGAATTCGGCCTGAAGAAGATGTGGCGATCGCCCAACGGCACCATCCGCAACATCCTCGGCGGCACGATCTTCCGTGAACCGATCATCATCTCTAACATCCCGCGCCTCGTTCCCGGATGGAACAAGCCCATCATCATCGGCCGCCACGCGTTCGGTGATCAGTACCGGGCCACCGACTTCCGCTTCGAGGGCGAAGGTACCCTCACCATGACGTTCACCCCGAAGGACGGTGGCGAGCCGCAATCGTTCGAGGTGTTCCAGTCGCCCGGCAGCGGCGTCGCCATGGGCATGTACAACCTCGATGACTCCATCCGGGACTTCGCGCGCGCCTCGCTCAACTACGGCCTCGATCGCAGCTACCCGGTGTACCTCTCGACCAAGAACACCATCCTCAAGGCCTACGACGGCCGTTTCAAGGACCTGTTCCAGGAAGTCTTCGAGACTGAGTTTCAGGCAAAATTCGAAGCGGCCGGTCTCACCTACGAGCACCGCCTGATCGATGACATGGTGGCGGCGAGCCTCAAGTGGGAGGGCGGTTACGTCTGGGCCTGCAAGAACTACGACGGCGATGTGCAGTCCGACACGGTCGCCCAGGGATTCGGCTCGCTCGGCCTCATGACGAGTGTGCTTGCCACCCCCGACGGGAAGGTCGTCGAGGCTGAGGCCGCGCACGGGACCGTGACCCGCCACTTCCGCCAGCACCAGGCGGGAAAGCCCACGTCGACCAATCCGATCGCCTCGATCTACGCCTGGACTCGCGGGCTCGCCCACCGAGGCAAACTGGACGGCAACCAGGACTTGATCGACTTCACGCACACCCTCGAGGATGTTGTGATCACGACGGTCGAGAGCGGGAAGATGACCAAGGATCTCGCTCTCCTGGTCGGGCCGGAGCAGCCGTACCTCACGACCGAGGAGTTCCTCGCGGCGCTCGCTGAGAACCTTCAGACGCGCCTGGCGTAACGCGCCATTTTCAGACAGGACGAGGCCGCGACCCGCACGGGTCGGGGCCTCGTCCTGTCTGAACACGCGGCACGAGGAGCCTGAGTCTCGGACCCGTCTCGAACCCTCGCCCTACCCTTCTGCGGCTAGCAGCGACAGGAGCAAAAGAGCAGGGCCGGCGGGTAGGCTTTCGGGGAGCGGCCAGGCGCGCCGCCGGGGGAGGATCTGTCGTGGCCGAAGTCATCGTCGTCGAGGACGGCACCGAAGGGGGCGCCCTCGTCGCAGGCGCCATCCGCGACCTCATCTCAGCCAAACCGGATGCGGTCCTCGGTCTCGCCACCGGCTCGACTCCCCTTCCCGTCTACCGAGCCCTCGCCCGTTCCCTAGCGGCGGACCCGTTGGATGTCTCGAGAGTGCGGGGCTTCGCGCTCGATGAGTACGTCGGGCTTCCCGCAGGGCACCCTGAGAGCTACCGGTCTGTGATCACCCGGGACGTCGTCGAACCCCTCGGGCTGGACCCCGCACATGTGGCAGTCCCCGATGGGACCCTCGCCACGCTCGAAACAGCAGGACCCGAGTATGAGCGGGCGATCACTGCGGCTGGGGGAGTGGACATCCAGATCCTCGGCATTGGCCGCACCGGTCACCTCGGATTCAATGAGCCCGGATCGTCGTTCGGGTCGCTCACACGGGTGAAGACCCTGACAGCGAAGACGAGGGCAGATAACGCTCGGTTCTTCGACTCACCCGCCGATGTGCCCATGCACTGCATCACCCAGGGTCTCGGCACGATCCTGCGGGCGCGGCACCTCGTGCTCTTAGCTTTCGGCGCGGCGAAGGCACACGCTGTTGCTGCGGCCGTGGAAGGCCCTATCACCGCCAGCCAACCCGGCTCTGCCATTCAGCTCCACCCCCACGTGAGCGTCATCGTCGATAAAGCCGCGGCAGCGGAGCTGGCCAATCTCGACTATTACATGTACGCCTGGGCGAACAAGCACGACTGGCAAGGGATCTAATGGCGGGAAGCTTGAGCAATCTCGCGCCGGCCGGAGAGGACTCCGCTCGCTGTCGCCAAGAGCGCGAAGGTGATGGCGACGACCGGTTGGCCGAGGTCCCACCAGGCGAATGAGGCGGCGCCGAAAACCGCGATTTCGACGACGGCCTTACCAAACGGGTCCAGACGGAAGACCGCCCGCGGCGACCGGAACAACGCCCAGATGAGGATGGCCAAGGCCGGAGCGGCCGTGCCGACCAGGATTCCTGGCCACGGCAGGGGCCAGGTCAGGAATCCCCAGAGCCCCAGGGTGACGAACGCGACGAGTTCGAGCAACAACCCAAGGATGTCATTGGGTCCGACCCTGACCTGCTCAGCGCTGTTACTCATCGGACAATCCTACGACAGGACGTCAGCGGAAGATGATGGTGCGGGCACCGTCGAGGAGCACCCGGTTCTCGGCGAACCACTTCACCGCCTGGGTCAGTGTGCGGCTTTCCTCATCCTGCCCGATCGCGACCAGTTCCGTCGCGTTCCGGGAATGGTCCACTCGCACGACGTTCTGTTCGATGATCGGACCCTCGTCGAGGTCGCTGGTGACGAAGTGAGCGGTGGCGCCGATCAGTTTCACGCCTCGAGCGTGCGCCTGCTTGTAAGGGTTGGCGCCCTTGAACCCTGGCAGGAAGGAATGGTGGATGTTGATGATGCGCCCTTCGAGGCGTGCGCAGAGCTCAGGAGAGAGGATCTGCATGTATCGGGCCAGCACCACCAACTCGATGTCGTGTTCCTCGACCGCCTCGAGGACGCGGGACTCGAAGGCCGCCTTGCTCGCGGCATCGGTGATCGGGAGGGATTCGAATGGGACGCTGTAGAACCCCGCGAGGTCCCGGAGAGTTCCGTGGTTGCTGAGGACAAGCGGGATCTCAACCGCAAGCTGCCTGGCCCGCTGCCGGAAAAGCAGGTCGTTGACGCAGTGGCCGGCCGTCGAGGCGAGGACCAAGGTGCGCAGCGGCCGGCCCACCTGATCGATGGACGCCTGCATCCCGTAGTGCGCGATCACAGGGGCGAGTTCGGCTTCCAACTCGTCCCGTGTCGCGGGTGACTCGACCTGCAGGCGGATGAAGAAGCGTCCGGTGTCGTCGCTGGAGAACTGCTGGCTCTCGGTGATGTTCCCCGCGGCCTGCACGATGGCGCCGCTGACCGCGTGCACGATCCCCGGCTGGTCTGCGCAGACCAGGGTGATCACCCAGTGATGACGGACGCCAGGCTCAAAACTGTTCATCCGCTTAGATTACCGGTCGCCGGAGTCCACCTAACGGGCACCGGGGTGCGGCCGGGGCGCCTCGGTTACACTGGTACCGGCCTCGCATTCATGCCCGGCCCCGGGCGCGCACGTTGGCGCGCAGTCGGTCCTCGTTCTGTCCGCGCCGCGGACCAGCAGGCCTGCCCTCCCTGAGCACACCTTCTCATGTCGAAAACAGTTCCTCCGTCGATCACGACGGCGCCCTCAACCTTCCCCTGGGTTGGACTTGTCACCTTGTCGGGTGCAGTCTTCCTCTCCGTCACCGCCGAGATGCTCCCGACAGGGCTTTTACCGGGCATGAGCGGCGATCTCGGCGTTTCTCAGTCCCAAATCGGCCTGCTGGTCACCTGGTTCGCCTTCACCGTCGTCGCGACGAGTACGAGCCTCAACCATCTCACCCGGAGGTTCCCGCGACACGGGCTGATCGTTGCGGTGATCGCGGTGCTGGCGATAAGCAATGTGCTCACTGCCCTCGCCCCCGGTTACGGGCTCCTGGTGGTCGCGCGCGTGATCGGCGGTTTGGCCCACGGCCTGTTCTGGTCGGTTGTCGGCGCATACGCAGCGCACCTTGTGCCGAAGGAGCAGATCGGACGGGCGGTGTCGATCACGATCGCCGGAGGGACCCTCGCCTTCGTCTTCGGGGTCCCCCTGGCCACGGCTGCGGGTCAGCTCCTTGGGTGGCGGTTGTCCTTCCTGATGGTTGCCGGTCTGATGCTTGCCAGCGCCGTGCTGGTCTGGCGCTTCCTACCGCCGGTCGACCATTATGGTTCGAGGTCGGCTTCGGAGCAGGCGGATGCGGCGGCTCCCCGCACGAAAACACGAAACAGGTCGCGTCGCGATGCCACGGTGGGTGCGGTCACTCTCGTCTGCCTGACGACCGCCCTGATCATGACCGGCCATTACACCTTCTACACCTACATCGCACCGTTCCTCATCGAGGGGATCGGTGTGAGTCTCGACGCCGTCGCCCCGCTTCTTTTCGCCTATGGAGTCGCCGGCGCTGTGGGGCTGGTCGCGTCGGGAACGGTCTTCGGCCGGAGGCCGCAACGGGGGCTCGTGTTCAGTTTGGCTGCCGCGGCTGTCGGTGTCAGCGGACTAGCCCTGTTCTCCGCGAATGCGCCCGTCGCGATCGCCGCATTCGTACTGTGGGGACTGGCCTTCGGTGTGCTCCCCCCGCTACTGCAGACGCGCCTGCTGCATGCGGCTTCGCCGCGCATCCGGGACGCCGCAAGCGCGTTCTACACCACTGCGTTCAACATGGGTATCGGCGGCGGGGCGCTCCTCGGCGCGGTTCTTCTCGACCTCGTCGGTCTCGCCGTGATTCCCTACGTCTACGTCGGGATCCTGGTCGGCGCCTTGGTGCTCGTGATCGTGAGCGGGAGGTCTGTCAGGTTCGCGCGCCGATGATACGGCGAACCTCGGGAACGTTGTCCAGAAGCACTTGCAATGGTGTCCGGTAGGCCAGCGCGCTGATGCTGATCGCGCCGCTCGGCACGGTCGGCGATGTCAGGAACGCAGGTAGGGCGATGCAGTTGACCCCCTCCTCGTTCTCTTGGTCGTCGATGCTGTAGCCGCGCTCGCGGATCCGGCTCAGGTCCTCGTGCAGCCGAGTGACCGTGGTGAGGGTGTGCGGGGTCTGGCGCTGAAGAGTCCGCTCGCCCACCCACGCCCGAACGGCCTCCTCTGAGGGCAGCGCATAGGCGAGCAGAAGCTTTCCCACGCCGGTGGCATGGGCGGGGTTCCGCCCGCCCACCACGGAGGTGAGCCGTGCTGCGCCGGTGGGCGGGTCGACCTTCGATCGGTAGACCACCGAGTAGCCGTCGAGGACGGCGTAGTGCACCGTTTCCCCATAGCGCTGGGCGAGGGCCTCGAGTGTGCTGTGCACTCGGATGTGGTCTGGCCGTGCCTCGTGGTGGGCGAAGGCCATGCGCAGGAACTCATCGCCCAGCAGGTACCGGCCGCGGCCGTCCTGCTCAGCCAGTCCGGCTCGCCGGAGAGACGCAAGCGCCCGATGCACTGTGGGCTTCGGGCTCTTCACGGCTCGGGCCATTTCATCCAGCCCGATGCCGTCAGCGTGCTGGGCGAGCACGGCGAGCACGGCGAGCACCCGATCCGATCCGACCAGTCGATTTTCGGTCAGTCCTTCCGTCGGTCCCTCGGCTCCAGTAGTGTTCATGGTGTTCCATATCTTAGACATTCGTTCCAATAATTGGAAGGGCAGGGGGACGCCCATGGCGCGCACGGCCCTCGTCACCGGCGGTATGAGCGGGCTTGGTTCCGCCTCGGCTTCGCGCTTGGCGGCAGACGGGATCCGCGTCATCACCCTTGACGTTGCCGCCGGAGCCGACGTCATCGCGGACATCTCGGATCCCATGGCCGTAGCCCGTGCCGCGGCAGAGGTTGGGCCCATTGACATCCTCATCAACAGTGCCGGGGTTGTCGGGCCGCAGAAGCCCCTGTGGGAGATCGATGACGCCGAGTGGGCGCGAACATTCGCGGTGAACGTCAACGGAACCTTCCACATGTGCCGCGCGTTCGTTCCTGGGATGCGAGAGCGCGGCTGGGGTCGCATTGTGAACTTCGCCAGCATGGCGGGCAAAGACGGCAACCCCACGATGGCGGCGTATTCCGCCACCAAAGCCGCCGTGATCGCGCTAACCAAATCTCTCGGCAAGGAACTCGCCGCCGACGGAGTGCTTGTGAACGCGATCGCGCCTGCTGTCATCGACACACCGATGAACGCGACAACGTCACCGGAGGTGCTCGCACACATCACCAGCCTCATTCCGATGAAGCGCGTGGGCCGTCCGGACGAGGTCGCCGAACTCGTGGCCTGGTTGGCGTCGGAGAAGGTCAGTTTCTCCACCGGCGCCGTGTACGACATCAGCGGCGGTCGGGCGACGTACTGAGCAATGAACGAGGTGCCTGGCCGGCGCATGCGCCCCCGCCCTTCGACGCAACGAGGAACATGACATGAACCTGATTACAGACTGGCCGTTGTCGCTCGCCGCCTGGGAGCGCAGCAAGGCATCGCTCTCCGGCGGGGTGTCGACGGGGCTCAGAGCGTCCATGCCACCCCATCCGCTCAGCTTCGAGCGCGGACAGGGGTCGCAACTGTTCGACATCGATGGCAACCGATACACGGATTACGTACTGGGATGGGGACCGGTGTTCCTCGGCCACAGCCATCCCGAGGTCGTGCAGGCTGTGGCCGAGCAGTTGCCCCGCGGACAGACGTTTGGCTCGGGGCATGCCCTCGAGTACGAGGTCGCCGAGCGCATCGTCGAGTTCGTGCCGGGTGCCGAGCGGGTGCTCTGGAGCAACACGGGCACGGAAGCTGATCAGTCAGCGTTCCGGCTCGCCCGTGCGTTCACCGGACGACAGCGAATTCTGAAGTTCGCCGGTCACTACCACGGCTGGCAGGACAACATGCTCGTGAGCTACCGGGGTGCCGGCGCAACGCAACACCCCGAACCGGGTGCCGGCACTCGGGGGCAGTCGTCGGCAGCCATGTCGGACGTCCGCGTCGCGCGTTTCAACGACCTCGAATCGGTGCGGGTCCTCCTTGAAAATAAGGCGGAGGACATAGCCGCAGTGGTTCTGGAGCCGCTCCTCGCCAACAGCGGAGTGCTAGTTCCGGAACCGGGATTCCTTGAGGGACTGCGTGATCTCTGCACCCGAACCGGCACAGTGCTGATCTTCGACGAAGTCATTACCGGATTCCGCCTCGCCATGGGCGGCGCTGCGGAATACTTCAGGGTGACACCGGACCTCACCGTGATGGCCAAGAGCATCGCCGCCGGCTTCTCCCTCGCCGCCATCGCGGGCCGTGCCGACATCATCGATCAGGTGAACGCTGGCGTGGTTCATGCCGGCACTTACAACGGAAACCCCATCGTGCTCTCCGCGGCGAAGGCGACCCTCGACTACCTGGCCCGAGAGCGCCCGCACGCGACCCTGGCGGGGCGCGCGCAACGTCTCGCGAGCGGGATGAGCGACGCCCTCGCCGCAGCCGGCATTCGAGGTCATGCGCACGCCGTCGGCCCGATCGCCCAGCTGGCCCTCGGGATCGACCGCCTGAGCGACTTCGAACAGTACCTGCAAGCGGACTGGGCGGCGTACGACGAACTGATCGTCGCACTCCTCAGACGCGGACAGTTCGTACTCCCCGGCGGTCGCTGGTACCTCTCCACCGCCCACACGGAGGCCGACATCGACCAGACAATCGCAGCGTTCACGGATGCCCTGCACGATCTCGCGCTGTCGCCGGGATCGGTGGAGTCGACCACATCTTCTGCCGCGGCGGAGCGATGACCCGCGTCGGATTCGCCCGGGTTGACATCACGTGCGCTCCAGGAACCCCGCTCGGCGGAAACGCTCGCGAGGACAAAGCGGCCCGTGGCATCCATGACCCACTGCACGCGACAGTCGCCGTACTTGTCCCGGAGTACTCGGGGGAAGCGGAAACCCAGGTTGTCATCGGCCTCGACCTCGTCACCGCCCCGGACGCTCTGGTGGCAGCGATTGCATCGGCTGTGCAGGAGAGAACAGGGATTCCCGCAGCCAACGTCGCGGTCTCCGCCACCCACACACATTCCGGTCCCGACACCGCCCATGGCTTCGGTTTCGACTCGCACGACTACTCTCTGGTCGACCGTTGGCAGGACGACGCGGTCGTGGCAGTCGCGAAGGCGGCACAGGATGCCTTCGCCGCGGCAGTGCCGGCATCCCTGCGCTTCGCGACGAACGAAGTCACCGGGCTCAGCTTCAACCGGCGCCTGGTGCATTGTGATGGAACAACGCGGATGAACTGGGAGGCACTCGACCCCGCCGACATCCTCGGCGAGCGCGGGCCCATCGATCCCGAACTGCTCGTGCTCGTGTTCCGCGATCACTCCGGCGGGCCTCTCGGTGCGATACTTCATTTCACCCTCCACCCGGCCATCCTGGTCGGGCATGACGGGCTGGTGTCGGCGGACTTCGTGGCCGAAGCCGGGCAGGCGCTGGAACAGGCCCTCGATGCTCCCGTGCTGTTCATCAACGGGGCCCTCGGCAACATCAATCACCTGGATTACCGCGAGGCAGCCCGGGCGATCGGATTTGAGGAGTCCGAGCGGGTGGGAAAGGCACTTGGCCTCGCGGCCGTTGCCGCGCTCGACAACCCGCAGACACTGGTCGATCTCGATGACCTCGAATGCCGGCGCCTTACGGTCGTCCTCGACCAGCGGACCGTTGACCGGGACCGCCTGCAGCACGCCCTCGCCGTGCTTGCCGCCCACGCCGGTCAACCCGTGGAAGCACTCGACGGCATTCCTGAAGCCGCATATGCCTACTGGGAGGCGAACCTCGGCCGGACCCTCACCCCCCTCCTGGACGTGAACGTGAGGGTCCTGCGGTTCGGCAGAGTCGTGCTGGTGTATCTGCCGTTCGAGGTCTTCGTGGAGTTCGGCCTGGGCCTGCGACGGATGTTTCCTGGTCACGTCGTGCGGGTGGTGAGCCTCGGCGACGGCTACCACGGCTACCTGCCGACGGCCGTGGCCTTTGCCGAGGGCGGGTATGAACCGACCTTCGGGACCAGCACAATCGAGCCTGGGCAGGGGGAACACCTGATGCACCAGGTGACCACAGAGGTCGGCGCTATGCTCCGGGCAGCGGATGCCGCACGAGCGACAGTACGAGAAACCGAGAGCAACAGCACGAGCGACACAGGGAGCAGTACCGTGAACGCCACCGGGAAGGTCCAATCAATTGGCTGAGATGACGACACTCACACGCACAGTGGAGGCTGAGCGCGAGCGCGTGCTCGACTGGAGCGATAAGGCCGCGCAACCGGAGTGGTTCGGGCGCTCGGTCGCGCACGTCTCGGCAAGCGAGCCGGCACTCGATGGCCTGAGCACGCCCATGATGACCCTCGACCGCCGGGCAATGGACGAGAACCTCAGCTCCATGGCTGCGTGGTGCCGCGACGCCGGGCTCTCCCTCGCCCCGCATGGCAAGACCACCATGGCCCCCGCCCTTTGGCGGGAACAACTGGAGGCCGGAAGCTTCGCCATCACGGTCGCAAACGAGCCCCAGCTGAGGGTGGCTCGCGGCGCCGGCGTCCCCCGGGTGATCCTCGCCAACCTTCTCCTGCGCCCCGGCGGTCTCGCCTGGGTCGCCGCGGAACTCGACGCCGACGAAGACTTCGAATTCGTCTGCTGGGTCGACTCCCTCGACGCGGTGCGGATCATGCACGAGGCGCTCACCGCGGCCAGTGCGCGCCGCAAGGTTGCGGTTCTCATTGAACTGGGGCACCCCCGCTCACGAACCGGTGCCCGCACTCTCCCGGAGGCCCTCGCCGTAGCGGAAGCCGTCGGTCAGGCGTCAACTCTGGCCTTGGCCGGAGTGGCCGGTTTCGAAGGCTCTGTTACGCACGCTACGAACGCTGAGGGCATACTCGCGGTCGACGAATTTCTGCATGAAATGGTCGAACTCCACCGCATCCTCAGTGACCGATACGAGGTGCCGGAGGCGATCTTAAGCGCCGGGGGAAGCGCGTTCTTCGACCGTGTCGCTGCGATCCTGGGGCCCGAGCGCAGAGAAGCCACCGAGGATGTTGCAGTGCGCGTCCTGCTGCGTTCAGGTGCCTATATCGTGCACGACGACGGCTACTATCGGGGCGCCACCCCGCACTCACGCGGAACCGGTCCGGTGTTCCGTTCTGCGATGCACGTGTGGACGAGGGTCATCTCGATGCCCGAACCCGGCATCGCGTACCTCGACGCCGGCAAGCGCGACCTTCCCTTCGACGAGGGGCTCCCCGAGCTCCAGCTCGTCCGCACCGTCCAAACCGACGGCACCGTGCAGTCCGTCCGACTCGCCGGGCACGAATTGTTCGCCACCAATGATCAGCATTCGCATGTGCGGCTGCCAGACGATTCCCCTCTGAGGGTGGGCGATGTCGTCAGGCTTGGCCTGTCGCACCCGTGCACCGCTTTCGACAAGTGGTCTCTGATCCCCGTCGTCGACGACGCGTCGGCGGAGCGCCCTGCCGTTGTCGATCTCATACGCACCTATTTCTGACGACAGCCGCGCGCTTGGTTCCGCACCCGATCCCCACCCTTCAGACAGGAGAGACCCCGTGAGATTCACCGACAGGACCGTGATCGTGACCGGTTCCGGAGCCGGGATCGGCGCCCAGACCGCGCGACGCTTCGCCGCCGAGGGGGCCAACTTGGTAATCGCCGACATCAACGGCCCTGCCGCCGAAGCAGTCGCCGCGGGCATTGACGGCGCCGTGGCGGTGCAAACGGATGTGACCTCCCGGGCATCGCTCGACGCGCTTGTCGTGGAGACCACAGCGAGGTTCGGCGGCGTCGACGTGCTCATCAACAATGCGATGGTGTGCGGTGAGACTCCGTTCCTGGAGGTGACCCCGGAGGAGGTGCAGCGGGACCTCGCCGTGAACCTAACCGGTCCGTTCTTCGCCAGCCAGGCGGTCCTCCCGGGCATGATCGAACGCGGCGGAGGCGTCATCCTTAACGTATCGTCGGTGAACGGGCTCGCCTATTTCGGCAACGAGGCGTACTCCGCGGCGAAGGCCGGCATGCTCAGCCTCACGAAATCGGTCGCCATTCAGTTCGGCCGGTATGGGATCCGGTGCAACGCCGTGGCGCCTGGCACCGTTGCCACAGAGTCCTGGGACCACCGGGTGAAGATTGACCCGCAGCTGTTCGAGCGGGCGGGGGCCTGGTACCCACTGGGCCGAGTGGGTGTTCCCGACGACATCGCCGATTCGCTGTTGTTCCTCGCATCGGACGCAGCCTCCTGGATCACCGGGATCGTCCTGCCGGTCGAGGGCGGTGTGCTGACGGGCAACTTGGCCATGGCCCGCACGATCGTTCCGTCGCTTCGGGAAGACCCGGCGGGTGCCTGACCGGCGTATTGTGCTCCGCGGTGGCTCAGTCGTCGACGGGACCGCACCGGAACCTGTGCGGGCGGACCTAGCCATGCAGGACGGCCGGATCGCCGAGGTCGGCGAGGTCTCGGCACGAGAGGGCGATGTGGATGTGGATGCCACCGGGCGGTACTTGATGCCCGGTTTCATCGACACTCACACGCATGCCGACGGTGCAGTGTTCCGCGAAGACGTGCAGGCGGCACTACTTCGCCAGGGGGTCACCACGGTTATCGCAGGCCAGGACGGGGTCTCCTACGCCCCTGGTGATGGCGGGTACGCCACGGATTATTTCGCCGCACTGAACGGCCCTCACCCCTCTTACATAGGCGGAGGCGTGGCGGCGTTGCTGGCCGGCTACGACGGCACCACACCGGTGAACGTCGGCTATCTGGTGCCCGCCGGAACGGTGCGGCAGGAGGTGATGGGATACGCTCCGGGCGATGCATCCGCCGACCAGGTCGCCGCCATGACCGCGCTCGTTGAGCTGGGCCTCCGCGAGGGAGCCCTGGGCCTGGCGACCGGCCTGGATTACCTGCCCGGCGTTCACCAGGCGACCGCTGAAATCATCGCGCTCACCCGTCCCGTCGCCGAGGTCGGTGGGATCCACGTAACGCATATGCGCGGCGGGTACGAGAGCAACTCCCGGATTGGAACAGAGGAAGTCGCCGCAATCGCTCGCGCAACCGGGGTTCGAGTGCACATCTCGCACTACCACGGGCCGAGTGAATTGCTGCTGGGACTGGTCGATGAGATGGGCGAGCAGGGCGTGGACGTCAGCTTCGATGCCTACCCCTACCGGCGGGGCTGCAGTCTGCTCGCCATGCCGATCCTCCCACCCGGGCTGCTGTCGGGAACTGGGTCGGAGGTTCTTGCGCTGTTGGGCGACGCGGGGCAACGACAGCGCCTGCAGGACGAATGGTTCCCGCTGCTGGAAGCCGACCCTGTATCCGGCCCGGAGTGGCCGGATAACCTCACCTTCGCGCATATCGCGGCACCGGCATACGACTGGGCCCACGGGCTCACGGTGCGGCAAGCGGCTCGGCGGGTGAACGCCGACCCTGCCGACTTCGCCCTCGATGTGCTCGTCGCCGCCCGTCTCGAGGTGAGTGTGGTCATGAAGGTTCGGGAGCAACGGCCCTACGAGGATCTCGCCCGGGTCTTCACACACCCGGGACACACGGCAGGTTCCGACGGCATCTACCTCGGCAAGCATCCGCATCCCCGGGCCTGGGGGACGTTCGCCCGCTTCCTGCGGATGTTCACCCGGGAGCGAGGAGACTACAGCTGGCCAGATGCCGCGTGGCACCTCTCGGGGAATGCCGCCGAGCGGTTCGGCCTTACCGGTCGCGGACGTCTGTCACCGGGCTGCGTCGGAGATGTCGTCATCGTCGACCCGACACGGGTGCGCGACGAAGCCGACTATGAGCATCCCACTGCCCTGGCCATCGGTATCGACGACGTGTTCGTTGGAGGCGTGGCGGTACTCGCCGAGGGGAGGC
>JAODMM010000271.1 GCA_025465015.1 Cryobacterium sp. | reverse complement strand
GCTGCTGATCGCAATCCCCGTCGTCGCCGCGGCCGTGGTACTCGCCTTCATCAACCCGTCGGGTCCGCTCGGTCTCGCTCAGGCCGCATCGGACGGGCTTCGGCTCGGCCTCATCCTTGCGCTCATCGGTATGGGGCTGTCGCTCGTGTTCGCAACCAGCGGCGTGTTCAATTTCGCCCACGGAGAGCTCGCCACCCTCGGCGCACTCGCGGCCTGGTGGTTCAACACGGCTGGTGTCCCCCTCGTCCTGTCCATCCTCCTTGCCGTGCCGATCGGGGCCCTGGCCGGTTTCGCATCGGAGCAGATCGTCTGGCGCCCGCTGCGGCGTCGGCGGGTGAGCCTCACCAGCGCACTGGTGGTGGCCATCGGCATCGGACTCGCCGCACGCAGCTCATACCTGTTCATCATCGGCGGCAGCTCCCGCAGTTACGCGGAATACACGGTTCAGGTGCCCATTGAAATCCTGGGGATCGCGGTCCTGCCCAAACAGCTCGTGACTGAACTGGTCTGCGTTGTCATCCTCATTTCGCTCGGGGTATTCCTTGCCCGATCGAGTCTCGGGCAGTCAATTCGCGCCGTGTCGGATGACTCCGTGCTCGCTGCGGTCTCCGGCATCGCCGTCGACCGCACCCTTTCCATCGTCTGGATTCTCGGTGGTGCGCTAGCGGCTCTCGGCGGCGCGCTGCTTGGACTCTTCGAACAAGTGAGCTGGCAGATGGGCAATCAGGTGCTGCTGCTCATCATCGCCGGTGTCACCCTCGGCGGCCTTGGCACCGTGCGCGGTGCACTGATCGGAAGCGTCATCGTTGGAGTGCTCACTCAAGTCAGCGTGCTCTTCCTTCCCGCCGAGTTGAAGTACGTCACCGCCCTCCTGCTCCTCATCGTCATTCTGCTGTTGCGCCCCTCGGGCATATTCGGCCGCCGGAGCAGGGTCGGGTGAGAGGCGTGCTACGCACCGGACCCCGCCCACCCCAATCAGTCAGACACGGGAGGTAGTTGCCTTGGACAGCATCATTACCGACGCTTTGCGTTCGGCCATAAGCCCGACGACCGCCGCCTACGCCCTCGCCGCCATCGGACTCAACCTGCAATTCGGCTACACCGGTCTCGTGAACCTCGGCTTCTCCTGCGCCATGGCGACCGGCGCGTACGGACTTGCCATCATCGTTGTCAGCGGCGGGCCCTTCTGGCTGGGACTCGCAGTTGGAATCGTCTGCGCCGGTGTCTTCTCGCTTCTCGTAGCGCTCCCGACCGTGCGTCTCCGGGCTGACTACCTCGCCATGACAACGATCGCCACCGCAGAGATCCTGCGCCTCCTGCTCCGCTCGAGCTGGGCGAGGCCGGTCACCGGAGGTGTCAACGGGCTGCAACGCTTCGCGAACGACTTCTACGCCTGGAGCCCATTTGGCACAGGCAGCTTCGCACTCGGGCCCGTTATCGTGCCGGGCCGGACACTGTGGCTGATGGCTGCAGCCTGGATACTCGTCGCGCTAGTCGCTCTCGCCGTGTGGTCACTCGTGAGCAGTCCGTGGGGACGAACAGTGGTGGCTGTGAGGCAAGACGAAGAACTCGCTCGCTCGCTGGGCAAGAACACCTTTCGGATCAAGCTTCAGGTGATGGTGCTTGGCGGTCTCTGCGGAGCGCTCGCCGGCGCTGTACTTGTCGTTGATCAGCAGAACGTCAATCCCGACAACTTCGGCACAGCGGTCACGTTCACGCTCTACGCCATCGTCATCCTCGGCGGGGCGGGACGCATCCTCAGCCCCATTCTCGGGGCGATCGTATTCTGGCTCCTCCTTTCGGTGACGGACGGCGTCCTGAGGAGCATCGCCGATCTGTCGGCCGCGCACGACGGTTGGTTCGGTCAGGACCAGGCCGGAGCGGCGCGTTACATTCTGGTCGGAGTAGGGCTCGTGCTCGTCATCGTCTTCCGCCCGCAGGGATTCTTCGGTGGGCGCTCGATCACGAGACGCAGCAGCCGGGCCGAACGGGACGGGATTCCAGCATGAATACGTCACTTCACGACGACCTCTTGGTTCCGGCGCAGGTCGTGCCGCTCGAACAAACCGCGATCTTCATGGAAGGGATACGCCGGGACTTCGGGGGGCTGACCGCCGTTGACATCGACGAGATCCGCGTGCCGCGGGGCAAGCTCACCGCCCTGATCGGACCCAACGGTGCGGGCAAGTCGACCCTGTTCAACATTGTCACCGGCTTCGAACGCCCCGACGCAGGCACTTGGTCGTTCGAGGGCGAGGATATCTCTCGGAGTCGTGCACACTCAATCGCACAGCGCGGCATGGTCCGCACGTTCCAGCTCACGCGGCTCATCAGCGGTCAGACTGTACTCGAGAACATGCTGCTCGCCGCCTCCGACCAGCATGGAGAGTCGCTCTGGCGCTCCGCGTGGCATCCGGGCTGGCGACGCCAGGAGAGAGAGAACCGCGACCGCGCCCGCGAACTTCTCTCGCGCTTCCGTCTGCTTCACAAGGCAGACCAGGACGCCGCGACACTCTCCGGCGGCCAACGCAGGCTGCTCGAAGTGGCGAGGACTCTCATGGCGGCGCCGCGCGCCATCCTGCTCGATGAGCCCCTCGCCGGGGTGAACCCCGCGCTTCGAGAAGAGGTCATGCAGCATCTGATCGACCTGCGTGATGGTGGCCTGACCATCCTGTTCATCGAGCACGATATGGATGCAGTGATGGGTCTTAGCGATCACGTCGTATGCCTCGCTACAGGCCGACGTATCGCCGAAGGGACGCCCGAGGAGGTCGCCGGGAACGAAAGAGTCATTGATGCCTATCTCGGCGCGCGAGTCGAAGAGAAGGGCGATGCCCCTCGGGGCCCCCACATTTCCGCACGGTTCCAGGCGCGTGAGCCGGTCGACGTGGATCGCACCGCGGACAGTCCGGGGCAGGTCGACGTGCCGGTCCTCAGCGTGCAGTCGCTCGTCGCCGGATACCACCCCGACCGGCCGATCCTGACCCAGGTTGATGCGATGGTCTCTCGCGGGGAGGTCGTTGCCGTGATCGGGGCGAACGGTGCGGGCAAGTCCACCCTCCTGAAAGCCGTGGCAGGCCTTGTCGAGGTGCAATCCGGCGCGATTCTCGTGGAGGGACGGAGCGTACTCGGCAGCGCGGTACACGAGCGGACTCGTCACGGCATCGGGTTCGTTCCACAGTCGCAAAACGTGTTCCCCTCGCTCAGCGTGATCGAGAACCTGCGCATGGGAGCTTTTGGCATGGGGAAGGAGCGCGACGACGCGATCGCGCGCGTGCTTGACCTCCTGCCAGATCTTAAGGACCGGCTGGCCGTGCAGGCAGGCTCCCTCTCGGGCGGCCAGCGGCAGGCCGTCGCGATGGCACGAGCGCTGGTTCCGCAGCCGTCGCTGATGTTGCTCGATGAGCCCTCGGCCGGGCTGTCGCCGCTCGCTCAGGCTGCCGCCTTCGCCCATATCGCCCAGGTCGCAGAATCCGGCGTGAGCATTCTTATCGTCGAGCAGAACGCGCGCGACTGCCTCGCCATAAGTCACCGAGGTTACGTGCTCGAACAGGGCGCCGTAGCGCTGACCGGAACCGGTACCGCGCTGCTTCACGATGATCGTGTTATCGAGCTGTACCTCGGAGCGATGAACGCTAAGCGGCGTAACTAGCGTCCGGCTCACCGGCGCCCATTCTCACCGGCGCTCACCTCACCACCACCCACGAGAACAGGAATGACATGATGGCACCGCACCCGACCACCTCCAGGACTTTCGAAATCGTCGGCGCACCGTATGACGGAGCGGCTACCTTGGGTTGGCCGGGATCTCGCTACGCTCCGGCCCGCATCCGAGAAGCGCTCGCCTGGATGACGATGCGGACGGAAGGCGGCAAGGTCTACAGCCTGGACACCGGCTCTCTCCTTGACGCAGGCACCGACTTGATCATCGATGGCGGGGACGCTGCCATCGTCCCGCATGACCTGACCCAGACGCTGGATGCCGTCTCGTCAGCGGTCTCCGACGTGGTCAAGAGGGGTCGGATTCCCATCCTCCTCGGCGGAGACGACTGCTTCCTCTTCGCCGGCGCCCGTGGAATTCATGACGCTGTAGACGGAACCGTCGGCATCGTGCACTTCGACGCCCACCTCGACCTGATGGACGAGAGTGAGCGTCAAGGCAGATTCAGCCACTCCAGTGGAATGCGCCGTTCTTTGGAACTCGAGCGCACGAGCCGGGACCACACGATCCAGGTAGGGCTGCGCCACTTCAACTACCCGTCGTCCCTGCAATTCATCGAGCAGGACGGGCCGATGCAGATCACAGCGCTCGACTTCATCGAGAACGGGTGGCGCAGCGCTGTCGACCGGATCATCGAGCGCATCAGCGGCGTCGATCACGTGTTCTTCAGCTTCGACATCGACGCCATCGATCCGGCGTACGCGCCGGGTGCCGGAGCCCACGAGCCGGGCGGCATCACCTCGCGGGACGCGATCGAGGTGGTGAAGGCCCTTGCCCCGTACTGCCACGGCTTTGCAGTGACCGAGGTGAATCCGCTCAAGGACCACCACGACCTCACCTCGAACCTCGCCGCATATCTCTGCTACTACTTCGCGGTTTTCGGCTCGAAGCCCGCGGTGAGCTGACATGCGCCGCAGAGGCGACACCGGTATCTACCATCGCCGGTCGGGAGGGCTCTCCTACGGCAACCGTTGGGGCGTCGTCATGCTCGACTTCGACTCGCCCTTCGTCCCCGGCGACATGGGCAACGCCTCCACGTACACTACGCCTGCGCTGTTCGAGCGAGTACCGGACCTGAGCGTGGACGCGATCCTCAGCGATGACGACAGCGCATTCGCACGCCGAGTGATCGACGCGGCGGTCGCGCTGGTGAACCGCGGAGCGACGGCGATCACCAGCAATTGCGGGTTCATGATCCGCTACCAGGCCGCGGTCGCCGACGCTCTCAACGGCGTCCCTGTCGTGCTCTCGAGCCTCATGCAGCTGCCGTTCATCGCGGCGACGATACCGGCGGGCGGGCGGGTCGGCATCGTCACCGCCAGTGATCGCGTACTCACGTCGGAGTTCATAGGCAACACCTTCCCCGGACTCGGCGAGCGGGTGCTGATCGCCGGACTCCAGGATGCGCCGCACTTCCACGCAACGATGTTCGCCGGCTCCGACGACCTGAACGCCGACGGGATCCGCGAGGAGGTCGTCGAAGCAGTTCACCGGTTACTCGGCGACGCCCCACCGTATCCGACTGCCCGGA
>JAODMM010000265.1 GCA_025465015.1 Cryobacterium sp. | reverse complement strand
CTCGATGTGCGCGAGGGCGGCTGGCTGGCATACAAGATCGCTTGGGTCGGCGGCTGCGTGCTGTACGACCGGGGGGCGCTGGAAGCCTGCGGTGGTTTCGGCTTCTGGCGGGACCTGCCGACCCTCCATGTGGGGGAGGATGTCGCAGCTGAGTGGCAGGTCATGGAACAGTTCGGCGGCGCAGGAATCCTCCCCAGCGGTGCAGTTCACCTGGAAGCGCCGACCACAGTTCCCCTCCGCGACGTGGAGGCGTCCGACGTGCTGTTCGCGTCGGCGAAGAAGTAGCACCCAGGCCCATTGAGAGAAAGGAAACGCCATGAGCGACAAGCCCAACCCGATTCAGATTCAGAAGTTCCTCGGCGGCATCGACTATCCGGCTGAGAAATCCGACCTGGTTGAGAACGCCGAGAAGGCGGGGGCCGACGAGAACGTGATGAACGTGCTCCGCGGGCTCCCCGATCGCAGCTACGACGCACCGACCGCCGTGAGCGAAGCCATCTCCGACGGAGGCTGAGCGAGCACGAGAGCTCGAGGCGCGTGATCGCCATCCGCTGCTCCCGCGAACCGCTGCCATATCCAAGCATCACGACAACGAAGGAAGAACAACATGCCAACTGTCAATTCCGACATCGACGTGGACGTGCCACTGACGACTGCGTACAACCAGTGGACGCAGTTCGAGTCATTCCCCCAGTTCCTTAGCGGGGTGGACTCCGTGACCCAGATCGATGACACACACCTGCATTGGAAAGTCTCCATCGCCGGCGTACGGCGTGAGTTCGAGGCGGAGATCACCGAGCAGATCCCCGACGAGCGCATCGCATGGACGAGCATAGGCGGCGAGGAACATGCGGGCGTCGTGACCTTCCATAGGCTCGAAGCAGCCAAGACTAGGATCTCCCTCCGCCTTGACTGGGAGCCACAGGGCGTGGTCGAGAAGGTGGGTGCCCTCCTCCAGGTGGACGACATCCAAATCGGTCGCGACCTACACAAATTCAAGGAGCTGATCGAGTCGAACGGATTCGAGACGGGTGCCTGGAGGGGTGAGGTGGACCGGTCGCCTGACGCCACGGGACGGTAGCGGAGCGCCGGCCGGCACGTAGGCGCGTCCTGCAGGAGGAATGAGGACGGCGAAGATGTTCACCGATCGCACTGACGCCGGCCGTCGGCTGGGGGCCAGGGTGGCCGGGCTCGCACTCGTGGACCCGGTGGTGTATGCGCTCCCGCGGGGAGGTGTGCCGGTCGCGGTGGAGGTCGCCGCGGCGCTAAAGGCGCCCCTTGACCTGCTGATCGTGCGCAAAATCGGAACCCCGGGCAACCCTGAGGTGGCTCTCGGGGCGGTGGTCGACGGGGATGAACCGCAGATGTTCATCAATGAAGACATCTTTGCTGAGACCGGACGCGACGTGGCGGGTTTGCAACAGGCGCGGAACCACGAGTTGGCGGAGATCGAGCGGCGACGGCACCGCTATCTCGGCGACCGTCCGCCGATCAACCCGCACGGACGGGTCGTCGTGGTCGTCGATGATGGACTGGCCACGGGGGCCACAGCGAAGGTGGCGCTGGCAGCGCTTCGACGCCACGGAGCCGCGCAGGTGATCCTCGCCGTGCCAGTTGCGCCCGCCGACACTTTAGGGGAGATGAAGGAGCTCGTCGACGTAGTGATCGCGCTCGAGGTGCCAACCCCGTTCTGGGCGATCGGGCCCTTCTACCGCGACTTCCACCAGCTGAGCGATGAGGAGACGATCGGCCTGCTCCGGCAGGCGTGGGACGGGTAGGGCCGTCTTCCCTTCAGCGAGGGCCAGAGGTGCGAAGGCGCAACGTCGGCTGTCCTTGCAAGAATGAGGGTGTGTACCTCCTGGTGGGCTTGGCGGCGGGCGATAACGTCGCGGTGACGGCCCTCGACGGAACCGGTACGCCGGTAGAGCAGACCCGGCTCCTCACTGGCGCGGAGTTCCCCGGGTTCGTTGCTGCCCGAGAGTCGGCCAGCCCGCGCTGGGTCTGGGACGATACCTCGCGTTGGTACCCCCGTCTCTTGGCGGCGAGCGTGCGGGTGAGACGATGCCACGATTTGCGGTTGTGCCACGTGATCCTTCGAAACTCCGAGCTGACTGCCCACAGCAGACTCGCGCGCGCACCCGTTGGGCCGTGGGAGGGACCGGCGCCCGTGCAGGCCGACCTGCCGACGCGGGCGGCACTGTTCGACCTTGAGCCGGAGGGGAGCGTCAGGGACGTGGGCGGTGGCAGTGGCAGTGACGAGTTGTCCGCAGCCACTCCCGTCGCAGAGCGCGAGTTTCGAGACCAGCTGGAGGCCGTCGCCTCCGCTGCGGACCCTGCCCGGCTGCGTCTCCTCCTGGCCGCTGAGTCCGCCGGCGCGTTGATCGCGGCCGAGATGCAGGCCGCGGGACTTCCCTGGCGAAGCGACCTACATGATGCCCTGCTGACCGAAGCACTCGGCCCGCGCGTCCCCGCCGGCGTGAAGCCGCGCAGGCTGGAAGACCTGGCCACGCGCATCCGTACCGTCCTCGCCGACCCCACCCTCAAGCTCGATTCGCAGCAGGACCTTCTGCGGACGTTGCAGCGTTCAGGACTGGAGGTGAGATCGACGCGGGCCTGGGAACTGAGGAAGCATAGCCATCCGGTGGTCGAGCCCCTGCTGGAGTACAAGAAGCTCTCCCGCCTCGCCAGCGCCAATGGCTGGGCCTGGATGGACGCCTGGATTGTGGACGGCCGTTTTCACCCTGACTACCTGCCGGGCGGTGTGGTGACGGGCCGCTGGGCCACCCGCGGCGGCGGTGCGATGCAACTGCCCAAGCAGGTGCGCGGAGCCGTCGTGGCCGATCGGGGGTGGAAACTCGTAGTGGCGGATGCCGCACAGCTTGAGCCACGGATCCTGGCGGCGCTCGCTCAAGACACCGCCATGGCCACGGCCGGTCGCGGCGCCGACCTGTACGCGGGCATCGTGGCCAGCGGAGTCGTCGAGACCCGGGAGCAGGCTAAAGGGGCGATGCTCGGGGCGATGTACGGAGCTACCACGGGAGAGGGAGGACGGCTGATGCCCAAGCTTGCGCGGGCCTACCCGCGGGCAATCGGGCTGACGGAAGAAGCGGCACGGGCAGGGGAGAGGGGCGATAGGATCACCACTCGGCTCGGACGGTCGTCGCCGCTCCCGGGAGCGGACTGGCGTGCTGCCCAGGCGCGCGCCTATGACTCGTCGGCGTCCGCTGCCGATGAACGTTTGGCGCGCAGCCGAGCCAGAGACTGGGGGCGATTCACTCGGAATTTCGTCGTGCAGGGGAGCGCTGCAGAATGGGCGCTGTGTTGGATGGCCGAGATCCGGAAGGCTCTCTGGGCTTTCGGAGACGACCCGCCGGAGGCCGCCCCGAGTTCCTCCGCTCAGAGTCTCTTCGCGCACAGTCCCCACCTGGTGTTCTTCCTCCACGACGAAGTCATCGTGCACACCCCGACGGTGCTTGCCGGCGAGGTGGAGGACATCATCATCCGGTCTGCCACCGAGGCGGGCCGGTTGCTGTTCGGGGATTTTCCCGTCGATTTCCCATTGACTGTGACATCTGTTGATAGCTACGCAGAAGCTCTCTGACTTCTGCAGGTCCTCATGGCGGCGAAATCTGGAATTGCGCCATTGAGGCAATACTTGACGCCTCTCAGGCGTTGCACCTCACGGAAAGCTAGGAGGACGAACCATATGAGCCGCACCGACAGCGTAATCTCGAACGGACCCGTTGGTGCACCGAGCACCCCAGAGGGGAAGCTCCAGGAATTCCGGGAGCACCGCTCCCGCGCTGTCATCGCTGAACAGGGCACGCTCGCGCTCGTGAATACGCAGTGGATCACGGGGGACCCGTCGGTGGGTCAGCCCGTCTGGGGAGTGCCTGGTCTCTGGTTCCCACTTCCCGGTGGAGTGTCAGGACTTCGCCTCACCGCGGTCGCAGCTGACAACATCCGAGTCGATGGCGACCTGGTCGATGGCACCGTGATCGTAGCCGGAAAAGACTCTCTCGCGCCGTCCGAGATTCGGTTCAGCACTACGCTCACCGGGTACGTGATCGCCAATGAGGACGGCGACTATGCCCTGCGAGTTTGGGATGCCGCGTCGCAGGCTATTGCCTCGTTCGGCTCCATCAGTGCCTTCCCCTACAACCCGGACTGGGTGATCGAAGCACGTTTCGAGCGGATCGAGGGCGGTGGGCACGTCGGAATCGCTCATCTGAAGGACGAGGGTAAGACCCGGCAGAAGTTTCTGCCGGGAGTGATCACCTTCAGCAGGGACGGTGTCGACTACACCCTTGCAGCATTCGAAGATAACGCATCCCTTCTGCTCGTCTTCGCGGACTCGACGAACGGCGATACAACCTACAGCGTGGGCCGATTCCTGCGGGTCACGCCCTCCGAGACCGATACCGTTGTTTTGGACTTCAACCGCGCCTACCTTCCCCCCTGCGCGTTCAGCTATAACTTCAACTGCCCGATCCCGCCTGAGCAGAATCGATTCCCGGTGCCGATCGAGGCCGGGGAGCAAATGGTTCTCGACACCGGAGGTGACCCGCTGCATTGAGACTCAAGCGGGCGGCGTCGCAGATCAGCTGACGGCAGCCGGTCGCCCCTTCCGCGGCCGCACGGCCGCGAGCTCACGCCGGAATTCCGCCTCACCGGCGGCACGGAGAGTCGACTCCGTCTCGTCGAGCCAAGCGATTGCCGCCCGCGCAAGCGCCCGATGGGCCGCCCTGGCAAGTTTTGTCTGTCCGTGCGCGCTCGGGTCGTCCTCGACGAGTCCCCAGTGGCGCCGGTAGCGGGAGATAACCCCCAGCACGTCCACCCCCGGCAGGGATGATGCGATGAGTACCCGGTCGATAAGGTCATTCCATTCCTCACCTGTGGCGCTGGCGGTTTCGTGCAGCCACGCCATGGCTTCGGTCCTGCCGTCCTCGGTCAGCTGATAGAGAGGGAGACCGTCTGGTGTCGACCCGGCAGACTTGATGGCCCCGTGCCGACCGAGACGGTCCAGAGTGCTGTAGATCTGCCCGACGTTCACGGATCGTCGCGACGCGGTACGGGACTGGAGTTCGCCGTGCAACTGGAATCCGTAGGCCGGACCGATCGTGAGGATCGCCAGCAGGCCGTGGCGTACGGACACATCGCCTCCGAGGTGGTCGGCAAAAGCTACACCGAAAAATAAAGCTATACCGAATATAGAGAAAAGACGCGCCGTTCCCTTGGAATGACACGGCGAAATCACCTGGTTGTGATGCGGGATGTGCGTGGTGCATAATTCAGCTAACGGCAGCAATGCCGCCTAATTTCACAGCAC
>JAODMM010000254.1 GCA_025465015.1 Cryobacterium sp. | reverse complement strand
CGCCCTCGTATTTCTCCTGGACGATGTCGGGACCGGCGCTGACGTTCGTCTTAACTGTCTCGCTCATGCGGCAACCTCGGTCCCGGCGATCCGTTCTCCCGCCATCATCAGGCCGAGCACATCACGTGGCGTGTCGCCGGGCACGATTCCCACGATTGCTCCCCGGTACATGACCGCGATCCGGTCTGCCAGGGCGACGACTTCGTCGAGTTCGGTAGAGACAACGATGACCGGGATACCCGCATCCCGGGTCTCGATGATACGTGTGTGCACGAATTCGATGGAACCGACGTCGAGGCCACGGGTCGGTTGCGCCGCGACCAGGAGCCGCAGCTCACGGCTGAGCTCACGGGCGAGCACGACCTTCTGCTGGTTACCTCCGGATAGTCGCCCGGCGGGCATCTCAATGCCCTGGGCGCGGATGTCGAACTCGGTGACCTTCGCACGGGCGAATTCGGCGAGGTAGGCCAACTGCAGGGTGCCAGCTTTCACGAACGGCTCACCGGTGCTGCGATCGAGCATGAGGTTTTCAGCGATGCTGAATTCGGCCACGAGGCCGTCTTCGGTGCGGTCCTCCGGCACGAAGCCAACCCCGGCGTCGAGGATCTTCCGAACGCTGAGCTTGGTGAGCGGTTTCCCATCGAGGGTGATCGTGCCGGTAACCCGAGACTGCAGGCCGAGCAGGGCTTCGACGAGCTCGGTCTGGCCGTTGCCCTGTACGCCGGCGATCGCGAGGATCTCCCCGGCGCGCACTTCGAAGCTGACACCGTCGACCACGACCTGCTCGCGCGGGTCGATCACCGAGAGGTTCCGAACAACGAGGGCTTCCTCGCCCAGTTTCGGTTGGTTCTTGTGCACGGTCAGTTCCACCGGGCGCCCGACCATGAGGGAAGCCAGTTCGGCGTTGGTCGCCGTCGGCTGCGCTTCACCCACGACCTTGCCGAGGCGGATGACGGTGATCCGGTCCGCGACCTCGCGAACCTCGCGGAGCTTGTGGGTGATGAATACGATGGAGGTGCCGGCCTGTTTGAGTTGGCGCATGATGACCATCAGCTCGTCGGTCTCCTGCGGGGTGAGAACGGCGGTGGGCTCGTCGAAGACGAGAACTTTGGCGTCGCGGGAGAGAGCCTTGATGATCTCCACCCGCTGCTGCACACCAACAGGAAGGTCTTCGACGAGGGCGTCCGGGTCGACGTGGAATCCGAACCGCTCGGAGATCTCCCGCACCTTCCGGCGCGCGGCCTCGAGATTGAGCCGTCCCCCGAAGCCTGTCTCCTCATGGCCCAACATCACGTTCTCGGCCACGCTGAACACGGGGATGAGCATGAAATGCTGGTGCACCATGCCGATGCCCGCCGCCATGGCGTCCCCGGGGCCGGCGAAGTGCCGGACGGTGTCGTCGAGGACGATCTCACCGTCATCTGCCTGGTAGAGGCCGTACAGCACGTTCATCAGGGTGGACTTGCCGGCACCATTCTCACCCAGAAGAGCGTGGATCTCGCCGGGTTCGATGGTGAGGCTGATGTGGTCGTTCGCGACCAGGGCACCGAATCTCTTCGTAATGCCCCGAAGTTCGAGCTTCATGGTTCCTGATTCTATTGGACGGCGTTAACGGCTTTGGGGAGTCCGGCAGAGGCCGGCCTCCCCAAAGCGTCGTTACTGGTTGTGCTCGTGGCCTACTTGGGCGACGAAGGCGACTCGACCTTGATCGAGCCGTCGATGATGCCCGCCTTCACGGTCTCGAGCTCGTCCGCGAGCCCCTGGGGGACCTTGGCCTCGAAGTCGTGGAACGGAGCGATTCCCACGCCGTCGTTCTCCAGGGTGCCCACGAATGGGGTGCCGTCCACATTGCCCGCGGCTGCTTCGTTCACAACCTCTTCCACGGCCACCTTGATGTCCTTGAGGATGGATGTGAGGAACAGGTCAGCCGCGTTCGGGTCGGTTTGGGTCAGGTCGGCATCCACACCAACCATGGCGATCTCACGACCGGAGTCGCGGACAGCTTCGACGGCGCTCTTGTAGATCGGGCCGCCGACCGGGAGGAGCACGTCGGCGTTCTGGTCGATCAGACCGGCGGCCAACGTCTTCGAGTCCACGCCGGCGTCGAAATTGCCGGTGAAGGATCCGTTCTGTGCCGCAGCGTCCCAGCCGAGCGCCTGGACAGCAGTGCCCTTCTGCTCGTTGTGGTACGCGACGCCCTCAACGAAGCCGTCCATGAAGATCGTGACCGGCGGGATTTGGATTCCACCGTAGGTGCCTACGACACCGGTCTTGCTGTACGCAGCTGCGGCGTATCCGCCGAGGAAGCCAGCCTGAACGGTGTCGAAGACGATCGGCTTGATGTTGTCGAAGTCTGTCTTGCCGTCCTGGTCGAGGTCGACGAAGTCATCGATGATCGCGAAGTTGATGTCGGGGTTGGCCTCTGCAGCGGATGCCGTGGCCTCGGCCAGGAGGAAGCCGACGGTGACGATCAGGGTGCAGCCCTGGTCGACGAGGTTGTCGATGTTCGGCTGGTAGTCCGTTTCTGAGGCCGACTCGACGGTGATCGGCTCGACACCGAGCTTGTCTGCCGCCTCGGTCAGCCCCTCGAAGCCCAACTGGTTGAACGACTTGTCGTCGAACCCGCCGGCGTCGGAAACCATGCAGGGCAGGAAGTCGCTTGCCGCATCGCCGCCGCCGCTGGCGCCGCTGCTCTCGGGTGCCGGTGCGCAACCGGCGAAGAGCGTGACAACGCCCAGGACGGCAAGACCGCTGAGCACGGCCTTACGGTTTGTGATTCTCAAAGTGACCTCCAGGGTGGGCCCTGCCGTGCAGGCAGGGGCTGTGTGGGTAACGTTACCGAATGTTACGGCGGCCGCAGCTGCAATTCGGCGCCCCGGCGTAACAGTTACAAACCCGAGATCAGAGGCGATTGCCGGCCCGTCGTACTGCCCGCCTCGCGTCGTTCTGAGCCGGGGGCGCACGACCGCTACTAGGGAGTGCTGGGACCCTCGACCGTGATGATCCCGGCGATGATGGCCTCGCGGATCTTGTCCACTTCGGCGGCGAGGTCTTCGGAGACGAGCTCAGCCTTGTCGTGGAAGGGCGCGATGTCCACGCCGCCATTCTCCAGCGTGCCGACGAAGGGCTTGTTGTCGAAGTCCCCCTCCATGTCCTTGCCCACGATGTCAACGATCGCGTCCTGCGTGTTCTTCAGCACGCTGGTGAGCACGGTGGGACGGAAAGACTCCGGCAGCGTCTCGAAGCCGTCGTTGTCGACCCAGATGAGCGACCCGGTCCCGCTCTCGAGGATGGCAGCCGCGGCGCCCTCTCCCACCTGCCCCGCAACGGGCAGGATGACATCCGCTCCCTGGGCGAGGAATCCCTCAGTGGTGGTCTTGCCCTTTGTGGTGTCCTCGAAATCGCCGGTGAACACACCGTCCTGCGCAGCCTTGTCCCAACCCAGGACGGTTACCGCCGTTGCGTGCATCTCGTTGTATTTGGCGACCCCGTCGACGAAGCCATCCATGAAGAGGGTGACGGGTGGCTGGTTCCCCCCACCGAAGGTTGCCACGATGCCGGTCTTGGTGACACCGGCCGCGAGGTACCCGGCCAGGTATGACGCCTGCGCGGTGTCGAAGACGATGGGCTTCACGTTGTCGGCTTCAACGACCTCGTCCACGATTGAGAAATGCACGTCAGGGTTCGCCTCCGCTTCTGCGGCGGTGGCATCAGCCAGTTCGAAACCGACCGTGAGAACGAAGTTGCACCCAGTTTCAACGGCCTGCGTGACATTGGGGGCGAGGTCGGTCTCGCTGGTGGAGACGATCGCATCCACGTCAATGCCCAGATCGGTCTCCGCCTGCTGGAGACCCTCCCAACTGGACTGATTGAAGGAGCGGTCTTCGAGCCCACCGGAGTTGGTGACCATTCGCGCGCAGTACTCGGGCGCGGCGTCTGGCGTCGACGATGCAACGGGTGCCGGAGCGCAACCGGCGAGCATCCCGACAAACGCGACGACCAGAACGGTCCGGACGAGGCTACGACTACGACGGCGTGACATGGATGCCCTTTTTCTCGGTGGTTGCTGTGGGAGCTGCTGCTGTTGCGTTGATTCTAGGGGGGCGTGGCAACCTAAAGGACGTCGCTGGAACCGGAGAGCTTCAACGCATCGACGACCGCCTTCACTTTCTGTGCGTTGGCGCTGGTGGTGACCAGAAGCGCGTCGGGAGTGTCCACCACGACGATGTCCTCGACGCCGACGAGTGCGATCATCCGCCCCGAATGGCTGACCACGATTCCGCTTGAGGAGTCCGCGAGCACCCGCGCGTTCTGGCCGAGGATGGCCAGGTCATGCTTACGACCGCCGGAATGGAGCTTGGCGACGGAGGCGAAGTCTCCCACGTCGTCCCAGTCGAAGAGGCCCGGGATCACGGCGAGTTTCCCCTTCGCCGCGGCAGGCTCCGCGACCGAGTAGTCGATGGCGATCCGCTTCAGGCGCGGCCAGACCTTGTCCACCACCGCTCCACGCTCAGGGGTGTCCCACGCCTCAGCGAGTTCCTGCAACCCGGCGAGGAGCTCCGGCTCGGATGCCCCGATCTCCTCCAGCAAGCGGTCAGCGCGGGCGATGAACATGCCAGCGTTCCAGAGGTAGTTGCCGTTCGCCAGGTAGCGCTTGGCCGTGGGCCGAGTCGGCTTCTCCACGAAAGAGTTGACGGAGAGCGCGCTGCCGGCTCCTTCGATTTCCAACGGACCCGCCGTCTTGATGTAGCCGAAGCCGATGGCCGGTTCGGTGGGCTGGATGCCGATGGTGACGATGTATCCGGCGTCAGCGGCAGCGACGGCCTCCCGCACGGCTTGGTGGAACAGCGGGATGCTGTTGATCACGTGGTCAGCGGCGAAAGACCCGATGATGACACCGGGTTCCCTTTTCTCTAGGATGGCTGCCGCTAGGCCGATCGCCGCGGAGGAATCCCTCGGCTCACTCTCAAGCACCACGTTGGGGTCGGCGAGTTCGGGCAGCTGCTCCTCCACCGCCGCCCGGTGCGCGCGACCCGTGACGACCATGATGCGCTGGTCGCCCGAGAGCGGAACCAGCCGGTCCCAGGTGTCCCGCAGCAGTGTCTGCCCTGACCCGGTGAGGTCATGCAGGAACTTGGGAGCGTCGGCTCGGGACAGCGGCCAAAGGCGGGACCCGACGCCACCGGCGGGGATGACACTGTAGAACCGATCGAGGGGATCACTGGGCTGGGGCATCCGGCCAGACTACCTCCCCAGGCTCTTAGGGTTGCCTTACCGGAAATCGGCCAACCCGAGAACTAGACTGGCTCCACGAGCTCAAAGAGCGTTGTCAGCCTCCTTCTTGTTGAGGCAACCAATCAGCCAGGGAGGGTTGTTCATGCCACAGAAGACGGCAGGAACCCTGTCATACCAGCAGAGAACCACATCGCGGCGTCCCGCCGGCACCCTGTACCGGGGCCGAGAAGGCATGTGGTCGTGGGTTCTCCACCGCATCACCGGGGTGGCGATCTTTTTCTTCCTCCTGGTACATATTCTCGACACAGCCCTGGTGCGCGTCAGCCCCGAGGCGTACAACGCGGTGATCAGCACCTACCAGACGCCTCTCATGGGCCTCGGCGAGGTGGCCCTGGTGGCGGCGATCGTGTTCCACGCGTTCAACGGGCTCCGCATCATCCTCATCGATTTCTGGACGCCCAAGTACCACCGCGCCATGTTCTACGTCGTCATCGCCCTCTGGGTGATCACGATGCTGGCGTTTGCGCCCCGCCACTTGATCAACGTCTTCAGCCACTAGGGAGGGGGCAGATATGACAACAGACATCCAGGCCCCTCGCAGCCCCTACACCAGGGCCCCCCGCAAGGGCGGCATCAACTGGGAAAAATGGGGCTGGATCTATATGCGGGTCTCCGGTCTCATCCTGGTGGTGCTGATCTTCGGGCACCTCTTCGTGAACCTCATGGTCGGTGAGGGCGTCAATGCCCTCAACTTCGCTTTCGTCGCCGGCAAACTGTCCAGCCCGTTTTGGCAGGTCTGGGACGTCGTCATGCTGTGGCTCGCCCTCATTCACGGCGGCAACGGCATGCGCACCCTTGTCAACGACTATGCGACGAACGCTCGCACCCGCCGCATCCTGACGGGGGCTATTCTCGCCGCGGTCGTGGTGCTCACGGTGCTCGGCACCCTCGTCGTCTATACGTTCGATCCCTGCCCGGCCGGCCAGCCTGCCGACCTTTTGCCACTGTTCTGCCAGGCCAGCTAGGAGCTGCAAACACCCACATGACTACGGATGCATCTATGACAGCGCCCTCGGAGTCCACCATCGTCGACGGTGTTCACTATCACAAGTTCGACATCGTGATCGTCGGAGCCGGCGGAGCCGGTATGAGGGCCGCGATCGAAGCGGGACCGAACGCATCCACTGCCGTGATCTCGAAGCTCTATCCGACGAGGTCGCACACCGGTGCCGCCCAAGGAGGCATGGCTGCGGCCCTGGCCAACGTCGAAGAAGACAACTGGGAGTGGCACACCTTCGACACGGTGAAGGGTGGCGACTACCTCGTCGACCAGGACGCAGCCGAGATTCTGGCCAAGGAGGCCATCGACGCGGTCATCGATTTGGAGAACATGGGTCTCCCCTTCAACCGCACCCCGGAAGGCAAGATCGACCAGCGACGCTTCGGCGGCCACACCCGTGACCACGGCAAGAGCCCTGTGCGCCGCGCCTGTTACGCGGCTGACCGGACCGGCCACATGATCCTGCAGACGTTGTACCAGAACTGCGTGAAGCACGGCATCAACTTCTTCAACGAGTTCTACGTGCTCGACCTGATCATGACCGAGGTCGACGGGCCGGATGGTACGAAAATCACGCAGCCCTCCGGCGTCGTCGCCTACGACCTTTCCAGCGGCGAGCTGCACGTGTTCCAGGCCAAGGCGTTCATCTTCGCCACGGGCGGGTTCGGCAAGATCTACAAGACCACTTCCAACGCCCATACCCTCACCGGTGACGGCGTGGGAATCATTTGGCGCAAGGGCCTTCCGCTGGAGGACATGGAGTTCTTCCAGTTCCACCCGACTGGTCTCGCCGGTCTCGGCATCCTCCTCACCGAAGGCGCTCGCGGCGAGGGAGCCATCCTCCGTAACGCCAGTGGTGAGCGGTTCATGGAACGTTACGCGCCCACGATCAAAGACCTTGCCCCGCGCGATATCGTCGCCCGGTGCATGGTGCAGGAGGTCGCCGAAGGCCGCGGCGCCGGGCCGCACAAGGATTACGTGTACCTCGACTGCACCCATCTGGGAGCCGAAGTGCTGGAGACCAAGCTCCCCGACATCACGGAGTTCGCCCGCACCTACCTCGGCGTGGACCCGGTCACCGAGCCGGTTCCGGTCATGCCGACCGCGCATTACGCCATGGGAGGTATCCCCACGAACGTGAACGCGGAGGTGCTTCGCAATAACACCACCGTGGTTCCCGGTCTCTACGCCGCCGGTGAATGCGCGTGCGTGTCCGTGCACGGCTCGAATCGCCTCGGCACGAACTCCCTCCTCGACATCAACGTGTTCGGCAAGCGTGCCGGCAACAACGCCGTCGCGTACGTGAAGACGGCTGACTTCGTGCCTCTTCCGCCCGATCCTGCCGGCGGCGTTCGTAAGGCACTGGAGTACATTCGTACGTCCACGGGCACCGAGCGAATCGCGGTGATCCGCAAGGAATTGCAAGACACCATGGATGCCAAGGCTCAGGTGTTTCGCACCGACGAGTCACTCGCCGAAGTGACCGAGACCATTCACCAGCTTCGTGAGCGGTACCGGAACATCAGCGTGCAAGACAAGGGGCGCCGGTTCAACACCGACCTCCTCGAAGCCGTCGAACTCGGTTTCCTGCTCGATCTCGCCGAGGTGGTCGTGTTCTCTGCCCGCAACCGCAAGGAGAGCCGGGGTGGCCATATGCGGGACGACTACCCGAAACGCGACGACGAGAACTACATGAAGCACACGATGGCGTACCTGACGGGCGATCCGCACTCGGCCGATGCGGCCGACCACATCTCGCTCGACTGGAAGCCGGTCACCATCACGCGCTACCAGCCGATGGAGAGGAAGTACTAGCCGTGAGCACCGCCACAATGGAGAAGTCCGCCGCGCCAGCCGCGCCGGAGTCGTTCACCGTCACGGTCATCATTCGTCGTTTCGACCCCGAGGTCGACGATGAACCACGCTGGCAGGACTTCGACGTAGAGATGTTCGCCACGGACCGCGTGCTCGACGCACTGCACAAGATTAAATGGGAACAGGACGGCAGCCTGAGTTTCCGGCGATCCTGCGCCCACGGCATCTGCGGATCGGACGCGATGCGCATCAACGGTCGCAACCGGCTCGCCTGCAAGACGCTGATCAAGGACCTTGATATCACCAAGCCGGTCTACGTCGAGGCAATCAAGGGTCTTCCCCTCGAAAAAGACTTGATCGTGGACATGGAGCCGTTCTTCGAGTCGTACCGTGAGGTGCAGCCGTTCCTGGTGGCCGCCTCCGCTCCCAAAGAGGGCAAGGAGCGCATCCAGAATGTCGCCCAGCGTGAGCGCTTCGACGACACCACCAAGTGCATCCTCTGCGCAGCCTGCACGTCGAGCTGCCCGGTGTTCTGGACCGACGGGCAGTACTTCGGGCCCGCCGCGATCGTGAACGCGCACCGATTCATCTTCGATTCGCGCGACGACAACGCTGCGGTGCGCTTGGACATCCTGAATGACAAGGAAGGCGTGTGGCGCTGCCGCACCACGTTCAACTGCTCCGAGGCGTGCCCCCGAGGCATCCAGGTCACCCAGGCGATCGCTGAGGTCAAGCAGGCGATCATGCGGGGCAAGCCCTGACGCCGAAGTACCGACGCCGCGCCTAAGGGGCCGCGAAGCACGGAATTGCCCGGTGCGGGACCACGAAGAAACGCCGGCGACACCACTTCGGGTTCGGCGCCGCCGGCTGATCGTTCGGGTAGTTGCTCGGTGGAGCTGACGACCGTGACTCGGGTTCAGGGTCGCCGCACGCTTGCGAGCAATTACCGGCCAGGCCGGCGGCACTGCTTCGGGTTCAGGGCCGCCGGCTGGTTCCAGTTCAGGTCCCCGGGAGGACCCTCGGAAATCTCACAGCCCGGGCGGGCGCCGAGGACGTAGTGGTTGTGTCCTGCCCGCTCTCAGAAGCTTCAGGGGCGCGAGCCGGCGGAGCCACGGGGGTGTGCTCCATCGAATGCCTCGGCGTGCGTCGCGGCTCGTCCGCGGCAGCAGCCGGGGAGCCCTTGACAATCAGGGCGATCGCTCCCGTGACGGCGAGGGCCAGCGGAAGTTTCGGGCCTACTCGGCGCGATTTGGGATCACGGGGACGAATGTGTGCAGATTGCACCATGTCAAACCATCCATCTCGGGTTTACGGATAGCCGGCTCGGGTCGGGTCAGCACTCGGGATACTTGCAGACCGTCGTCGCGTTCGGCAAGAGCTGAGCCTTGCTCACCTGCGGTTTGCGCCCCTAAGTGGGGGTATCCCCTCGGCGCGTCGCGGCTGCGCCTCCCTGTTTCGCCCGTCGCGAGCCGGCGCGGCAGCCGGAGATTCATGTCGCAGGGGTCAATCTAGAATTGAGGGATGCCGCCCTCGTCAGCCAAGCCGCTTCGAATCGCCACGATTAACACGAACGGCGTCCGGGCGGCGTTCCGGAAGGGGATGGGCGACTGGCTAGCCGGTCGTGACATCGACATCCTGGCCATCCAGGAGGTGAGAGCGTCCACCGAGGACCTCGAGAATCTGCTGGGCCCGGACTGGTCCATCGTGCACGACCCCGCGAGCGCGAAGGGCCGCGCGGGTGTCGCCATCGCAAGCCGCTCAGCGGCGACGATCCACCGTGTGGACCTTGGATCCGAGGATTTCGACAGCGCCGGGAGGTGGCTCGAAGCCGACTATGAGGTGAACGGGAGGATCGTCACCGTGGTCAGCACCTACGTGCACTCGGGCGAGGCCGACAGCCCGAAGCAGGACGAAAAGTACCGCTTCCTTGATGCGATGCTCCATCGGCTCCCGCAACTCGCCGCGCACAACCCACTGGCGGTGGTCTTAGGTGACTTGAACGTCGGACACCGAACCCTCGATATACGCAACTGGCGCGGCAACGTGAAGAGGGCCGGTTTCCTGCCCCGCGAGCGCGCCTATTTCGACCGGATCGTCGGCGCGGAGGACGACGAGAACTACAACAACGGCGCTGGCCTCGGGTGGATCGATGTGGGTCGGAAGTGGGCCGGTGACGTCGACGGGCCGTACACCTGGTGGTCGTGGCGGGGTAAGGCCTTCGACAATGACTCGGGGTGGCGGATTGACTACCAGCTCGCGACCGGCGACCTCGCGGCATCCGTCACCAACTATGCCGTCGACCGGGCGGCTGCCTACGACGAGCGATGGTCTGACCACACGCCTGTCGTCGTCGACTACACCCTTTGACCTCCCCCTACCTGCGGAAAGATTCCCCCTCATGACCTCGAAACCACGCCTCTACTCGGGCATGCAGCCCTCCGCTGAATCGCTGCAGATCGGCAACTACATCGGCGCACTCCTCAACTGGAAGGCGCTGCAGGCGACCCACGACGCGTTCTTCTCAATCGTCGACCTGCACGCCATCACCGTCGCGCAGGACCCCGCCGTGTTGCGTGAGAACACCCGCCGGACCGCTGCGCAGTACATCGCCGCGGGCATCGACCCGGCTGCATCAACCCTGTACGTGCAGTCACATGTGCCGGCGCACAGCCAGCTGGCCTGGGTGCTGAACTCGATTACCGGGTTCGGTGAGGCCAGCCGAATGACGCAGTTCAAGGACAAGGCTGCTCGTTTCGGTGCGGAGGCGACGACCGTCGGCTTGTTCGCGTACCCCACCCTCATGGCCGCCGACATCCTGCTCTATGACACCGAGATCGTGCCTGTGGGCGAGGACCAGCGCCAGCATGTCGAGCTGACGCGTGACCTCGCCGCCCGCTTCAACGCGCGGTTCGGGCAGACCTTTGTCGTTCCGGAAGCTGACATCGTCACGGACACGGCGAAAATCTACGACCTCCAGAATCCGACCTCCAAGATGTCGAAATCGGCGGAGTCGCATGCGGGCGTGATCTGGCTCCTCGATGAACCTTCGGTCACGGCGAAGAAAATCATGCGTGCCGTGACGGATGCCGAGGGCGGGGTCATCTTCGACCGCGAGAACAAGCCCGGGGTGGCGAACCTGCTCACGATCTATTCCGTCCTGGCCGAGCGGCCCATCGCGTCCCTCGAGGATGAGTACGCCGGGCGCGGATACGGCGATTTGAAGAAGGGCCTCGCCGAGGTTGTGACAGGTATCTTCGGGCCGATCCGGCAACGCGTGCTGGAGCTACTCGGCGACACCGCCGAACTCGACCGGCTGCTCGCTCAGAATGCCGACCGCGCCGCCAATGTCGCTGAAGTCACACTGGCGAAGGCATACGAGCGCGTCGGTTTCCTCCCGCGGCGCTGACCTACTCCACCAAGGGTGACCTGAATTCCGAATGCGGGTCCGCCCTTCCTTCACAATGAACCGCACTACCGATTCCTCGTCCGGCTCACTTCGGGCGACTATCGGTTCTGCAGCCACTGGTTCTCCCGTGGCACATCCGCGTGAACACAGCGCGTACTGCTGCCGATGCCACGAGCTGCTGGTACCGTGCGTTGTCGAGTGCAGCCAAGCGCTGCGGCGCCTCCGGGCGCCCCAAACAACGGCGCCGCCAGCGACTAACGGAGCGGGAATAACGCGAGCCGGGGCGCGTTGAGATATAACTGAAGAAGAGATACGTGCTCCGGGGTCGGTGTGAGTCCGAACCGGCGGTGAAAGTCCGCGAGCTGCTTCCGCTTTCTCAGGGGAACAGTTGAGCTGGTGAAATTCCAGCACCGACGGTTAAAGTCCGGATGGGAGGCGCACGAGTCGACTGGCCTTTCGAGTCCGGTCGGCGGGTTTCGCGCTTGCGTGCCGCCCATTCCCCCGGAGTCCGCCAGAACAGGACGAGGACGGAAATGGCGAACCAGGCGGTGATCGACCCGGGCGCAATCGAACGTGCCATGCGCCGCGCGCTGGACCTGGCCGCCAACGGTCCGGCGGCGGGACCCAATCCGCGCGTCGGCTGCGTCATCCTCGGCGCGGATGGTGCAATTCTTGCCGAAGGCTGGCATCGTGGCGCCGGCACCCCCCATGCAGAAGTTGACGCCCTCTCTCACCTTCCCTCCGGGGCTGCTCGCGGAGCCACCGCCGTCGTCACCCTCGAACCCTGCAATCACACCGGCCGCACGGGCCCTTGCGCTGTCGCACTCATCGAGGCCGGAATTGGCCGAGTCGCCTACGCGGTGGCCGACCCGGGCAAGCACTCCTCTGGCGGAGCCAACCGTCTCCGCGCCGCCGGCGTCGAGGTGCAGGAGGGCGTCCTCGCTGACGAAGCCGAGGAGTTCCTCGACGACTGGTTAGAGAGCACCCGGCTCGGTCGCCCGTTCGTCACTCTTAAATGGGCGTCGAGCCTCGACGGTCGGGCAGCGGCCGAGGATGGCACCAGCCAGTGGATCACCGGCCCCGAGGCACGCGCTGACGTACACCGCCGACGATCCGGCTCCGATGCCATCCTGGTTGGAACGGGCACGGTCCTAGCCGACGACCCCTCGCTCACTGCTCGTTCCCCCGACGGAACCTTGATGGCCGCTCAGCCTGTACCTGTGGTCGTCGGTCGCCGTCCCGTGCCAGCGGACGCGGCCATCCGTTCACACCCACGTACCCCGATATTCGCCGACACCGACGACCTGCTCGCTGTTCTCGCCGACCTCCATGAGCGCGGCATCCGTCGGGCTTTCATCGAAGGCGGGCCCACGTTGGCCAGCGCATTCGTGAGGGCTGGTGTGGTCGATGAGTACCTCATCTACCTCGCGCCCACACTCCTCGGCGGCACCCGGCTCGCCCTCGGCGACATCGGAGTGACAACCATCGAGCAACAACGGCGCCTTCGCATTCAAAACGTCGACCGGCACGGAGACGACATTCTCGTCGTCCTCAGGCCGCAGGCATAGGCACACAGGCGCACGCACGCGCGGAAAAGGCAAAGGAACCGAACATGTTCACCGGAATCATCGAAGAGCTCGGTCGTATCGAACGGATCGAGCGATCAGCTGATGCTGCACGCCTCACCATCCGCGGACCCTTGGTCGTCTCCGACGCCGGCCACGGTGACTCGATCTCGGTCAGCGGCGTCTGCCTCACGGTCGTGGAGCAAACCCCTGGCACGTTCACCGCCGATGTGATGGCCCAGACACTGGCCATGTCCACTCTTGACGGTGCCGCCGCAGGGGCCACCGTGAACCTGGAACGCGCGGCGCAGGTCGGGGACCGGCTGGGAGGCCACATCGTGCAGGGCCACATCGACGGAACCAGCACGGTGCTGGCCGTCACCGAGGGCGACGCCTGGCGCGTCGTGCGGTTCAGTCTCTCTCCCGCTCTCGCCCCGCTCATCACTGACAAAGGCTCTGTCGCGCTCGACGGCGTGTCATTGACGGTCAGCGCCGTCAGCCCAGCCGTGCACGCCGACCAATGGTTCGAAGTCTCCCTCATCCCCGAAACGCTCGCCGCCACCACCCTCGGCGAGCGGGTTGTCGGCGATCACGTCAACGTTGAAACAGACATCCTCGCCCGTCACGTCGAGCGCATGCTCGCCCTGGCGAACGCGGCCTCTCACAGGAGCGCATCATGAGCCTTGCCGACATTCCCACCGCCCTCGACGCGCTGCGCCTCGGCAAACCCGTCATTGTCGCCGACGATGAAGGCCGGGAGAACGAGGGCGACGTCATCATTTCCGCTGAGCTCGCCACCCAGGAGTGGATCGCTTGGACGGTACGGTACTCGTCCGGCTTCATCTGCGCGCCGATGACCAATGACATCGCCGACAAGCTCGACCTTCCGGTCATGGTTCTGAACAACGAAGACGCCCGAGGCACCAACTACACGATTACCGTTGATGCCGCCGACCGCCTCAGTACGGGCATCAGCGCGGCGGACCGGGCGCACACCCTTCGGGTCCTGGCCAGCCCGACCGCAACGCCGGCGAGCCTGCACCGGCCGGGTCATATTCTGCCCTTACGGGCGGCCGACGGGGGCGTACGCGAACGTGACGGCCACACCGAGGCCGCTGTCGACCTCATGAAACTGGCCGGCCTCATTCCCGTAGCAGCAATCGCGGAGATCGTCGCTGAGGACGGCGAGATGATGCGTCTGCCGGGCCTCATCGCTTTGGGCGAGCGTGAAGGAGTACCCGTGATCACCATCGCGGCCCTGATCGACCACCTGCAGACCTACCACTGTGACACGCAGCTTCCCACCATCAGTCCGATCCTCGAATCCCCTCGCGTGGATTTCGAAGTGGAGACGACGGTTCCGACGGTCCACGGATCCTTCCAGGTGCGTGCCTACCGAGATCGGATGACAGGCGCCGACCATGTCGCAATCGTTTCCGGAGTGCCGACGGACGGCGTGCTCGTCCGGGTGCACTCCGAGTGCCTCACCGGGGAGGCGTTCGGGTCGCTGAAGTGTGAATGCGGCCCCCAGTTGGATGCCGCCCTCGAAACGATCGAGGAGCACGGCGGTATCGTCGTGTACCTCCGCGGGCATGAGGGCCGTGGCATCGGGCTGATCAACAAGCTCCGGGCGTACAAGTTGCAGGAGAACGGGCTGGACACCCTCGACGCGAACCTGGCGCTTGGCCTGCCGGCCGATTCCCGCGACTATGGAGCCGCCACCGGCATCCTTCATGAGTTGGGCGTGTCGTCTGTCCGGCTGTTGACGAACAACCCCGAGAAGGTGCGTCAACTCGAGGAACGCGGAATCACCGTCACCGAGCGCGTTCCGCTGGTCGTCGGCGTCGGCGCGCACAACGAAGGCTACTTGGCGGCCAAGCGCGACCGAATGGGCCACCACATCCAGGAGAATGACCTTTTGAAAGGAAGCGCACTGTGAGCGGAGCAGGATCGCCCGACCTGAACGTCGACGGCACGGGCTTAAACATTGTGATCATCGCAGGCGAGTGGCACGACGTGATCACCGACGGGCTGATTGCGGGGGCGCAACGCACGCTTGAGGCATCCGGTGCTACCTTCAGCCTGGTGCGCGTGCCCGGAAGTTTCGAACTTCCCGTCGCCAGCAAGGTG
>JAODMM010000214.1 GCA_025465015.1 Cryobacterium sp. | reverse complement strand
GAGAAGGTCATCGGCACCATCCGGTCGCGTACGCACCATTCCCCCTTCCGGCTGGTTCCGCCTGCCCAGATGCTCGAATACGTTCAGCAGCTGTGTGTAAGCGAAGGCGTCAAGGTGGCCCCCGGAGTGCTTCCGCTGGTGGTGCGGGGCGGCGGCGGATCACCGCGCGACACTCTGTCGCTGCTCGACCAGCTGATGGCCGGGTCCGACGGTGCGTCGGTCGAATACGAGAGGGCCGTCGCGCTGCTGGGCTACACGCATGCGGCGCTGCTCGACGAGGCGGTCGACGCGATCGCCGCCCGCGACTCCGGTGCTGCGTTCGACGCTGTCGACCGCGTCATCCAGACCGGTCAGGACCCGCGCCGGTTCGTCGAAGACCTTCTTGAACGAATGCGCGACCTCATCATCGTCGCAGCAACATCAGCCGAGGGTGCGGCTGCCGTCCTGCGGGGCATTCCGCAGGAAGAAATCGACCGGATGGCGGTTCAGGCCGGGAAGTTCGGATCGGCAGAGCTGTCGAGAACGGCCGATATCATCAACGCCGCCCTCACCGAGATGACGGGTGCCACGTCTCCGAAGCTCCATCTCGAACTGATGGTGGCGCGCGCTCTCATCCCGGCAAGCGATGACTCCACTCGCGGCGCCCTCGCCCGGGTGGAGCGGCTGGAGCGCCGCGTGGGAGTGGACACGCGTGTGGTTGAAGCACCCGCCGATCCTTCCACTTCGACCAACTCGGTACCCGTAGCGGCTCCCGGCCGTGGCGCACCGTCCATCGCGACCCGCAGGGACGACGGAGCTGCGCCTGCGCCCGTGCCGGTCGTGGCGGAGGCGGAAGGCGGCCCGACCAATTTTGAGGTCGAGGCCGGGGGGCCATCATTGGTCGGAGTGCAGACGGCCCAAGCTGCAGGGTCCGCCGCCGGGGTAAATTCAGCCGCGACAAGCGCCGCACCCGCAAGACCGATCGGTCCCGTCAGACTCCAGCAGGTGAAGGACGCCTGGCCTGAGATTCTCGAGGCCGTTAAAACCGCAAAACTGAACGCGTGGCTGGTTGTCTTCACGGCACGAGTCCTCGAACTGCGCGACGACGACGTACTCATCATGTCGTTCCCCAGCGAGACCGACGTGGCCAGCTTCAAGGAGCAACAGGCCCCTGGGCAGGGCGTGAGCGAATACCTCCGCGCCGCCATCGTCGATGTCCTCGGTATCCGAGTGAAGTTCGTTGCCAAAGCGGAGACCGCACCGGCAGCCCCTGCCCTGGCTCAGCCAGAAGTGGGTATCACCTCCGCACTTCCATCCAGCGCACCCACTCACTCAGCAGATGCCGGGGCTGGCACATCGGCCCCAAGCGGGTCGCCTTCGAACCACTCGCTTTCAAACTCCTCGCCCTCGAACTACGCAGCTTCGACACCCCTGGGTCAGAACCCGTCGCTCCAGGCGAACTCCCGTACCGCGTTCGACACGCCTTCTGGGGTGCCAGCGCCCCATCCTCGCGGGGGAGCAACTCGGCCACAGAGAGGCTCCGGCGGCGCCCCACCGGTCGAGCGAACCGTCAGTGCGACGAGTGGGTCGACGGAAGTGGTCGAACCGCCGCCGGCTGGCACCACCGCCCTCACCACGGGATGGGCCACTGTCGCGATTCCGGGCGCCGCAGCAGACATGGTAGTGGCTCCCTTCGACGAGGAGCCGCCGCCCTTTGACGACGACATCCCCCCGGAGATGGACGCACCTGAGTCCGAATCCGGTTGGTCCACGGCTCCGACCCAGGGTATCCCTGCCCCGGCGGAGACAACCACGTCCGCTACCGTCCGCGGCACCGATGCTCCGACTATCACGGCTTCGGCGAGCAAGCCCGAAGGCAGCGACGCCCTTCGCGCTCAGGCTCCTGCCGCCAAAGCCCGGGCCACCCAGGCACCTGCCACCAGAGCGCCTTCCTTCGAAGACAAGCAACGCTACGGCGAGGCAGTCGTGCGCGAGATCCTCGGCGCCACGTTCCTTGAGGAGCAGCCTCACGTGCCAGCTCAACGATCAAGAGGTGACTGACCATGTACGAAGGAATCGTTCAGGAACTCATTGACGAACTCGGCCGCCTCCCCGGCATCGGCCCGAAGTCTGCGCAGCGCATCGCATTTCACATCCTCCAAACTGAGCACTTCGACGTCACGCACCTCGCGAATGTGCTCCTCGAGGTGCGCGACAAGGTCCGGTTCTGCGACATCTGCGGAAACGTCTCGGAGCAGCAGACCTGCTTGATCTGCCGGGATCCCCGCCGTGATCCCGCCTCGATCTGCGTGGTTGAAGAGGCGAAAGATGTCGTCGCAATCGAGCGCACGCGCGAGTTCCGCGGGCTCTACCATGTCCTCGGTGGCGCAATCAGCCCGATTGATGGTGTGGGCCCTGATGACCTCCGCATCCGCCAACTGATGCAGCGACTCGCGGACACGACGGTGCAGGAAGTCATCATCGCCACTGACCCGAACCTGGAAGGTGAAGCGACGGCTACCTATCTGTCCCGGCTCCTGGCCACATTGGAGATTCGTGTCACAAGGCTTGCCTCAGGCCTTCCCGTCGGCGGTGATCTCGAGTACGCCGATGAGGTGACTCTGGGTCGCGCGTTCGAAGGGCGCCGGGTCGTCACCAACTGACCCAGACCAGCGGGGGCGTCACATATCAGTTGAGGAATATCCGAGCATTTAGGATGGACGCGAGGGTTTTTCCCGCCTGTCCCGAACCCAGGAGTGCCACGTGAGCTTGATCGTGCAGAAGTTCGGCGGATCATCCGTCGCCGACGCAGAGAGCATCAAGCGCGTGGCGAAACGGATCGTCGACACCCGCAAGGCGGGAAACGAAGTCGTCGTCGCCGTCTCCGCGATGGGGGACACCACTGACGAGCTTCTCGACCTCGCTCACGAAGTCACCCCGATTCCCGCGCCTCGTGAGCTCGACATGCTCCTCACAGCCGGTGAGCGCATCTCGATGGCCCTGCTCGCGATGGCGATCAAGAGCATGGGGTACGACGCGCGGTCGTTCACCGGGAGCCAGGCCGGCATGATCACCGATGC
>JAODMM010000157.1 GCA_025465015.1 Cryobacterium sp. | reverse complement strand
CGGACTTGATCGCTGCCAGTGCATTCAGGGCGGAAATGCGGGCGTAGCGGCGCGCATCCTCGGGGTCGACGCATCCGTCACCCGCGCCGACCTTGCCGGTCGCCGGTAGGGCACCCGACACCATGGGCAGCTGACCGGCCGTGAAGACGAACGAACCGGAGACGATCGCCGGAACGTACGCGGCGACGGGCGGCACAACCGAGGGCAGTTCGATGCCGAGTTCGGCAAGGCGAGCATCGATCACCGACATGCTCAGGCCTCCTGGACGCCGGAATTAGCAGCGGCAACTGGGCGCTTCAGGTACGCGACCAACCCGCCCTCAGGCCCCGTGACGACCTGCACCAGTTCCCACCCATCGGCACCCCAGTTGTTCAGGATGGCGGCGGTATTGTGAATCATCAAAGGCGTGGTGAGGTACTCCCAAGCAGGCATGCGGCTCCTATTCAAGCGGTTTTTCAGCTTCGTCCCGTAATCTCAATTGTATGTCTGCCAAAAAACTTAGCGTTAGCGGAGCCGTCGGCGGCTTCCTCGGCTTCATCGGCATGAGTGCCGTAGCCGGTGTTCTCGTGACCGCCGCCGTCACGCCCGCACTCGCCGTTTCCGGCATGGCGGCCACCAACACAATCAACGTCTTCGAGAACCTGCCAGACTACTTGGCTCTCGACAAGCTCTCTCAGAAGAGCAACATCTACGCAACCCAGTCCGACGGATCCACCGTGCGTCTGGCCTCGTTCTACGACCAGAACCGGGTCGAAGTGGGTTGGGACCAGATCAACCAGTACGTAAAGGATGCCGCGGTCGCGGGCGAGGACCCCCGCTTCTACAGCCATGGGGGCGTTGATCTGCAGGGCACCATCCGTGCGACGGTCAAGACGGTCGCGAGCGGTGACACACAGGGTGGATCCTCCATCACCCAGCAGTACGTCAAGAACGTGCTGGTGCAGAAGTGCGAGGTCATCAGCGATGAGGCCAAACAGGCCGCCTGCTACGACTCCGCGACGAAAACCTCACCCGACCGCAAGCTCAAAGAGATGCGCCTTGCGATCGGGCTGGAGAAGAAGTACGCGAAGGACGACATCCTGCGCCAGTACCTGAACATCACCGGCTTCGGCGGAACCGTCTACGGCATCGAAGCCGCCGCCAGCTACTACTTCAACACTTCCGCTGCGACGCTCACCCTCCCCCAGGCAGCCAGCCTGCTGGCGATCGTCAACAACCCGGTCAAGTTTCAGATCGATGACCCGGAGAGCGAGACCAACGGCGCTGCCAATGGATACGCCGCGAACAAGGAGCGCCGCGACTACATCCTCGGCGAGATGCTGACGTACAAGAAAATTACGCGGGAAGAGTACGACGTTGCCATTGCAACGCCCATCGAGCCGGTGATCACCGAGCCGAGCACCGGATGCCAGACCGCCGGCGCCAATGCGTACTTCTGCGACTATGTCACCAAGATCCTTCAGAACGACCCGATCTTCGGGCCTGATGAAGACACGCGCGTACTGAACTTCCGCCGTGGAGGATTCAACGTCTACACGACGCTGGACCTCGACGTGCAGAACGCTGCGGTTAACACCCTGAACGAGAACGTGCCGAAAACCTACGACGGTTGGGACGTGGGCGGAGTCGTCACCAGCGTTCAGGTCGGAACCGGTCGCGTCCTGTCGATGGCGCAGAACAAGGACTACAGCCAAGACCCCACCGTCCTGGCAACCGGCGACAACTTCAGCAGCATCAACTACAACACCGACCTCAACTACGGCGGATCTCACGGCTTCCAGCCCGGCTCGACATACAAAGTGTTCACCCTGGCCGAGTGGCTGAAGGAGGGGCACTCGCTCAACGAGCGCGTCGACTCCCGCCGCAAAGCGAACTGGGGAACCTTTAAGGACAGCTGCCTCGGTCCGCAGAACTTCCCGGGCTACAACCCCCGCAACGACGCCAACGAGGCGGGCACCAATTACAGCGCGCTTGAGTCCACGATCGGCTCCATCAACACGGGATTCATCGGGATGGCGAAGAAGCTCGACCTGTGCGGCATCCGTAAGACAGCCGAGAACTTCGGAGTTCACCGTGCAGACGGGGCTGAACTGCAGCAGGGGGCGAGCTCGGTGCTCGGGACCAACGAGATCGCCCCGCTGACCATGGCAGCGGCCTTCGCAGGCATAGCCAACAACGGTGTCACCTGCACGCCGGTCGCGATCGACAAGATCACCGGCCCAGACGGCGCCGAGGTGCCGATTCCGAAGTCGAGCTGCACCGCATCGGTCGAACCCTCCGTCGCGGCAGGGATGGCGTACGGCATGAGCCGGGTGATGTCACAGGGAACCGGACGTCAGTCCAATAATGCCGCCGAGCCGTGGGTCCCGATGATCGGCAAGACCGGTACGACGGATGGCTCGAAGGACACCTGGATGAGCGGCGCGAGCACCAAGGTCGCCACTGTCGTCGGCGTCGTCAGCGTGAACGGTGAGATCAACCAGCGCGACACCGAATTCGACAGTGGTGAAGCGGCGACCGCCCGTCATCGCATGTGGCCAGCAGTCATGTCTGTTGCCAATGCGAAGTACGGCGGAGACGAATTCAAGGAAGCGTCATCGAACTCGCTCTTCTCCACTCAGACCGCCGTCCCCGACGTCCGCGGCAAGTCGGTCGAGGAGGCGCAGTCCGCGCTCGAGGACGCCGGATTCGACTGGGTGGACGGCGGGGAGATCGACTCTGAACTCCCGGCTGGTATCGTCGCGGGCACGAACCCCACCGGTGGCGAGAAATCCAGCCGCGGCTCGACGATCACCATCTTCATCAGCAATGGGTCGATGAAGGTCTTGCCCAACGTCGTCGGAATGGACGAGAAGAGCGCCGCCACAGCGTTGGAGGGCTACACCATCCAGAAGCGCGAGCAGGCCGACTCAGGCAAGCCTGGAACGGTCCTGGCCATGGAGCCGGGCGCCGGGACACCCCTGAAACCCGGAAGCACGATCACCCTCGTGGTTGCCGTCGCCAGTGGCGCCGCAGATAACAACGGCACCGGCAACGGGAACGGATGACCGCGCTGAGCGTTCTCGGTAAGGCCGGCGTGGCCCTGGGCTGCGTCGGCCTCGCCGCGTTCGGCTGGGGCTCACTCGTTGAGCGCAAACGGTTCACGCTACGCGAGGTGAACGTCCCAGTGCTGGCACACGGGTCGGCTTCGATCCGTGTGCTGCACCTGTCAGATTTGCACATGGCACCCTGGCAGCGGGCCAAGCAGGACTGGGTGCGCTCCCTCGCCGGGCTGAAGCCCGACCTCGTTGTGAACACCGGCGATAATCTCGGTCACGTCGACGCCATACCGGGCGTAGCCTATGCGCTTGAGCACTTCCGCGGGGTGCCCGGTGTTTTCGTGAACGGCTCCAACGACTACTACGGACCGCAACTCAAGAACCCGCTGGCATACTTCGGCGGCCCCTCCGGAACCACCCGCCGCAAGGAGGAGCTAGACACTCCAGCGTTGCACCGCGTCTTTTCCGAGCTGGGCTGGTTCGACCTCGACAACCGTGCGCTTGCGCTGGACATCAACGGCACCCACCTCGAATTCTTCGGGGTCGATGACCCCCACCTCGACCTCGACCGACTCGACCTGATCACCGGGGCGATCGACGAATTGCGAGCAGATGATTCGCTGTCGGATGAGACGTGGCCTGACTCGCACACTCCCACTGCTCCTCGACCGACGATGACGATCGGCGTCACCCATGCTCCCTACCAGCGGGTACTCAATTCCTTCGTCAACCACGGCGCGGAGCTGATCCTCGCCGGACACACCCACGGCGGCCAGGTCTGTGTTCCGGGCTTGGGTGCGCTTGTCACCAACTGCGACATTCCCCGCCGGCAGGCCAAGGGGCTGAGCTTGTGGAACATGGGACTGCATAATGCCTACCTCAACGTCTCTGCTGGGCTCGGGACATCCATCTACGCTCCGGTTCGTTTCGCTTGCCCGCCGGAAGCGACACTGCTGACCCTGACCGCCGCGTAGCTGTTGGCCGTTGAGTTGGTCGTGTGGTGACCCGCCAGGTGGTGGCCCGTCGGTCTGGCGCACGTCGCGAGTGCTCTCTCTCAGCGTCTATACTTATTGAGGCTCACGGGCCATCGGGGTATGGCGCAGCTTGGTAGCGCGCGTCGTTCGGGACGACGAGGTCGCAGGTTCAAATCCTGTTACCCCGACAGTGAGGGCCACACGAAAGTGTGGCCCTCTCGTGTGTAACCCATGATCTGCCTGAGCAGGCCGCCTGTCCAGGCCCCCAGCCCGGCCCGTAGGGGGTCAGGGGCGGAAAGCGGCCATGATCTCCAGCGAGCGCATGCGACCCTCGAGCGTGGCAGCCTGCGGGGTCAACATCAGCTCGTCGGCACCCGTCGATCGGAGGAGGGACTCCACGCGCGCCAGTGCCTCATCGGGCGTGCCCACAGCCTGGCGCCGGTTGCGGGCCTCGATGAACTCCTGCTCCAGCGGCGAGAAATCGTAGGCAAGCGCCTCCTCAATTGACACCGGTTCCGGCTTCCTCCCCTGGCGCATCCGCAGGAACGTCAGCAGTCCGGGCAGTGACTCCCGTCGGACGACCTCCGGGTCCTCGTCGGTGACGATACCCATCCCGACCATAG
>JAODMM010000196.1 GCA_025465015.1 Cryobacterium sp. | reverse complement strand
CCCGTTCGACCGCACGCAGATCGGACATCTCCACCGTGGTGTTGGTCACACCCCACGGACCGTGCACGCGTTCAATGAGGCGGTGGGTTCCCCCGTATACGTCGTTCCCCAGCACGATGTGGTCGCCGGGGGCAAGCGCTGCCCTCAGGAGGGTGTCCTCCGCCGCAAGCCCGCTGGCGAAGGAGAGCCCATGCCTGCCGCCTTCGAGCGCTGCGATGAGGGTCTCGAGGGAGGTTCTCGTCGGGTTGCCACTCCGGCTGTACTCATAACCGCCCCGGAGCTCGCCGATACCGTCCTGCACGAATGTCGAGCTCTGGTAAATCGGCGGGATGACGGCGCCCGTGCTCGGGTCGAATTCCTGCCCCGCGTGGATGGCGAGCGTGTCGAAGTTCTGCTGGTCGGCCATGGAGTTCCTTTGTCTAGGCAGGCTCGTGGTCACGAGCCGAGGTACGTGAGCAGGTCGTGACGGGTGACGACTCCGAGCGGTTTCCCGGCGTCGGTCACCAAGAGGGCGTCATGGGCTGTGAACGCCTCGCGGGCAGCGGCGACAGGCTCGTTCACGCCGATGAGTGGTAAAGGGTCCCCGGTGAAGGGTTCCACCTGGTCATCCAGGTTGGCCTTCCCGGCGAACACGAGCTCCATCAGGCTGTGCTCATCAAGCGCCCCCACGACCTCACCCATAACCACCGGCGGTTTCGCCGCGAGGACCAGCACCTGTGAGACATTCGACAACGTCATGGCCTGGATGGCGTCGTGCACGGTGTCGCTCGGGTGGACGTACACGAACGCAGGGAGGTGTCCGGATTTGGACGCGAGCAGGTCTCCCACAGTCTGTCCGACCGCGGCGCTGCTGAACCCATAGCTGCGCATCCACCCATCATTGAAAATCTTGCCCAGGTATCCGCGTCCCCCGTCGGGCAACAGCACCACGACGATGTCGTCTGCGCTGAGCGATTCGGCGGCGCGGAGAGCCGCGGCGACGGCCATGCCGCTCGAACCTCCGACCAAGATGCCCTCCTCAAGGGCGAGCCTCCGGGTCATGGCGAACGAGTCGGCATCGGAGACGGCAATGATCTCGTGGACGACGGACGGGTCATACGCCGTGGGCCAGAAGTCTTCGCCGACACCCTCGACCAGATAGGGACGCCCGGTGCCGCCTGAGTACACCGACCCTTCGGGGTCCGCACCGATGATCCGGACCCGGTCCCCCGACACCTCACGAAGGTACCGGCCGGCGCCGCTGATGGTGCCGCCAGTCCCAACGCCAGCCACGAAGTGGGTCACCGTTCCGTCTGTATCACGCCAGATCTCGGGACCGGTCGTCTCGTAATGGCTCAGCGGGCCATTCGGGTTGGAGTATTGGTTGGGCTTGAACGCCCCGCGGATCTCCTTCGCCAGCCGGTCTGAGACGCTGTAATAGGAATCGGGATGCTCCGGAGCGACGGACGTCGGGGTGACGACGATCTCAGCACCGTACGCGGTGAGCACGTTGCGCTTGTCCTCGCCGACTTTGTCGGGAAGCACGAAGACGCATTTGTAGCCGCGCTGCTGTGCCACAAGCGCGAGTCCCACGCCCGTGTTACCCGAGGTGGGTTCGACGATGGTGCCGCCGGGCCGAAGGAGGCCCTCGCGCTCGGCAGCATCGATGATCCGGGTAGCGATGCGGTCCTTCGCGGAGCCGCCGGGGTTCAGATACTCGAGCTTCACCAGCACCGTGGCGGCGATGCCGTCCGTTACGCGGTTCAGCCGCACCAACGGGGTGTCACCGATCAGGTCGAGGACCGTGGCAGCAATTCTCATCGAAAACCCTTCGTTCGGAGCCCTCGGCCGGTGGGCGAGTACCACTTCACTTTACTTGGCGGCACCACGAGAGACATCCCGGCATTCGTCCTGCGCGCGCGAGTGAGGCTGGCTTAGGCCGGGCTGTGAGAGTGATGTGAGACCATATGGAAGGACGGGCACTGCGGCCTGTGATGCGTTCAGATAGATCAAGACCATTTACGAGAGGCCCATCGTGACCCCTGCGCCGAAGCCCGGCACGCCCGCCACCAATGACTCGCTGACCGTTAAACAGCAGCGCGCCGCGTCGCGGGCCAAGAAGCTGGAGGAATACCACCGCCAGCAGAAGCGCGCGGCCCGGAATAAGCGCATCGGCCTCATCACGGGCATCGTCGTCGTGGTCGTCGTCATCGCGCTGCTTGTGACGTCGGTGATCCTCACGCCGCGGGCCGCCCAGTACACGGCGGGAGGTAACGGCGCCGAGATCACCGGTGTGCAGACGTTTGAGAACGCGTCCGACCACGTCGAGACACCGGTGTCCTACGAGCAGACTCCGCCCGCAGGCGGGGCCCACAACCCTGCGTGGCTGAATTGCGGAATCTACACCGAGCCGGTGCCGAATGAGAACGCGGTCCACTCGCTGGAGCATGGCGCCATTTGGGTCACCTACGACCCGTCGCTCGGCGATTCCGAGCTCGAGGCGCTCCGGTCGAAGCTCCCGTCCTCCTACGTGGTGCTCTCCCCCTTTGAAGGCCTGCCGTCCCCCATCGTGCTGAGCGGGTGGAACGTGCAGCTGCAGGTCGACAAAGCTGACGATGAGCGCATCCCGGCCTTCTTCGAGGAGTATTGGAAGAGCCAGGATGCCCCAGAGCCGGGAGCAACCTGCACCGGAGCGATCGATGCGCCCGGCAAGGTCTCCTAGCGCGGCTGGCTCGGGGAACGACCTGCCCGGTTTCGGATCTGGTGCCGGCTCAGATTCCAACGCGATCGAGGCCTTTCCCGAGGTGCCCAGAGGAAGCGCCGCGGGCAACGGCCGGCTCGCGCTCCTTCTCGCCGTACTCGTGACGGCCTTGATCGTCGGAGTCGCCGCCTTCTCGGTCGGGCGGCTGAGCACACTGAGCGACCCCGCGCCGACCGACACCAGCGCCGAGGCGGGATTTGCCCGGGACATGCAGGTTCATCACCTGCAGGGAGTCCAGCTCGCCATGATCGTGCGCGACCTCACGGACGACCCTGATGTGCGCCTGCTCGCCTACGACATCGCCACTACCCAAGGACAGCAGTCCGGCCAGCTCTACGGCTGGTTGAGCGAGTGGGGCCTTTCACAGGCAGGGAGCGAACCGTCTATGACGTGGCTGTCCCGGCCTGGTCGCTCGGGAAGCACGCACGGCCATGACTCGACGGCGTCCCCGGGGGCAGCGATGCCGGGACTCGCAACGGATGCCCAGATCGCGGAGCTGTCCGCAGCATCCGGTGTCGAGGCCGAGAAGATCTTCCTCACCCTCATGATCGCGCACCACAAGGGGGCTGTGGAGATGGCCGAGGGGGTGCTGGATCGCGCGACGCGTCCCACAGTGCGATCGTTTGCGAACGCCGTGGCCACGAGCCAACAGGCTGAGATCGACCTCATGACTGGCATGCTCGCGGACCGCGAATAACATTCCGGCGGCTCCTGCAGCGCCCGCCGGATCCAGGCGGCGGAAGGGCTAGCCGGCCTCCACAGAAGCGGGAGAAGCAGCCTGCTGGGAATACAAGCGGGCATACACCCCATCCCGCTCGAGCAACTCTGCGTGAGTACCTCGCTCGGCGATCCTCCCTGATTCGACCACGAAGATGACGTCAGCTCCGACCACTGTCGACAAGCGGTGAGCGATGGCGATCGTGGTGCGCCCGCGGGAAGCGCTGTCCAGTGCCGCCTGCACAACGCGCTCCGATATGGCGTCGAGGGCGCTCGTTGCCTCGTCGAGAATGAGCACCTCTGGGTCCTTCAGCAGGACTCGTGCGATGGCGATTCGTTGTTTCTCGCCACCGGAGAGACGGTAGCCGCGCTCTCCCACCACGGTCTCGTACCGTTCCGGGAAGGAGCTTATGGTGTCATGAATGTTCGCGGCCCGGGCTGCGGATTCTAGTTCAGCGTCCGTCGCCTCCGGCTTGGCGTAGCGCAGGTTCTCGGCGATCGTCGCGTGGAACAGGTACGTCTCCTGGCTGACGATTCCGATGCGGGAGACAAGGGATTCCTGGCTGAGGTCACGAACGTTGAACCCAGAGAAGATGACCCGCCCCGCGGATACCTCGTAGAAGCGTGGGATTAGGTAGGAGACGGTTGTCTTCCCCGCCCCGGACGGCCCCACGAAAGCCGCGAACTGACCTGGCTCGATCACGAAGGAGACGTCGTGAAGCGTTGCCCGTGACTCCGGTCCCGCATCCGGGTACCGGAAGACCACATGATCGAACTCGACTCGTCCGGAGACGCGATCAGTGGTATTCGGACCCAACTCGACCGCATCCGGGGCGTCGACGATGGCCGGTTTGAGGTCGAGGTATTCGAAGATCCGGGCGAACAGCGCACTGGAGGTTTGCAGGTCGAGTGCGACCCGCATCAAGCCGAGCAGAGGGAACATGAGCCGCGCCTGAACCGTGGTGAAAGCGACGATCGTTCCGGCTGTGACGTCTGTCGTTCCGTTGGTCACGAGCCAGCCGGCAACCAGGTACACGATCGCCGGGATGCTCGAAAGAAAGATGTTGACCATGGCGAAGAACCACTGGCCGCTCATCTGCTGACTCACCTGGAGCCTGACCTGGTTCGCGTTCTCGTCGGCATAGCGGCCGATCTCGGTCTTCTGCCGGGTAAAGCTTTTTGAGAGCAGGATGCCCGACACGCTTAGAGTCTCCTGCGTGATCGCCGTCATGTCGGAGAGGGATTCCTGCGTCTTTGAGGCGATCCTCGCTCGCACCTGTCCGACTCGGCGCTGCGCGATCACGAGGATCGGCATGAGGACCACAGCCACGATCGTGAGCTGCCAGTTCAGCAGGAGCATGGCGACGAATGCGGCGATCACGGTAACCGTGTTGCCGAGGACGCTGGAGATCGTGTTCGTCAGCACGTTGGCCACGCCGCCGACGTCATTCTGCAAGCGCGACTGGATGATGCCCGTCTTCGTCTTCGTGAAGAAGCTGAGCTCCATCGCCTGCAGATGGGTGAAGAGTTTCACTCGGAGCGCACCCATGACCTTGTTGCCCACCGTGGCGGTGAGCCAGGTCTGCCAAACGCCGAGCAGCGCCGACCCGATGAACACGGCCAGCATCAGGCTGACCAGGAGCGCGAGCCGCGGAAGATCAGGACGTCCTGACTGGGGAAACAGGCCCTCGTCGAAGGCGCGTTGGGTGAGAAGCGGAGGGATCACCGACAGGGCGGCGCCAACCAGTACCAGCACGACGGTGACGGCCAATGGACGGCGATGTGATGCGAAGAGGGCGGCGATCCGGCCCAGAAGGTGCGGGATGCGCGGAGCCTCGGCGTTCTCGGCTCGCTGGGCTTCGACGTCACCGCCGCTGATGCGTCGGCCACCACCACCGCGCCCCCCGCTTCCGCTGCCGGCACCGTGCATTCCGCTCATGCCAACACTCTAGGCTCACCGGGCGGTGACAGCGGATGCGTCCGATCGAACAGAGACGGGTGTTCCGCGCATGACCGGGACTTCAGCGTTGCGACCCGGCCAGCAGGGCGGTGACGAAATACCGCTGGAAGGCGAAGAACACGATCAGCGGCACGATCATCGACAGGAACGCCCCCGAGGACAGCACATCGATGTTCGAGCCAAACTGCCGCAGCTGGCTCTGGATGGCCACCGTGAGGGGTTGCGATTCGGAGTTCGTGAAGATCAGCGCGACCAGCATGTCGTTCCAGGTCCACAGGAACTGAAAGATCGCGAGCGACGCGATCGCGGGCACACCGAGCGGCAGGATGACCTGTGCGAAAAT
>JAODMM010000121.1 GCA_025465015.1 Cryobacterium sp. | reverse complement strand
CGGTTGGCCTGCCAGAAGGGCGTTCACTCCATCGCTCACGGTGACCGGCGTCGAGCCGTACTCGCGTTGGCCCGTGTGCTCCACTTCACCGCCCAGGGCTGTCGCCATCACCTGGAATCCGTAGCAGATGCCGAGAACCGGCACTCCGAGGTCGAAGATCCCGGCGTCGAACGGCGGCGCACCCTCGTCGTACACGCTGGCCGGGCCACCACTCAGGACGATGCCGAGAGGGTTCTTCCGGGCGACATCCGCTGCCGTCACGGTGTGCGGCACGATCTCTGAATAAACGGATGCCTCGCGCACACGACGGGCGATCAGCTGTGCGTACTGTGCCCCGAAGTCGACGACCAGCACCGGCCGCTGCGCCGTGTCCGTCCCGCTCACCGGCACGCTCTCGCCCTCGGCGGGGCGGGTAGGTTCGGGCTGGTCAGAGTAGTCGGACCCGCCGTCCCCGGATGCGGAGGGCAGAGCGTTCCCGGCGGTCTGAGCCGGTTCAGGCGCTGGACTCATGAGCGAACCTCCACAGGCTGAGCGACGGCATCCGCCGTGTGTGCGGCGAGGAACTGCCGCACGTCCCTCACTACCCGCACTTCGACGAAGAAGGACAGAGTGGGCACGACCCCACCCAGGGCGATCAGGACGAAACGTGAGAACGGCCAGCGCATCAGGCTCCAGAGCCGGAAGTCGCTGAACAGGTACAGCACGTAGAACCAGCCGTGGGCGATCAGGATGCCCGTGCTGAGGTTCACTGCCTCAACGGTCCCGGCGGGAACGAAGGCGAGCAAGCCTCCCGGGCCGCCCAGCTCCAGTTCATGCCCGAACGTGTACTTGACAAGCATCTCTGCGCACAGGAGCAGAAGCATGACACCGGTGATGACCGAGGCCACCTGGTACAGCCGGAGCGCTCCGGGGATTTTCGGCACGTCTGTTCGCTTGGGTTGGAGTGGCATACCCCCAGTTTACGTGCCCGGTGAAGCGGGTCCTGCCTCGACCGGATCCGTCGGAGAGGGAAGTGCTTCCTCCTCCTGCCGTTCGTAGGCGTCCCTGACCAGGCGGTACCAGAGGAACACCGCGAAGCCGGCGAACACGGCCCATTCCGCGGCGTAGAACACATTCAGCCAGTTGACGGCGACCTCGTTCTCCGGGACCGGCGAGTCAATGGCTTCGAGTCCCGCGGGCGGCTGGTCGTCAACGATGTAGCCGGCGTAGACCGAGTCGTCCGCGTTCTCCCAGAGGTTGATCAGTGCCGCAACGGATACCGTCGACATCGCATGGGGGTCTGCGCCTTCCTCCGGCACGGCGGGAGCCTCAGCAGGAAGAAAACGCCCGCTCACGGTCGTGCCCGCAGCGCCCACGCGCAATCCTTCCGTCTCGTCACCGGCGAGCGAGCGCATGGCGGCTTCAGCGTCGCCGCGGTCTGCCGTCCAGCCTCGTGCGACCGGGACGCCGGATGACCCGGGCGCGGTGACGAAGTGGCTGACGACCCAGTACCCGCGGACGCCTCCGTTGAGCCGCCCCGTGATGAGCTGTTCATCACCGGGAACGAATCGGCCAGTAGCCGTGACCTTCTGTCCCGTTGACTTCTCCGAAGTCGGTCCGCCCGGCTGCGCTGTCTGCTGAAGCGGCAGCGGTTCCTCGGTGGTGCGTTGCACGACTTCGCCGCTGTCGATGGCCCGTTCGAATTGCCACTGGCCGAGGAGCGCGAAGGCAGCGGCGACGGCGAGCGCACCGAGGAGGGCGAGCACCCAGCGCGGGCGCAGCATCATTCTGATCACGTGTAGTCCGTTGTCCGTTCATCCCGCGCAGGCTTGTCCGGCTGCCGGATCTCCGTGATGAAGTCGATCATCGGGTCCGCAGGCTCCATTCCAGGACCCTCGACTGCGCCGGCCCGGCTGTCTTCGCGCTCTTGGGCGACGTCGACCACCCGGCCCACGGCCCGCTGGGTGGTCTCGTCGGTCCCCGACCTCTGGCCGGCGGTAACCGCCTCGACAAGCGCTATCTCCTCATCGAGCATCGGGTCCCTGGTGCTCTTGGTGGTGTTGGCTGCGCTCCGGCTCAATCCGGAACCTCCCCGTAGCGCTCCGCCGATGCGTTCGGAATTCGCTGCGAACAACGGGCCGAGGACGGCCATGATCAGAACGTAGAGGCCCGCGAAGGGCTGCAGGCGATGGTCGAGACCGGCCGCGAGGGAGAGGGTCGCGAGGATCAAGGTGAACTCACCGCGATTGACCAGAATGGCCGCTGCGTTGATGCCCTCGACCCGCCCCATCTGGTTCATCCATGCCAACAGGATGCCGGATGCGATGTTGAGCACAAACGTCATGACCACGGCGATGAGGACGATTCCGATCACGGAACCGAACTCGCCGATATTCAGTGCGAGGCCGAAGTTGAGGAAGAAGAAAGCTCCGAAGACGTCGCGCAGCGGCACGGCTACGCGTTCGATTCTGGCGCGATAGGTGCTGGCGCCGAGCACGACGCCGATGAGGAACGCGCCGATCGCGTCCGTCACTCCGATGATCTCGCCGATCCCCGCGAACAGGACCGCCAATCCGAAGAACAGGATGGTGAAGAGTTCGTCGTCCTTCGTTCTGACGAGCCGGGAGACGACCCGACCACCCCACCGTGCCACCGCGAACATGACGACGAGAAAGACAAACGCGATGCTCAGTTGCAGCACGATGGGCCACACCTCGCTCTTGCCGCTGAGCACGACGGAGACGATGGCCAAGTAGATCGCGATGAAGATGTCACCAACGACGGTCACACCCAGGATCATCGGGGTCTCGGTGTTGGCCAGCCGGCGCAGCTCGATCAGGAGCTTGGTGATGATGGCACTCGAGGAGGTACCGGTCATCCCCGCGATGACGAGCGCCTCTCGGGTTCCCCAACCCACCATCAGCCCGAATGCGAAGCCGAGCCCGATGTTCAGGAGAACATAGGAGCCGCCGGAGAT
>JAODMM010000097.1 GCA_025465015.1 Cryobacterium sp. | reverse complement strand
CGCGCTCAACCAGCCGTTGTCCCCGTTCGCGCTCGCTGCTTTCGACCTGCTCGACCCCGAGTCGCCCACCTACGCCCTCGACATGATCTCGATCGTGGAGGCAACCCTTGATGACCCCCGCCCGGTTGTCAGCTCGCAGGAATTCGTTGCTCGCGGTGAGGCTGTCGTGGCCATGAAACGTGAGGGGATCGAGTACGAGGAGCGGATGGTGCTGCTGGAGGAGATCAGCTACCCGAAGCCGCTCGGTGATCTGCTCGGTCAGGCCTTCGATACTTACAAGGCCTCCCAGCCGTGGATCGCCGACTTCACCCTGCGACCGAAGTCGGTGGTGCGTGACATGTACGAGCGGGCGATGTCGTTCGGCGAGTTCGTCGCCTTCTACAAGCTGGCGCGGAGCGAAGGTGTCGTGCTGCGATACCTATCCGACGCGTTCCGGGCCGCACGTCAGACCATCCCCGACGATGCAAAGAGCGCGGATCTGCTCGACCTCATCGAGTGGCTCGGTGAACTGGTGCGGCAGGTGGACTCGAGCCTTCTCGACGAGTGGGAGGAACTCGTCCATCCCGACCTCGCTACCCACGAGGCGGGGGCGCATGCGGTGCTGCCCCCTCCACCGCGGCGGCTCACCACCAACGTTCGAGCCTTTCGCGTGCTGGTGCGGAACGAGCTGTTCCGCCGGGTGCAGCTGGCTGCGCTGGAGGACTACGACGAATTGGGCTCGCTCGATGGTGCCAGTGGTTTCAACTCCAACGCCTGGGCCGACGCCATGGACGGATACTTCGACGAGCACAACGAGGTTCTCACCGGTCCGGATGCTCGCAGCTCGGCACTTCTGATCCTCGAAGAGGGGGCATCCGTCTGGACTGCTCGGCAGATCTTCGATGACCCTGCCGGCGACCACGACTGGGGCATCAGTGCTGAGATCGATCTCGCCGCCTCCGACGAGGAAGGCGCAGCTGTCGTTCGCGTGAGGGCGGTCAACCGCTTGTGAGCGCGGTGAACCGCTTGCTTACCGTCCCGCCACCGCCATGGCGGCCCCACGTGCCGCGAGGGTTCGGTCGCCAGGTGGAGACGAGGGCGAAGGCTAAAATCAGTTCTGCAATGTCTCCCGCGTAGTACATCAGCTCGCCCGCTTGGCGCAGCTCTGCGGGCAGCGCAGGGACGCGCACGAACAGCCCGGCGTAGAGGAGCTGCGAGAGGATGGCGTGCCCGGCGATGGCGATACCCAGGACCACGAGCCGGGCCGGTACCGACGGCCTCCGCGGAGCCGGGTCCGGTCCCGCGATCGCCCAGACGAAGAGCGTTCCTGTGACCAGGAAATGCACGGTGATCAGTTGGTGCAGCATCGGGGTCACCTCTGCGGCAGCGTACAGGGGCGTGAAATAGAGGACCACCAGTCCGCCCAGATTCATGGCCAGAGCGGTTACCGGATGTGCGAGGACGTGCACGGACCGCGACCTCATGAGGTGACCGATTCTCCTCCCGTGACGCCGGGGCAGTGAACGCAGCAGCAGGGTCATCGGGGCGCCCAGAACCAGCCCGATCGGCGCGTACATTCCGACGAGGAGATGCTGATACATGTGGGCCGGCAGGGTGCCCGGCGGGTAGGGGGAACTCTGCGCGCCGAAGCCCAGGGCGAGGAGTGCCACGCCTCCCAGGAACGCCGTGGTGCGCCCGAAGTTCCAACCCCGAGGCTCCGCACTCCTCCGGCGGGCGAGTGCGAGATAGCTCACCGCAACAACCGCAATGAGAAGCAGCGGAAAGGCGCCGCCGGCCAAGTGGTCCGCGTGGTAGGCATGCTCGTCCTTCCCGAGAAGGGTCATCGCCGGGAAGGCAACCCACGGTCAGGTCCGGAAGGCGTCACCGGAGTGCTGTGAGCGCTCGGCGTGCTCGACCGTTGCACCAGCCAGCCCCCGACGATGAGAAGCGCGCCGAGAACCAGGAAGAGGATGTCCGCCAGCATCTGGTGTTCGCCGCTGACGACATGGTGGATAGCCAGCAGATGGTGATCGATGACGCCCTCGACCACGTTGAAGACGCCCCACCCCAGAAGAATCCATCCCCATAGGACGCGGGACGCCCAGACTCGTTCGCGTGGGTCCGACAGACGCGAGTAGAGGATTCCGAGCCCGACTAGGACAGCCAGCCAGGTGACGGTATGGAAGATCCCGTCCCACAGGGTATTCATCTGCAGGCCGTGCACTGTGGTGACAGGGTATGAGGCGATATCGATGTGTGCAGTGGCGGAACTCGAGAGCAGGTGATGCCACTGCAGCACCTGGTGCAGCAGAATACCGTCGGCGAACCCGCCCAGCCCGATCCCGAGGATGATGCCGGGAAGGGCGATCCCCTGCGGAACCGGACCTGAGGCCCTCACGCTCCTGACCGCTGCGCCAGTCATATCGCTCCGATCTCTCCGGTGCGTGCCGATGCTGCATAGCGTAAACCTGGCGGCCGCACTCCGAAAGGTTACGGCGAACCCTGTCGTGAAGCCGCGGCGGGCACTCAAGAGGCCCGCCCAGAGGCGGGCGGCCGAGGCGGGAGGAACCCGCGAACATGAGAACGCTCTCACCTGTGTGGTAACGTTCTCAGACAAGGACGGGCCGCTCGGGCCGCCGCGTCCTCCCGGACCCTAGGGAGAAGCACTATGGTCGCAATCGTTGCCGTCGGCGACAACGTCGTCGACTGCTACCCAGCCCTCCACATGATGTTCCCCGGCGGCAACTCGCTGAATGTGTCGGTTTTCGCCCGCCGAGCTGGCGCCGCGGCCACCTATATCGGGTCGATCGCGCCAGATGCCGCTGGCGACCACATCAGGGCCGCGCTTTCCGAGGAAGGCGTGAACGTGGCGCGACTGAGAACGACGACCGCAGGAGACACCGCCTACTGCATCATCGGCCACCGTGACGGCGACCGCGTCTTCCTGCACTTCGACCTCGGCGTGTCCCGATTCGAACCCGACGAGGGCGACCTCGAGCACATTGGCAGGCAGGACGCGGTCCATGTGAGCCAATCGAGTGGACTCGACCACCGACTCGCCGGCTTCGCTCGCCGCGCCCGCCTGTCGTACGATTTCTCGACCCGGCGCGATGCGGCCCATCTCACCGACATCGCCCCCCATTGCTTCCTCGCATCCTTCTCCGGCAGTGAGCTGGGCCCCGCGCAGGCCGATGAGCTCGCAGCCGCCGCGCACAGGGCCGGAGCGGAGTGGGCGCTTGTGACCCGGGGTGAACGCGGCGCCATGCTGGTGGGACGCGGCCGCTCCCACTCGGTGCCTGCGGTCCGGTGCGACGTCGTCGACACGCTGGGTGCGGGCGACACCGTGATTGCCCGGGTTCTCGTCGGGCTCGTTGGCGGTGAGGATCCGGCCGTGACGTTGACGGATGCCGTCTCCCGCGCCGCTGACACATGCACCCGGCAAGGCGCCTTCGGGCACGCCGCTGCCCTGCCGGACGACCTCGCCCTTTTCCCCCCATTTCCTTCATAACCCACACCCAGGAGAA
>JAODMM010000047.1 GCA_025465015.1 Cryobacterium sp. | reverse complement strand
GGGAACCACCGCGATGACGACTTTAGGCATGAAACGGATGAGCCGCTGAACCTCCAGGATGTGCAGCCGGCCGAGGGAGGTGGGAACGCTCCCGCCGCCAGTCTCCTCCGCGTACTTGTACCCGTCGCGCCCGCGGATCCGCTGGTCTCCTCCGGAGCAGAACGCCCAACCGCCGTCTTTGGGACTGGGTCCGTTTCCGGTGAGGAGGACAACGCCGATCCGTGGGTTCACCCGAGCATGCTCAAGGGCCGCGTGGAGCTCATCGACCGTGTGGGGGCGGAAAGCGTTCCGCACCTCGGGCCGATTGAAGGCGACCCTGGCAACCCTGCCGGAGAGGTCGTGGTGGTAGGTGATGTCGGTGAGAGACTCGAAACCCTCGACGTCCAGCCACTCGCGGGCGTCGAAGATCTCGGAAACCTGGGTCGTCATATCCCCAGCCTACGGCCGACGCCGAGGGTCCCGAGGCGTGGAAAACCCCGCCGGGCTCTCCCGGCGGGGTTACCTCAGCGAGGTCACCTCAACGGGTCAACCCTTGAAAGCATCCTTAATCTTCTCGCCGGCCTGCTTCAAGTTCGCCTTGGTTTGGTCCCCCTGCCCTTCGGCCTGGAGCCTTTCATTGTCGGTGGCATCGCCGGCGGCTTCCTTGCCTTTACCGAGGGCTTCTTCAGCTGCGTTCCGGATCTTGTCAGTGCCACTCATCGTGGGTACCTTCCTTCTCTCTTCGTAACAGGCTGCGATTATCATCGTAAACCCTATGCTCCCCCGCCCGGGGGGCATAGGGTCAAGGCGACACCGACCTACTGAAGGAGAACTTATGAAGGGCAAGATCCTTTTCCTGGCCGGCGCTGCCGCGGGCTACGTGTTCGGCTCGAAGGCTGGCCGGCAGGCGTACGAGCAGATCAAAGCCCAGGCGCAGAAAGTCTGGACAGACCCCGCCGTGCAGAAAACGGTCGGACAGGCTAGCCAGGCAGCGAAGGATGCGGCGGCGGCGGCGCAGGCCAAGATCAGCGAGGCAGTGGGCCACGGACCTTCCGGGGACTCCAACGGGGCATCCAAAGACGCTCCGACAACCGAGGTCCACCCGGGCGAAAGCCCCGCGGACACGAGCGAATCAGGCACCAGCTCCTCAGGCGCCGCTGACGAGTCGGACACCGGCGGCACAACACCGACACCTCAGGTCTGACCGCGTGGCCGAGGAAGACAAGCGGCAACCAGAGCGTGTAGGAGTAGCCGACACGACCGCCGGACGCGTCCCGTCGGTACTCGCGCTTCTCGGCAACCTGCGTGACGAGGTCCAGCGGCTTGTGCGCGGCGAACGGGCCCTGTTCCGGCTCGAGGCGCAGCGGCGGCGCGCAGGTATCCTGGCCGGCGCGGGCATGTTCGCCGGGACTGCCTTCGTGGGCTTCTTCGTCCTCGGCTGCCTGGTCACACTGACTGCTGTAGCGCTCGCCGGGGTGCTGCCACCCTGGCTCGCTACGCTCATCGTGCTCGCGGCGCTCCTGTTGATCGTCGGCATCCTCGCCTTGACTGGCGTCAAATGGCTTCGGTCGCATGCCGGGGCGAGCGCGGAGGCCGATACCGGTCCGGGTCTCAGCACAGGGCGAGACGGGGCCCGATGGCTGTGACCCCCCGACCGGCGGAACCTCCCGAAGGTGCCGGCTTAAACGTCATCCGGCTCGACCTCGCCCTGACCAGGGATGAGATCCGCCGTACCCTGGCACAGTTGGCAGCCAAGTTCACCCCACGGTTCGTCCTCCGCGACAATCCGGCGGCGCTGGCCCTGTTTGCGCTTGCTGTTCTCGCTGTGACGGGTACTGTAACCGCCACAGCGAGAGACCGGAGTAGACGAGATGTCCGAGACGGGTGAAAGTAAGGCAAGAGCGGATGCGCCTTCGCCAGACGCCGATGCGAAACCAGACAGCCCCCAGGAGTTGAAGAAGCCGGCGTGGAAGTTCATTCTTCGCAAGACCCTGCATGAGTTCACGGCCGACCAGTGCACCGACCTGGCCGCGGCCCTGACCTACTATCTTGTCCTGGCGCTCTTTCCGGGCATCCTGGCCCTCGTTTCTTTGCTGGGGATCATCGGGCAGGCGAAGCAGGGAACTGATGCCCTCCTGCAGATCATCTCGCAGGTGGCACCGGGCCCGGCCAGCGGAATCCTCGAAGACACCGTCGCCCAGTTCACCCAGTCCCAGGCAGCCGGGTTCGCGCTGGTCACCGGCGTCGTCGTCGCGCTCTGGTCCGCATCCGGCTATGTCGGCGCCTTCGGCCGGGGGATGAACCGTATCTATGAGATCGACGAAGGACGCCCCGCCTGGAAGCTGCGCCCCATGCAGCTCCTCGTCACCCTCATCATCGTCCTGCTCATCGTCGTCATCGCGACGACCCTCGTCATCTCCGGACCCGTCGCAGAGGCGCTCGGCAACATTTTCGGGCTTGGCGACACTGCGGTCTTCATCTGGTCGATCCTCAAGTGGCCGGTGCTGGTGTTCGCCGTGGTGCTGATCGTCGATCTCCTCTACTACGCCACGCCCAACGTGAAGCAACCCAAGTTCCGGTGGATGAGCGTGGGATCCCTTCTCGCTGTGACCATCCTCGCCATCGCCTCACTGGCGTTCGGGTTCTATGTGAGCAACTTCGCCAACTACGACCGCACGTACGGCTCGCTCGGCGGCGTCATCGTCTTCCTTCTTTGGCTCTGGATCGCCAACCTTGCTCTGCTCTTCGGTGCCGAGTTCGACTCTGAGATGGAACGCGGTCGTCAACTTCAGGGGGGCATCGAGGCGGAGGAGAAGCTGCAGCTTCCCCCACGGGATACGAAGCTGAGCGAGAAGGCCGCTGACAAGGAAGCAGCCGACGTCCTGAAGGGGCGCGAGATCCGCCTCGGGAACGGCGACGACGGCGAATCCGGCGCCGACAAGCGCGAATCCTGACACTGAGCCGGGCGTCACCTGCGCAAATACCGCCACCCAGGGGCGCAAGTCAACCCCCTTACGGGTGGCGCTCGTCACGGGTCTACTTAAACCTCCAGTCAAACCTTTCTTCCACGACACGGAGGTCGTATGTACGGCGTCACCCACGAAGCACAAGCCCTCGCCGATGTCGGAACACTCGAGCTTTCGCCTGCCGAATGGAGAGTAACCGACAGCGCCTTCCCGGTGGGCGACCCGTTCGGTCTCCTGGGCTTCATCCGCCAAGTCGGGGACGCCTTCGAGGTGATGAAGCTGGGTCACCCACTTGAGCGCACGTACTACTTCTCGTTCGAGCGTGCGCGCGCCTCGTTCGTCACCGCTGGTCCGCAAGTCGTCGCCGGGCTCCAGGTCGCTGCCGCAGCGGGGATGCCGGAGCACGGAACCTTCGGGTTGCAGGTCCCGCTGACGGGGGTGGCTGCATGAGTTCCTTGGTGCATGGCCCCGCCAATTCCTCGTACGCGCAGGGCTCGGACGCTTTCGGGGATTACCTCCGGATGATCGGACGTGGGCCGCTCCTTACCGCCGAAGACGAGGTCAATCTAGCCCGCCGCATAGAGGTTGGCCTCTTCGCCGATGAGAAACTCTCCCAGGGCGTTGATGACCCGGCTCTCCGCCGGGAACTGGCGTGGCTGGTCAACGACGGATGCCGGGCCAAGACACGCTTCATCGAAGCGAACCTGAGGCTGGTCGTC
>JAODMM010000269.1 GCA_025465015.1 Cryobacterium sp. | reverse complement strand
CCCCTCCTTTTCTCGAACATCCCGGGCCTGGGAGAGGCCGTAGTAATCGCCATCCTATTTGCGCCACCTTGGATGTCCTTCGAGCGGCACGGCGCCAAGGCGAGAATCCCCGAGTGGGAGTTCGCTTCCAGTCCGTCAGGGTGGAATGTCTGAAGGCCCACGCGAGTTTAGGGTTGTGAGGGTGGACATCACCTGAGGATCTGCATGAGGAAGGACCCAAATTATGGACTACGAGGTCAAGAAGTCTGACGCCCAGTGGCGTGAAGAGTTGAGCCCCGAGCAGTACCAGGTGCTTCGAGGTGCCGCCACGGAGCGCGCCTGGACCGGCGAACTGCTCGATGAAGGCCGCGCCGGCGTGTACACCTGCGGCGCCTGCAACGCAGAACTGTTCAAGAGCGGGACCAAATTCGACTCCGGATGCGGCTGGCCGAGTTTCTACGAGTCGGTACGGCCGGAGGCGGTCGAGCTGATTGAGGACAACACGCTCGGAATGGTGCGGACTGAAGTGCGCTGCGCGAACTGCGGTTCGCACCTCGGACATGTCTTCCCGGATGGCTTCGGTACCCCCACGGGCGATCGTTACTGCATGAACTCCATCTCGCTCAACTTCACACCGTCCGAGTAACCGGCGGTGGCTGAGCTTCTCGACGCGGTCCTGACACGTCGGTCGTATCCCCGGGTTACAGCCGACACTCCGAGCACGCAGGAGTTGCTCCGCCTCATCGCGGCGGCGGGGCGCGTCGCCGATCATGGCGGGCTGCGTCCGTGGAGACTGATCGAGTTGCGCGGCGATGACAGGGTGCGGCTGGGAGCCGCGCTGGTGGACGCATCCGGACGAACGGGTGTCGACGCCGAGCGGTTGGCGGGAAAGCCGCTGCGGGCGGAGTTGCTCGTAGCCGTCGTTGCCAGCCGGAAGGTGAGCCCCAAGGTCCCCGCGTGGGAACAGGATGTCGCGGCATCCGGCGTGGGTCACCTCCTGGGCCTGCTCCTGGCGGACGCAGGTTGGGGCGTGATGTGGCGCACCGGGCCGTTCACACGCTCACGACAGGTCAGCGACATGCACGGGCTGACCGAGAAGGAGGAACTGCTCGGTTGGCTCTATGTGGGAGGGGTGCCGGTAGAACTTAAGCCTGGTTCCAGCCCTGCCATCGACCCGGCACACTTCCTCAGCACTCCCTGAGGGCCGGCCACGGGACTCGAACCCGTAACCCCCGCTTTACAAGAGCGGTGCGCTACCAATTGCGCCAGGCCGGCATGAGGCCGATTGCGCCTCGACCATCCATCCTAAATGACGCCGGGACCGCTCGGCTCCGCCACCCCGTTCAGCCGGCAGGAGCAGGGGTCGGTGTCTCTGTTGCGCTCGGCGTCGGCGTGGCGGTGGAATAGGTCTCGCCGGCGGCTTGCAGCACGAACGACGCGAACTCCTTAGGGTCGTCCAATGCCCCAACGTACTGCTTGCCGTTGACCAGTACGGTCGGGGTGCCGGTCACCGCCGGGATGGACGCGTTGGGCAGCGGACCGGTCAGCGCGCGATCGGTGGCGGAGAGCACCCACGACTTGTAGCGATTCTCATCGATGCACGAATCGATTTGAGACAAAGATTTGGTCACGCCCGACGCCCTGACGATGTCCTTGATCTCCTCATCGCTACGCCCCTCGGTGCCCTCCTCCGGCTGGTCGGCGAACATGGCGGCGTTGAACGCGTAGAAGTCGGCCGGCGAATAGTTGGCCACGCATGCCGCGGCGTTCGCCGCGCGGAGGGAGTATTGAGTTCCCGCGGATTTGCTCGTCAGGATGGATATCGGGTGAATCTCGACGGTCGCCGCGCCTGACTGCACCCACTGGCCGATCTGTTCGCTGTTGGTGGCTTCGAACTGACCGCAGAAGGGGCAGAGATAGTCGACGTACATCCGGATGTCGGCCACAGTGCCCGATTCATCGGGCTTCGAAGCGACGGGCTCGGCGTCAGGCTTGAGAGCCGGGGTCTCAACCGGCGTCATCCCTTCGGTGAGAAGGATGCCATCGCTGGCCATATTCGCCGGTCCGGGACCGGCTGGGCGGATCGAGTTCATGATGACCAGTGCCACGAGGACGACAATCGCGAGTGCCGCGACCGCGATGCCCCCCTGGAGGAAGACCCTGTTGCGACGGTCCTTTTTCTTCTGCTCTTCGCGCAACTGCCGGGCCTTCTCCCGGGCGATGTCGCGTCGCTGATTTCGAGAAGGACGGCTCTCGCTTGGTCCGTCAATGGTCATGGATGCTCGCTCCGGGTCGGGGTATCGCACGCACTGTGTATGCAAATGCACTCCAGATATTAGGTCGGCAGTCTGGGAATCGGCCACACACGAGCTGTACGCGGTCCGGCGCATTCGTCTCGACTTGGACCGTCCTGCGCAGGAGTGAGGGCGGCTCATGCAATACTGGGGAGGATGGCCAGTGTTGCTTCATCATCTGGTCGTAAACCCCATTCACAACGGATCGTCCGGCACGTACCTGCCGGTGAAGGAGAATACAGATAATGGCTTCTGTCACTTTTGACAAGGCATCCCGCCTTTACCCGGGATCCACCCGCCCCGCGGTGGACCAGCTCGACCTCGAGGTCGCCGACGGTGAATTCCTCGTTCTGGTCGGCCCGTCTGGCTGCGGAAAGTCCACGTCCCTGCGCATGCTCGCCGGCCTCGAAGAAGTCAACGACGGCAACATCTTCATCGGCGAGCGCAACGTGACGGATGTGCCACCGAAGGACCGCGACATCGCGATGGTCTTCCAGAACTACGCCCTGTACCCGCACATGACGGTCGCCGAGAATATGGGCTTCGCGCTCAAGATCGCCGGCGTCAACAAGGATGAGCGCGCAACGCGCGTTCTTGAGGCCGCGAAGCTGCTCGACCTCGAGCCGTACCTCAACCGCAAGCCGAAGGCGCTCTCCGGCGGCCAGCGCCAGCGCGTGGCCATGGGCCGCGCGATCGTGCGCCAGCCGCAAGTTTTCCTCATGGACGAGCCGCTGTCGAACCTCGACGCCAAGCTACGCGTGCAGACGCGCACGCAGATCGCTTCGCTGCAGCGCCGCTTGGGTGTCACCACGGTCTACGTCACGCACGACCAGACCGAGGCCCTCACCATGGGTGACCGCATCGCGGTACTGAAAGACGGCGTCCTGCAGCAGGTCGGTACCCCGCGCGATCTCTACGCGAAGCCCAACAACGTGTTCGTCGCCGGCTTCATCGGCAGCCCCGCCATGAACCTGTTCCTGGCCGACGCGGAGGATGGCGGGATCCGGTTCGGAACCTCGACCATTCCGGTGCAGCGGGAGACCCTCGCCGGCACGACCGGCAAGCAGGTCACGATCGGCGTCCGCCCCGAGGACATCCACGTGTCGGCCACGCCGGGAGAGGGCTTGCAAGTCGAGGTCGATCTCGTCGAGGAACTGGGTGCCGACGGCTACCTCTACGGTCACTCCACTGTCGCAGGAAAGCGCACCGATATCGTGGCGCGGGTCGACGGTCGAATCCACCCCTCCATGGGCGACCAGGTCTACCTGACCCCGACGCCGAACCACCTGCACCTGTTCGACGCTGAGAGCGGCCAACGCCTCGGCGGTGCTGTGACCGACTGAGACAGAGCGATTAATGACGAACCGGCCGGTTGGAGCGCGTGCTCCGGCCGGCCGGTTCGTCATTGCGACGCGGGCGCATCGGGGTCGACCGAAGCCGACGCCACTTCGCTCGGACTAGGCTCGCACCATGAGCGGATCCCTGAACATCATCTCGGCGACGGCCGATCCTGCCCTGCTGGACCTACCCTGGCACCTACCCCTCGACGCCTGGCCTCACGAGAACATCGCTTCGCTTCCCAAGGGGATCTCTCGGCACCTGGTGCGCTTCGCCCACCTCAGCGGTCGCGTCGTTGCGGTCAAGGAGACGACCAGCGAGATGGCACGCGGTGAGTACGAAATGCTGCGAACACTGCAGGGACTTGAGATTCCCTGCGTCGAACCGGTCGCTGTGATCAACAACCGCACCGACGAAGAGGGCCTCCCCCTGAACTGCGTGCTAGTCACCCGGCATTTGAAGTTCTCACTTCCCTACCGGGCGCTCTACTCCCAGACGCTCCGCCCCGACACCGCAACGCGTCTCGTGGATGCCCTGGCGGTGCTTCTCGTGCGGCTGCACATGGTCGGCTTCTTCTGGGGTGATGTCTCACTCTCCAACACCCTCTTCCGCCGCGATGCGGGAGCGTTCGCCGCCTACCTCGTCGACGCCGAGACCGGGCAGCTGTACTCGGGCGGGCTTTCCAATGGTCAACGCGAGAACGACCTGGAGATCGCGCGCGTGAACATCGCGGGGGAGCTGATGGATCTCGAAGCCGGGGGCCGCGTCACCGACGAACTCGACCCGGTGCGGGTCAGCAGCGGAATCGTCGCCGCCTACCGCCTGCTCTGGAAGGAACTCACCGGTTCGGAATCGTTCTCAAGCTCCGAACGCTGGCGCATCTCAGAGCGCGTGGACCGTCTCAACGACCTTGGTTTCGACATCGAGGAACTGGCCATCAGAACGGATGAGAAGGGCACGACTGTTCGGATCCAACCGAAGGTCGTCGACGCGGGACACCACCAGCGGCGACTCCTTCGCCTCACCGGCCTCGACGCACAGGAGAACCAGGCCAGGCGACTCCTCAACGATCTGGACTCCTACCGAGCGGCTTACGGCGGCCCTGAGGCAGACGAAGAGATGCTGGCGCACGAGTGGTTGGTGAGAGTTTTCGAACCCGTCGTCCGGGCGATCCCGCGGGAGCTGAAGGGGAAACTCGAGCAGGCAGAGGTGTTCCACCAACTTCTGGACCACCGCTGGTTCATGGCGCAGAACCAGTCCCGGGACATCCCCCTCGCAGAAGCGGTCACGTCCTACGTGCAGGACATTCTTCGCCACCGGCGCGACGAAGCCACGGTGATCGAACCACCCACCGGAGCCATCACCGTGCCGATCACGACGTTGGACGACGCCGAAGACGCCGAAGATTGGCGTCTGAGGGTCTGAAAGCCTGAAAGCTGCCTTCAGACCCTCAGACCCTCAGAGCCCGGAGGCCCGCAGCTCTGAAGGCCTGAAGGCAACCGGCCTGGGGACGGCCACGACGAGCCTTATCACCGGCTGGTCGTGCGCTAAGAGGCGTTCCTCGCTTCGGCGCGCAGCTTCGAGATTTCATACAGGGTCACGGATGCCGCGATACCAGCGTTCAGGGACTCAGTCCCTGAACTGATCGGGATCGACACCACCGCGTCGCAGGTCTCCGTGACGAGGCGAGACAGCCCCTTGCCTTCGCTGCCGACGACGACGACGACCGGGCGATCGGCGAGGCTGAGCCCGGGGAGAGCTGTGTCGCCATCGCCGTCGAGTCCGAGGACGAACACACCGCGCTCCTTCAACGCCTTGAGGGTCTGAGTGAGGTTGCTTGCCATCGCCACGGGCGTGCGAGCCGCGGCACCGGCCGAGGTCTTCCACGCGGACGCCGTGACTCCCACTGAGCGGCGCTGCGGCACGATGACGCCGTGCCCGCCGAACGCCGCTGTGGAGCGGATGATCGCACCGAGGTTACGCGGATCGGTGATACCGTCGAGCGCGACGAAAAGGGGCTTGTGGCCCCGGCTGATGGTGAGCTCGAGCAGTTCGATCGGGTGCGCGTACTCGTAGGCGGGAACCT
>JAODMM010000233.1 GCA_025465015.1 Cryobacterium sp. | reverse complement strand
CCATGAAGGAGCTTATCGATGACGAACTCTAGCCCGCTGACCGCTCGCGACGTCGCGTCGGACGCGGCGGCGGTGGTGGTGGAAGTGCGCACCGTGACCGCCGGCTATCTGCCCGGTGTCAACATTTTGAACTCGTGCTCGCTCACCGCTCGCGACGGCGAGCTGATCGGAATAATCGGGCCGAACGGAGCCGGGAAGTCCACCCTGCTGAAGGCCATCTTCGGCCAGGTCAAAGTCCGCGACGGAGAGATCCGCCTGCGGGGCGAGAACATCACCAACCTGAAGGCCAACAGGCTCGTCTCCAAGGGTGTGGGATTCGTGCCTCAGACGAACAACGTCTTCCCTACCCTGACTATCCGGGAGAACCTGGAGATGGGCATGTTCCAAAAGCCCAAAGGGCTGGCAGAACGCCTCGAGTTCGTCACCGAGATCTTCCCCGAACTTGGCAAGCGCCTCAGTCAGCGTGCCGGCTCGCTTTCCGGTGGCGAACGCCAGATGGTCGCGATGTCGCGCGCGCTCATGATGGGGCCGCACGTGCTTCTGCTCGATGAGCCCTCGGCGGGGCTGTCGCCCGTGCGCCAGGATGAGGCGTTCCTTCGGGTCAAGGAGATCAACCGCGCCGGCGTGACAACGATCATGGTGGAGCAGAATGCCCGCCGGTGCCTGCAGATCTGCGACCGCGGTTACGTGCTCGACCAGGGCCGCGACGCGTATACGGGAACAGGGCGCGGGCTGCTCAACGACCCCAAAGTGATCGGGCTCTACCTGGGAACCCTCGGCCAGGACTGACGGCACATCCGCCTCGCTCACCAATCCCTGCACACAAGAAGGGCCCTGGCCGTAGCCGGGGCCCTTCTTGCGTCTGGCCTAATTCAGGCGGTTGTTGACGTAGGTATTGTTCTCGTCGTACTCGTAAATACCGATGGTGGCCTCGGTCGGGTCGCCGTTCTCGTCAAACGTGATCGGTCCCGAGAACCCGTCATAGTCGATCTGATCGCCGTTCGAGAGTGCATCGGCAGCACTCGTGATGTCGGTGACTTTCTCGCCGTCGCCTGCGCCACCGGAAACCTGACGCAGGTAGCTGGCGATCTTCTCACCGCTCGTGTCGTTGGCAGCGTACGCGGCTAGGGCGATCAGCATGACCGCGTCGTAGGACTCGGCCGCGTAGCTGTAATCTTCAAGCTCCGGGTCGATGGCCTTGAGGCGTTCGGTGAAGTCCCCCAGCTTGTTGACGTCCAGGCCCGGCAGCGTGCCTTTCGAACCGGCGAGGAGGCCGGGAGCGAGGTCGGCGCTGTAGTCCTTGAGGTTTCCGTCGACGAAGTAGAGCTTGCCGCCGGGGAATCCCGTCCCAACGAGTTGCGGCGCAATCGTCTTCGTCTGGGCGAAGGCGATGATCGCGACGGCGTCAGGGCTGGCGGCTGTGACGTCGGCGATCTGGGTGGCGAAGTTGGCGTCACCCTCATTGAACAAAGACGTCGCGACGACCTCTCCGCCGGCGTCTTCGAAGGTGCTGGTGATGGCATCGGCGAGGCCGGTACCGTATGCATCGTTCAGGACGATCAGCCCGAGCGTGCTGTTGCCGTCCTCAGCGATCTGGTTGCCGAGAACTTCGCCCTGTAACAGGTCCGAGGGGGCGGTGCGCCAGTAGAGCCCGTTGTCGTCATAGGTCGTGAAGTCCGGCGAGGTGTTGGCGGGGGAGAATTGCACCACGCCTGCGCCGGTGATCTGGTCGACGACGGTCAATGAGACACCAGAGGATGCCGCCCCGATGATCGCGGAGACGTCCTGCGAAAGCAGGTCCGTCACCGATACCGTTGCCGTGTCTGTTGTGGTGTCACCGGAGTCGCGGTAGACGGCTTCGACCTGGATGCCCAAATCTGCCTCGTTGATGTCCTTGACCGCCAGCGCCACACCCGCTTCTTCGGGCGGTCCGAGGAAGGACAGTTCACCGCTCTGGGGGAGGATCGTACCGATTTTCAGGGTGAGGTCACGTTCGCCGGGCTCGATGGGGTTTGCATCCCCGCCCGCAGTGGGCGCGTCGGATCCCGAGCTGGCAGCCGGGGCGGGCGTGCTGTTGCTGCATCCGGTAAGGAGAAGTGCACTGACGCCGATCATGGCGGCACCAGTGACGACTGCCCGGACTGAGCGGGAGGCCGAGGCCTTCGCGAATACGCTCATGTTGCTCCTTGGGACTAAGAGTGATTGCAGAACACGGAAATCGAGCGACTGCCGTTCTGTCACAGTATTGACCGCCTGAACACGAAACAAGGTAACCACCGCGCAACGGTGGAAACCGAGTCAAATCGTTACGAATGTCTGCCCTATTCAGGGGTCTCATGCGGGTTCCAGTGTCGTTTTCGACGGTGACCGACCCGAGACGAGCATGTCGACGGTGAGGATCACGAGCGCCACCCAGACCAGCCCGAAGCCGACCCAGCGCCCAGGCGGCATGGGCTCGTTCAGGATGAAAACTCCAACCAGGAATTGGAGCACGGGCGCAAAGAACTGGATGAGTCCCAGATATGTGAGCGGGAGCCTCCGCGCGGCAGACGCGAAGAACAGAAGCGGGACCGCGGTGACGACGCCGGCGGCAAGCAACCCGACGGTATGTGACGGCGACACCGTGCCGAACGTCAGTCCCGACACCGCGGCAACGACGATCAACTGGAGGACGGCGATCGGCGCCAGCCAGGCCGTCTCGAGCGTCAGCCCGGTGACCGCGTCGACGTGGTCTCCGACCCGCTTTTTCATCAGCCCGTAGAGACCGAAGGAGAACGCGAGAATGAGCGAAATCCACGGGACGGAGCCGTACCCCACTGCGAGGACGACAACGGCGACGACGCTGATGCCGACTGCCGCCCACTGAATCGCCCTCAGTCGTTCGTGCAGGATGAGAACACCGAGGAAGACCGTCACGATGGGGTTGATGAAGTAGCCAAGCGCCGCTTCGACGACGTGATCGCTCAGGGCCGCGACTACATACGTCTGCCAGTTGATGTAGATGAGGACACCGGCTAGCCCCATCGTCCACATCGTCCTGGGTTTGCGAGAAACCCTTGCCAGCGCGGCCCAGCCACGAGTGACCGTGATGAGAATGGCGCAGAAGACCAGCGAGAACAGTACACGCCATGCCACAACCTCGAACGCCCCCGTCGGCGCGAGCAGAAGGAAGTAGAGCGGAAGAACACCCCAGAGTCCGTAGGCAGTGACCGCGTAGAGAAGGCCCTTGCTGTGTTCGCTTCGTTCGGGTCGGGGCGCGGTGGCTCGGGCGGAGTTCAGAGCAGCCATGTGAACCATCGTAGGCTCGTCAGAAAAGCGAAAATCCCGGATGGCCTTGCCATCCGGGATCCCGATCGTTCAGTACGTGCTAGCGGACTACCACTGCGAGCACGTCGCGTGCAGAGAGGACCAGCAGGTCGTCGCCAGCGAACTTGACCTCGGTCCCGCCGTACTTGGAGTAGATCACCTTGTCGCCGACGGCGACGTCGAGCGGAATACGGTTGCCGTTGTCATCGATGCGGCCGGGGCCCACGGCGACGACTTCGCCTTCCTGGGGCTTTTCCTTGGCGGTGTCAGGAATGACGAGACCGGAAGCAGTGGTCTGCTCTGCCTCGACCTGCTTGATGACAATGCGATCCTCGAGCGGCTTGATGGAGACCGACACGGTTGACCTCTTTCTTGAACTAAGACTTGAGTTAGCAGACTCACGTTGAGAGTGCTAAGTCGAGTTTAGGGGGCTTCTGGCACTCACGCAACGTGAGTGCCAGACATCGGTGCTACCGTGACGGGATGGATCGCTCCGAGCTTGTCGCGCTGCTGTCCCCCGAGGGCTTGCGCCTGCTGGACTCCCTTCCGCCGTACGAACCATCAGCAGACGTCGTTCGTATGGTCAGCGACCTGCGTAAGGCAGGCCATTCGCCAGCCCTGGTGAGTGCCGTTCTCAGCCAGTCCCGGATGCGAGCCAAGGCGACGGGGAAATTCGGCGACTTCGCGAATCGGATGCTGTTCACCGAGGCGGGGCTGGAGCAGGCTACCCGGTTGAGAGTGGCGGCCCTCCACGCCGGCCGGTTCGCGGCGGCGGGCCTCAACCAGGTGGCTGACCTCGGCTGTGGCATCGGTGGCGACGCGATGGCAATGGCTGCACTGGACCTGGCAGTGACCGCGGTCGACGCTGATGAAGTCACCGCGACCGTCGCCAGCTACAACCTCGCCCCTTTCGCGAATGCCCGGGTCGAACATGCAGACGCCGAGAACTTCACCCTCGATGGCTACGACGCTGCGTGGCTGGATCCGGCCAGGCGGACCCCCGGGCACGGCAACACGTCCCGCCTGACCCGACCTGAGGACTACTCTCCCTCGCTCGGCTACGCATACGGGCTGGCGGCGAAGCTCCCCGTCGGCGTCAAGCTCGGGCCCGGCCATGACCGTGACCTCATCCCGGAGGATGCTGAGGCCCAATGGGTATCCGTCGACGGTCAGTTGGTGGAGATGGGGCTGTGGTTCGGGGTGCTGAGCCGTGAGGGGGTCCGCCGCGCCGCCCTCATCCTCACGGCTTCCGGCGTGGCGGAACTCACTGCCGAGGCCGACAGTGAGGATGCCGCCGTAGGTCCCCTCGGTGACTATGTCTACGAACCCGACGGATCCGTCATCCGTGCCCGCCTCATCGGCGACCTGACCCGATCACTCGATGCGCGCATGCTGAGCGAAGGCATCGCATACCTCACCTCCGACACCGTGGTCGACACTCCGTTCGCGACCGCCTTCCGAGTGCTCGAAACGCTCCCGGCCGACGAGAAGAAGCTGCGCTCGGCTCTTCATGAGCGCCGCATCGGCACGCTGGAAATCAAAAAAAGGGGGGTGGATATCGATCCTGCTGCCCTGCGCACGCGCCTGCGTCCGAAAGGTCCTGAGTCGGCAACCCTCATCATCACCCGGGCTGCCGGTCATAGGGTTGCGTTACTGGCGGAACGGGTCTGACGCTTCTCTGCGATCACACCCGCCTAGCCACCCGGCATTGCTACGACTCCGGCTGCGATAAGGAGCCAGAGCAGCGACATCCCGATACCCGCCATGCCAGTGACGAGACCGAACACCCAGACCATCGGCGCTCGCCTCCGTCTCGGCCGAGCCCCCAGAGCCATGCCCACGGCCGCAAGTGACAGCGGGGCTCCCCACACACCGAAAATGCCCACGACTAGGCCTAGGGCGCCGCACGCCAGGGAGGTCATGGCCAGGGCGAACATCGACCGGGGCGAGCGGGACGCACGCGGTGGCGGGCCATCGACGCTGTTCACGTCGGGGACCCATACGCCCGGCGCAGCGGCCGCCGATTCCCAGGACAGCTGGTCCGCCACGGGGCCCTGCTGGGGTGGTGCGAACCCGCGCGGCGGCTCGAACCGGTGGGGGAAGTCGTTCCAGTGGGGCAGGTCAGAACGGGGCCGTTCCCGTCCCGTCTCCCGTTCCGGCTCCCGTCCCCGTTCCGGCTCCCGTCCCGGTTCCGGCTCCCGTTCCCGCTCCGGCTCCCGTCCCGGCTCCGGCTCCTGCTTTCGCTCCGTGCGCCGCTCTGGAGCGTCCGACCGGCAAGGGCGCCTCCGGTCGGGCATCCGGTCAGATGGTGTACTCATCTCAGGGCTTCACGCTTCCGCAGGACGCACCAGACACGAGGGGCCGGGTCAGAAGGCCTGTCCCGACTGGAAGGTGGCGAACAGCACGCTCCAGATGACGATGCTGACCAGCGAGAGGACGATGCCGACGAACCCGGTGATGATGCCGGTCATCCAGAATCCCTTCGCCTGCGGTTCCATGTTCTTGCCCAGGAACCCGAGCACCACCGCCGCCGCCGGGATGAACAACCCGAGGATTCCTCCAACGATGGGAATGAAGCCCACGATAGGAAAGCCGATCAGGCCGATGATGCCCGCGACCAGCGAGATGATGCTGAGTACCGGTTGCTTTACGGCAGGACCGCCGGAATATGACGCACCGGTCGACGCGCCATACGGTACGGAGCCTGATCCCGGCACTCCGTAAGCAGGAGCGCCGTAACCCGGTGGAGCGGAAGGAGGAGAGGGAGCTCCGTAGGGCGGAGCTGGCGACGCCGGGCCACCGTACCAGGGGGCGGTGGGTGGAAGAGGCACGGCAGCAGGGGCGGTACCGCCTTCATCGACACCTGCTCTACCGGCGGCACCGCTGGTTCCGTTGCGTTCCGGGATGTCGGGGACCCCCGGCACCTCCGGTACGTGCGGTACGTCCGGAACTCCAGGAGCGTTGGGGCTGTTCGGATCACTCATGAGTGTTCATCCTCTCCGTGCAACAGTGCAATAGCTGCGGGGGTCCCGCGCTGACTTCATCCTGCGGGTGTAGGACTGGGTATGGGTACCTGGCTGAGCGCCGCCAGCAGGGCGGGGAGGGCGACCAGAGCAACGAGGAACACGAACACCCCCAGGTAGCCGAGCACCAGACCCGCGATAGCGAGGCCGCGACCCTGCTCACCGGTCCGCTTGATCTGGCCGAGGGCGATGTGGCCCGTGATGATTGCAGCCAGCGGGATGAAGAAGGCGGAGACCAGGGAGACGATCGACAGCACGTTGTACCGGGCCGGACCCTGCCCGGGTCCGGCCTGCTGATAACCCGCATGTTGCGGGTAAGCATTCTGCTGGTACGCCGGTCCTGCGGGGGGCTGATATCCGGGTGGCAGGTTGGGGTCGGTCATGATCGAGACTCCTTTGTGAAACCGTTGATTCGGCAGTGCAACGGGGTCAACCACCCCGGCAGGTACCAACGAGAGCGGGGAAATTGCAGTGCCACTGGCGCCAGAATATCGCCTCCGGCGATCCGAGCGGGAGTCATACCTGGATCTCAGTGACCGGAAGGGTGGAGTCGGCACCGAAGTCCAGCGTGGACGGCGGGCGTCCCGCCATCACCAGTTGGGCACCGAGCGCGGCAATCATCGCGCCGTTGTCGGTGCACAGGGAGAAGGGCGGAACGCGCAGAGCGATGCCGGCAGCATGGGTTCTTTCCTCGGCAACCTGACGCAGGCGGGCGTTGGCGACCACCCCCCCGCCGAGGAGGAGGCGCGGCACCTCGTGGTCCCGGCAGGCGGCGATAGCCTTGGTAAGCAAGATGTCGACGACGGCCTCACGGAAACTTGCGGCCACATCAGCCAGGGGCACGGGCTCTCCTGCATCCTGACGCTGTTCCACCCACCGGGCGACCGCCGTCTTCAAACCTGAGAAGGAGAAATCGTAGCGGTGCCTCGCCATGTCCTTGGGCTGGCTGAGCCCACGGGGGAATCGGATCGCGCGAGGGTCTCCGCCCACTGCGGCGCGGTCGATCTGAGGTCCGCCGGGGTAGGGCAAACCGAGGACCCGCGCGACCTTATCGAACGCCTCCCCCGCAGCGTCGTCGATCGTCTCGCCGAGAAGTTCGACGTCGGAGACGAGGTCCCTGACGAGGAGGAGCGACGTGTGCCCGCCGGAGACGAGCAGGGCGATCGTCGGGTACTCGAGCGGCTCCTGGCCGTCGCCGTCGGTCCCCGTGCCCAGCACATCGGCCCCCACATGACCAACCAGGTGGTTGACGGCATAAAGCGGCTTGCCGAGGGAGACCGCAAGTGCCTTCGCCGCCCCGACACCGACCATGAGGGCACCGGCGAGTCCGGGGCCGCTGGTGACGGCGATTGCGTCGAGTTGGTCGAGACGGATACCCGCTTCCGCTACGGCCGCGTTGATCGTAGGCACCAGCTCCTCCAGGTGCGCACGCGCTGCGACCTCCGGAACGACGCCGCCGTAACGCGCATGCTCGTCCATGGAGGATGCGATGGTGTTCGACAGCAGCGCGGTCCCGCGGACGATTCCCACACCTGTCTCGTCGCAGGAGGTCTCGATCCCCAGCACAAGGGGTGCGTTCTCGCTCACCCGTTCTCCTTCCCGGTGTCGCCGGTGTCGCCGGTCAGTGCGGGCTCGGACGCGGGTATAACGAGGCGCATGACGATCGCGTCAACGTCGTCGGGTTGGTAGTAGCCTCGGCGCACGCCGATCTCCTCGAAGCCCAGCCGCCGGTAGAGCCGTTGTGCGGAGGGGTTGTCCGCACGAACTTCGAGAAAGAGGTGTCGGGCGCCGCGCTTCCTCGCCTCAGCGATGAGGGTTAACATCAGCACGCGGCCCAGCCCCCGACCGCGCGCTGCCTCTGAGACTGCGATGGTCTGAATGTCGCCCTCGAGGCCGCGAGGCGGCGCAAGAACCCCGGCGTACGCCACAATCTTCCCCGGCTCATCAGGGCGGAAGGCGACGAGGTAGTAGCACGACGGGTTCGCGACATCCCTGGTCATCATGTCCGCCGACCAGGCATCGTTTCCGAAGATGCTCGTCTCCAGAACCATGATGGCATCGACGTCGTCACGAGTCGCGTGACGCAGTTGCCAGGTCACTCAGCTCACCCTCTTCGGACCGGGTGACAGCGTAACGTCGGGTGAGCGCAGGTAGAGCGGCTCGTCGTTGGCTGCCGGACGGCCTGCGGCGAAGGTGAGTTCAGCGACCATTCCGAGGGCGCCAGCGGAAATGGCCGAGGCATTCAGCCGCTCCAGGTGGCGGTGCGGAAAATCTGCCAGGAGAAGGGAGTCCGGCTTCGCGAGGCCCGGCCCATCGGTGCGCACCGGAAGGCCTGCGTCGTCGAGCCCGGCGTAAGCCGACCAGTACACTTCACGGCGGCGCGCATCGGTAACGACAAGCAACTCGCTGGTAGCGCCGGAGCTGTAGAAATCGTGCGCGAGTGCGTCATGACTGACCACTGGCACAACCGGCTTTCCGGCCCCGAGGGCGAACACCCGTGCCGCTGCGATGCCTACTCGGAGGCCCGTGAATGGCCCCGGTCCCATCCCTGCGGCTACGCCGGACAGATCGGAGACGGCGACTGCGCCCTGATCGAGGCACTCGGCGATCAGACGGCCAATAACCTCCGCGTGACGCATCGTGTCGGTCGTACCCAGTTCGGCGATGACTCCCCGGTCGCGGTCGACCAGGGCCACACTGGTGCCAGCGGAGGTGTCAATAGCGAGTAGCACCTGTCCAGCCTATGCCGCCCACCGCGGCCCGAACGCCGTTACGGTGACGGTGCGAGGCTCGTCAGAGTCGAGGGCATCGGCATCCTCGCTCGCATCGCCACCGACGTCCGTCTCAACCACCCTGGCCCCGACGGGACGCTCGATCTCGATCTCGATCCATGATTCGGTGATGCCGTCGAGCATCCCCCGACCCCACTCCACAACCACGATCGAGTGGGCGAAGTCGATGTCGAGGTCGTCGAGCTCCACGGCGCTGGAGAGCCGATACGCATCGACGTGGACGAGGGACGGGCCACCCGCCATGCTCGGATGCGTCCGGGCCAGCACGAACGTCGGGCTAGTGACTGCGCCGCGCACGCCGAGCCCCTCGCCGAGCCCACGGGTAAGTGTCGTCTTCCCCGCGCCGAGCGGTCCCGTGAGCACGACCAGGTCACCCGCGCGAAGAGTGCTCGCGAGCTCAACGCCGAAAGCATGCATACTGTCGGCGTCGGGGATGACGTGGCGGCCGGGTCGGGTCATGAGCTTACGTATACGCGTGGGACGCGACGGCCGATGCGAGTGACGATGTCATAGTTGATGGTGCCGGCCGCCTCGGCCCAGTCGGATGCGGACGGAACGCCGGTGGCCGGGTCCCCGAACAGCACCACCTCGTCGCCGACTGCCGCTTGGGACTGCCCAAGGTTCACCACGAACTGGTCCATGGCGATCCGCCCAACTACCGGGTACGGGCGGTGGTCGATGCTCACTCCGGCAGCTCCCGAAGCCTGCCGCGGGATACCGTCTGCGTAGCCCAGTGGAACCAGTGCAAGGTTCGACCTGCCGGGGGCGCGCCAGGTGTAATCGTAGGAGACCCCGGCGCCCGCGGGAACGCTTCGAACAGCGGCGACCTGGGCACGCAGGGTCATGGCCGGCTCCAGTCTGATCTCGGCCGCGGAGTCGGCAAAGGGCGAGAGCCCGTAGAGCGCGATGCCCAACCTGACCATGGAGTACCGGCACTGTGGGATGCGTAGCGCCGCAGCGGATGCCGCCAGGTGCACCAACTCGGGATCGAGTCCCGCCTGGGCCGCGGCCGACCGCCCACGGTCGAAACTCCGAATGGCTTCGGCGTCATCCGCCGGGGATGTGTTGGAGAGGTGACTGAATATCCCCCGCACCCGCAGCCTCCCCTCGCGCTGCAAACGGGACGCCAGCGCGAGGAAATCCTCCCAATCCGGTTCCGAGACGCCGTTCCGGCTGAGTCCGGTCTCGAGTTTGAGATGCACGGATGCCGGCCGCCCGGCCGGCTCTGCCGCCCGGGCCGCCCGAAGGAGCTGGTGCGGCGACGAGACGCCGAGGTCCACGTCACGGGCAACAGCGTGGCCGAAATCAGCTTCCGGACCGTGCAGCCAGGCAAGGATGGGAGCGTCAATTCCGGCGTCCCTCAGCTCACGGGCCTCTTCGATGTCGGCGACACCGAGCCAGTCGGCGCCAGCGGCGAGCGCGGCCCGGGCGACGGGGACCGACCCGTGACCGTACCCGTTCGCCTTGACGACAGCCATCGTATGCGGGGCGCCGATCTCGTTCTGGAGCGTCGCCACGTTGCGGGCGATGGCCGTGAGGCTGACCGTGGCCTCCCGAAACCCTGACATCAGAAGCCCTCGGCGACAACGAAGGCGACGGCGACACCAGCGTCGTGGGTCATGGTCACGTGAACGCTCGTGATCTGCCGGGCGGCCATGGCTTCGACAGCCTTGCCATGCAGCCGGAACTCGGGGTTGCCGCCGGCGTCGGTGGTTACTTCCATCTCCTGCCAGGTGATGCCGGCACTGTCACCGAGAGCTTTGATCAGCGCCTCCTTCGCGGCGAAGCGAGCTGCGAGGGAGTGGGCGGGCAGACCGCGCTCGTTCTCTGTGAACAGGCGGGGCACCAGGCGGGGGGTGCGTTCGATCTGGCGAACGAAACGCGCCAGGTCGACGACGTCCACACCGATCCCCCTGATCACGGCCGGCTACTCCACCGTGACGGACTTAGCCAGGTTGCGGGGCTGGTCGACGTCCAACCCCTTGGCCGTGGCCAGTTCCATGGCGAAGATCTGCAGCGGGATCACTGCGAGCAGCGGTTCGAACAGGGGGGCGGCGAGCGGAATGTGGATGACGGTGTCGGCGAAGGGCAGGACTGCGGCATCCCCCTGCTCCGCGATGGCGATGATGCGAGCCCCGCGCGCGCGGATCTCCTGAATGTTTGAGACAACCTTCGGGTGCAGGTGGGCGGACCCGCGCGGGCTCGGTACGACGACGAAGACCGGCTGCCCGGGCTCGATCAGCGCGATGGGACCGTGCTTGAGCTCCCCGGCGGCGAAGCCTTCAGCGTGGATATAGGCAAGCTCCTTGAGCTTCAGGGCACCTTCCAGAGCGATCGGGAAACCCACGTGACGACCGAGGAAGAGAACCGCGCGGGTATCCGACATCCACATCGCCAGTTGGCGGACAGTGTCGGCTTCCTTCAGGGCGATCTGGATCTTCTCCGGAATCGCCTGCAGTTCAGCTGCCTGAGCGGCGAGCTCCTCGGGGCTGAGCGCACCACGCACTCGCGCTAGGTGCAGCGCGAAGAGGTACAGGGCTGTGATCTGCGCGACGAACGCCTTCGTCGACGCGACCGCGACCTCTGGGCCGGCGTGGGTGTAGATGACCGCGTCGGACTCTCGTGGAATCGTCGCACCCTGGGTATTGCAGACGGAGATGGCACGGGCACCCGCCTCGCGGGCGTACTTGACTGCCATCAGGGTGTCCATGGTCTCGCCGGACTGGCTGATCGAGACGACCAGGGTGTCCGCAGTCAGCACCGGGTCGCGGTAACGGAACTCGTGACTGAGTTCCACGTCGACAGGGACACCCGCCCACTTCTCGATGGCGTACTTGGCTGTCTGACCGGCATAAGCGGCGGTCCCGCAGGCGACGATGACGATGCGACGGATACCGGCGAGCAGATCATCACCGAGGTCCGTGAGTTCCGGGATGACAACCTGACCGTCGATAATCCGACCGAGAATCGTGTTCGCAACCGCCTCCGGCTGCTCAGAGACCTCCTTCGCCATGAAGCTGGACCAGCCCCCCTTGTCGGACGCGGATGCGTCCCAGGCGATGTCGAACTCCTCCGTCTCAACGGGGTTGCCGTCGAAATCGGTGACCGTGACGGCACCGGGAGTGATGGTGACGATCTGGTCCTGCCCGATGGCGACCGCTCGGCGGGTGTATTCGACGAATGCGGCGACATCGGAGCCTAGGAAGTTCTCGCCCTCCCCCAAACCGATCACGAGCGGCGAATTACGACGGGCACCCACGACAACACCCGGCTGGTCCTGGTGCACGGCCAAGAGGGTGAACGCGCCGTCGAGCCGGGACACGACACTGCGGAAAGCCTCGCCGAGATCGCCGGTGCGCTGGTATTCGCGTCCGAGCAGCACGGCCGCAACCTCCGTGTCGGTCTCACTCTCGAAAGTGAAACCCTCCGCGAGGAGCTCATCCTTGAGCGGAGCGAAGTTTTCGATGATGCCGTTGTGAATCAGGGCCAGGCGACCGTTGTCACCCAGGTGCGGGTGGGCGTTGTGGTCGGTCGGTCCCCCGTGCGTCGCCCAACGGGTGTGACCTATACCGGTACTCCCGTTGCTGATCGGGTTCCGCTTCAACTCGTTGCTGAGCATCGCAAGCTTGCCCGCGCGCTTCGCGGTGTTGAGCCGCCCCTCGTCGTCGATCACAGCGATTCCTGCGGAATCGTAACCGCGATACTCCAGGCGGCGAAGACCGCCCATGAGTACTTCCAGGCTCTTGTTGTCTCCGACGTATCCCACGATTCCACACATGGGGACGATTTTAGTCGGACTAAGCTGGAGGGAATGTCCGAGCCGGTTGTGACCCCAGGTGTCGCCGGTCACAAAACTCCTTTTGTGGAACTCGACCGGGCAGACTGGGCAGCGCTCGCGCCGACAATGCGACTGCCCCTGAAGGAAACTGAGATCGTGCAGTTGCGCGGCATCGGTGAGCCCCTCGAGATGGCCGAGGTCACCGACGTATACCTGCCCCTGTCACGCCTGTTGAACCTCTACGCAGCGGGAGCCCGGCAGTTGCATCGGGCAACTAGTGATTTCCTCGGTGAGCGTGCCCGGCCGACACCGTTCGTCATCGGTGTCGCCGGCTCCGTCGCCGTCGGCAAATCGACGATCGCCCGCCTTTTGCGCGAGTTGCTCGCCCGCTGGGAAGACACCCCCCGGGTGGAACTGGTCACGACCGACGGTTTCCTTTTCCCGAATGCGGAACTCACCCGCCGGGGGCTGATGGAGCGCAAGGGATTCCCGGAGTCGTACGACCGACGAGCCCTTCTGCGGTTCGTGGCAGACGTGAAAAGCGGCGCGCCGGAGGTGCGTGCGCCGTTCTATTCGCACCTCAGCTACGACATCATCCCCGACGCTCAGGTCGTGGTGCGTCAGCCCGACATTCTCATCGTCGAGGGGCTGAACGTCCTGCAGCCGTCACACACGGGGCATGGGCTCTCGGTCAGCGATCTGTTCGACTTCGCTGTCTATGTCGACGCCCGCACGAGCGACATCGCCCGCTGGTACGAGGAGCGGTTCCTCAAGCTCCAGCGCGGCGCATTCAGCAACCCCAAGTCGTATTTCCACCGTTTCGCCTCCTTGACGGAGGTCGAGGCGCGACACCGGGCCCGGGCGATCTGGACCAGCATCAACGAGCCGAACCTGCTGCAGAACATCCGACCGACACGGTCGCGGGCGACCCTGGTTCTGCGCAAAGGGGAGAACCACTCCGTATCGAAAGTGCTTCTCCGGAAGGTCTGAGGTGTTCGCCGTACTGCACGCGCCCGAGAATCCCCTCGGCGCCGCAGATAAGCGTGTCGAGACAGATCACGGGCGGAGCCGCCCTGCGTCAGACGGCTAAGCGCTCCCGGACGGTGTCGGCCAGCTGGTGAGCGAGGCGGTCGGCGGTGGCCTGGTCCGCAGCTTCAACCATCACCCGGACCATCGGCTCGGTTCCCGAGGGTCGGAGCAAGACCCGCCCGGTGTCGCCCAGCTCGGCCTCAGCGTCGCGGACCGCCCGAGCGATGACCTCGTCGGCGTCCAGCGCGTGATGGTCGACATCCCTCACATTCACAAGGATCTGAGGGAAAACGGTCATGACAGACGCAAGCTCAGCCAGCGACTTGCCGGTACGGGCCATCTCGGCAACGAGGTGAAGCCCGGTCAGGATGCCGTCTCCGGTGGTTGCGAACTTGGTCATGATCACATGTCCGGACTGCTCGCCGCCCAGTGACAGATCGTCGGCGTTGAGCTCCTCGAGCACATAGCGGTCACCCACCCGGGTTTCGATCATCCGGATGTCGTTGGCCGCCATGGCCTTCCGGAGGCCGAGGTTGCTCATAACGGTTGCAACAAGGGTGCGGTCCTTCAGCACGCCGCGCTCCGCCATGGACACTGCGAGGATAGCCATGATCTGGTCGCCGTCGACGATCTTGCCATCGCGGTCAACGGCCAGACAACGGTCTGCATCACCGTCGTGCGCGATGCCGACATCAGCGCCGTGCTTGAGAACGGCCTTCGCCAGGTTGTCGAGGTGGGTGGATCCCACCCCATCGTTGATGTTGATTCCATCGGGGTCGGCCCCGATCACGGTAACCCGGGCCCCAGCATCCGTGAACACCTGCGGTGATACGCCGGCAGCGGCGCCATGGGCACAGTCGAGTACGACATGGATGCCGTCGAGACGGTGCGGAAGGGTGCTGAGAAGGTGAATGACATACCGGTCCTCAGCATCCGCAAAGCGGCGAATGCGCCCCACGTCGCCACCGGTGGGGGTCAGCCTCGTCCCCTCGAGGTGGGCCTCGATGCGGTCCTCAACCTCGTCGGGAAGCTTGGTGCCGCCGAAGGCGAAAAACTTGATGCCGTTGTCCGGTGCGGGATTGTGCGATGCCGACACCATGACACCGAAATCGGCATCGATGTCGGCGATGAGGAATGCCGCAGCAGGAGTGGGGATGACGCCAGCGTCGAGCACGTCGACGCCGGAGCTGGCCAGGCCTGCTGCCACGGCCGCGCTGATGAACTCACCGGAAATGCGCGGATCGCGCGCGATGACGGCGACGGGACGTCGTCCCTCTGCACGCCGGGCGGCGGCGCGCCGGCCACTGGTGAGGACGACGGCGCTCGCCTGAGCGAGGCCCAGGGCCAGGCCAGCCGTGAGATCACGGTTAGCCAGGCCCCGGACACCGTCCGTACCGAATAATCGAGGCATAGAGTGCTGCCCGGTTCGACGAACGGCTTAGCGCTTGGAGAACTGGGGCGCCTTGCGAGCCTTCTTGAGGCCGGCCTTCTTGCGCTCCTTGACGCGGGCGTCACGGCTGAGGAAGCCCGCCTTCTTCAGGGTTGCGCGGTTGTTCTCTTCATCGATCTGGTTCAGCGAGCGGGCGATTCCAAGGCGCAGGGCGCCGGCCTGGCCGGAGGGGCCACCACCGGTGATGCGGGCGATCACGTCGTAGCCGCCGACGAGGTCGAGGACCTTGAACGGGTCGTTGATCAGCTGCTGGTGCAGCTTGTTCGGGAAGTAGTCGGCCAATTCGCGACCGTTCACCGTGATGGTGCCCGACCCGGGAATGAGGCGTACGCGGGCGATGGCCTGCTTGCGGCGTCCGACGGCTGCGCCGGGGACGTTGAGAACGGCGCGGGGCGCCGTGGTTGCGACTTCAGCGGGAGTCTCGGTCGAGTAGCTCTCCGGAGCCGCGTCAATCTGGTCTGCGATCTTCGCCACGATGGTGTGAATCCTTTTTCTTTGAGGTCGAGAAGTCTGGGGTTCGGCGCGCTACTGCGCGACCTGGCCGAGTGTGTACGGCGTGGGCTGCTGCGCGGCGTGGGGGTGCTCAGGGCCTTCGTACACCTTGAGCTTGGTCAGCTGAGCGCGACCGAGCGAGTTCTTCGGCAGCATGCCGCGGATCGCTTTCTCGACCGCACGGGTCGGGTGCTTCTCGAGCAGCTGTGCGTAGCTGGTGGCCGTCAGGCCGCCCGGGTAACCCGAGTGACGGTAAGCCTTCTTCTGCTCGAGCTTGGAACCGGTGAGGGCCACCTTCTCGGCGTTGACGATGATGACGAAGTCTCCCATGTCCATGTGGGGGGAGAACGTGGCCTTGTGCTTGCCGCGCAGAAGAACCGCGGCGTGGCTGGCGAGTCGGCCGAGAACGATGTCGGTGGCGTCGATGACGACCCAGTCGTGCTGGACTTCACTTGCCTTGGGGGTGTATGTGCGCGTCACTGTAGTGCTGCTTTCTTGTTCGAACGGAGGTGTTCGTGAATCCCGCTCCGGGCGTGTTCGGTGAATGGAACACAAACGATGGAGGGCTCACGTTCGCGTGCCTGGCTGCAACGCACAGACACCAAAGGTCAAGCTTACGGCCTCGGCACCCCCCAGCGCAATTCGGTTGCACGCCGGCCCGCGACCGGCACGCCCACCCGCTGCACGGGGACACTATCTACTCTTCGGGCAGTTCCCGACGCGCCCGAGTCTGAACAGCCCGCAACGCCAGCTCGGCGTCGTCAGGGTAGCCCACCTGCGTGAGCACAAGGCCGCGCGCCGGCATCACCTTGAACTCGCTCGTCCTGGCGCGGTCGATGCGCATGTCGACGAGCCGTTCCCCGGCGAGTTTTCCCTCCCCCACGGCGACGCACGCACCGACCAACGCCCGAACCATGCTGTGGCAGAACGCGTCAGCCTTGAGCGCGGCGACGAGGACTCCGTCCGGGTCACGGCGCCAACGGAAGTCCTGCAACGTGCGAATCGTCGTCGCCCCGGCTCGGCGCTTACAGTACGCGGCGAAGTCGTGCAGCCCCACAAGCGTCGCCGCCGCCGCATCCATGGCGCCTGTGTCCAGCTCCACCGGATACCACGTAGTGCGCAGCCGCTGAAGGGGGTCGTGAACCGCGGCGGGGTCGGCGAGGCGATACTCGTAGCGGCGCCAGAGCGCCGAGAAGCGCGCGTCGAAGCCGTCCGGAACGATCGCCGCGCCAGTGATGACCAGGTCAGGCTGGCTGTTGAGGATGCCGGAGAGCCGAGCACGGACGGCCTCCGCGAGGTCCGACGGATTTCCGCGCCGCCCCCGTCCCCGCCGGCCCTGAACTAAGGCGACGGCCTGCTCCGCTGTGAGGTCGAGGTGCGCGACCTGACCTGTGGCGTGGACTCCCGCGTCCGTCCGCCCGGCGACTACGAGTGTGGGTGCCGGCGGGTACCGACGAAGAACGGTGGCCAGTGCACGCTCGATCTCACCCTGCACGGTGCGCATTCCCGGCTGCCGAGCCCACCCGTTGAAGCCTGTGCCGTCGTAAGCGATATCGAGACGTATGCGAGTGGAGGCCCGCTGAGCGGGACGGTCCTCGGGCGCGTGCAGGCTCACCGTGCCAGTTTATGCGGATCAGCCGAGCGGCCTTTTCAGTGCTCCAGCCTGAAGGCCATCTCCCGGTTCGTCGGGTAGAAGCCCAGTCCGGTGTACAAACCCACAGCCCCGGTGGGGTTGGCTGAATCGACGGTCAGGGTGGCGCGTTCGTAACCCGCCGCGCGAGCGGCCTGCAGGTGCGCCGCCAGCAGCGCATTCCCGATCCGCTTTCCCCGCCAAGCCCGTCGCACCCCGAGAAGATCGATGTAGCTGCCCGAGAAACCCTGCCGTTCCCAATTATCGTGATTCACCGTGGCGACAAGGAACCCGACCACTTTGTCGTTGCCGTCTGCGCCCGCCCCGAGCGCCGCGAAGGAGAGATCGTGCCGGAAGATTTTCGTGCCGAGGAACGCGCCCCACTGTTCCTCGGTGACGGGCTGACTCGCCCAGTGGTCACGGAATGAGTCGTTACGCACGGCGAGCATGGCCGACGCAAGCTCCGGACGGTATGGCGTCACCCGGATTCCTTCCGGGAGTGCCACATGGGCGATCGGTTCTGCGATGGGTCGTTCTAGAGAGAGGAAGTACCGCACAGGGCGAAACCCCAGATGGGCATACAGCGCAGGGTTGCCGACGGCTCGTTCGTCCGCGTAGGCCAGGATCCACCCGGGTAGGGCTTTCGGCACGGCGGACAGCTGCTGCTGCGCCCGGGCCACCTGCCATTCAAGGAGCTGCCGGCCGATGCCCCGCCCACGCCGTCCGGGGTGGACTCCCCCGACCAGGATCGAGCGGACGAGCGTTTCCTGCCCGGGCGGGCAGATCACCATCCCCATCGCCACCAGCGAGCCATCGCGATCGAACCCCAAAAGCGAATCGCGTTCGGCAGCGAAATGCGAGGAACCCAGGTCGTTGGCGATTCCGGCGCGGGTGGTCACATGGTTTGGGTGATCCACGTCCCCGATGGCCAGAGTCAGCTTCCAGATCGCGTCGACGTCGGCGGAGGATGCAGGACGCCATACTGCGATGTCGGGATGGGACGGATGGGACCCCCGGGTCGGCGCATCCGTTCCCGCTCCACGCGGTGCACCTGTCATGTCTTTCACCATACGGCGGGCATGCGCGCCGGCCAAGGGGGCGGGACGCAAGAGAGGGGTCCGGCCGAAGCCGAACCCCTCTCTTGAGTGAAACGCTGCGCCTACTTGGCCGCCGCGTCGGTCTCCACTGCGTCGGTCTCCGCCGCGTCGGTCGTCACTGCGTCTGTCGACTCACCGTTGCCGGCGTCGTCAGCTGCATCGGCGGGGGCCTCCTCGACGACCTCGCTGGCAGCGGGAGCCGTTGCCGTTGCAGCACGTGCGGGACGGGACTTCGGGGTCACCGGCTCAAGCATGAGCTCGATCTGCACCATCGAAGCGTTGTCACCCTTGCGGAAGCCGAGCTTCGTGATCCGGGTGTAGCCGCCATCGCGCTCAGCGACCAGCGGTGCGATCTCTGTGAAGAGCTCGTGCACGACGGACTTGTCGCCGATCGTGGCAAGCACTCGGCGGCGAGCGTGCAGGTCGCCACGCTTGGCGAACGTGATCAGTCGCTCGGCCACCGGACGTAGGCGCTTGGCCTTGGTTTCGGTGGTCTTGATCGACTTGTGGGTGAACAGGGCGGCAGCGAGGTTGGCGAGCATCAGGCGCTCGTGCGCCGGGCCGCCCCCGAGGCGGGGTCCCTTGGTGGGCTTAGGCATAATCGGTAATCTCCAGTATCAGAATTTCGAGAAGGCAGTCGGGAGCGACAGGCCTTAGACGGTCTCTTCGTCGTAGCCGCTGTAGAAGTGTGCACCGTCGAAACCGGGGACCGAGTCCTTCAGCGACAGGCCGAGCTCCACGAGCTTGTCCTTGACTTCATCCACCGACTTCTGGCCGAAGTTGCGGATGTTCATGAGCTGGGTCTCCGACAGGGCGACCAGTTCACTGACGTTGTTGATGCCCTCACGCTTCAGGCAGTTGTACGAACGGACCGACAGGTCGAGGTCTTCGATCGGAACCGACAGTTCGTTCGAGAGCACGGCGTCGACCGGCGCGGGACCGATCTCGATACCTTCGGCTGCGGTGTTCAGCTCGCGAGCGAGGCCGAACAGCTCGGTCAGGGTGCGCCCCGCGGAGGCGATGGCGTCACGAGGGGTAATGGCCGACTTGGTCTCCACGTCAACGACGAGGCGGTCGAAGTCGGTGCGCTCGCCGGCACGGGTTGCCTCGACGCGGTAGGTGACCTTCAGCACGGGTGAGTAGATCGAGTCCACCGGGATCTGGCCGGCCTCGGCGTACTCGGCGCGGTTCTGGGTCGCCGACACGTAGCCACGGCCACGTTCGATGGTCAGCTCGAGTTCGAACTTGGCTTTGTCGTTGAGGGTCGCGATCACCAGCTCAGGGTTATGGATCTCGACGCCAGCCGGAGCGGAAATGTCAGCCGCGGTTACCTGTCCGGAGCCCTGCTTGCGCAGGTAGGCCGTGATGGGCTCGTCGTGCTCGCTGGACACCACAAGACCCTTGATGTTCAGGATGATCTCGGTGACGTCTTCCTTCACGCCGGGAACGGTACTGAACTCGTGCAGAACACCGTCGATGCGAATGCTGGTTACTGCAGCGCCCGGAATCGAGGAGAGAAGCGTGCGACGAAGTGAGTTACCGAGGGTGTATCCGAATCCGGGCTCGAGTGGCTCGATGGCGAATCGGGCACGGAACTCCGAGATGTTCTCTTCGGTGAGTGTGGGGCGCTGTGCAATGAGCACTGTTGATTCCTTTCGGCGAAGTGTCCGCTATATGACACTTATGTGAGGTGTGAAGTTGTGATCCGCGTGCGAGCGACGACGCCCGGGAATGGTCGCCGCCGCTCGCAGAGCGGAAACTGTAACGGGTGGTTAGACGCGGCGACGCTTCGGCGGGCGGCATCCGTTGTGCGCCTGCGGGGTGACGTCGTTAATCGAACCAACCTCGAGTCCTGCCGCCTGCAGCGAACGGATGGCGGTCTCGCGCCCCGATCCCGGTCCCTTCACGAACACGTCGACCTTCTTCATGCCGTGCTCCTGAGCCTGGCGGGCTGCCGACTCGGCGGCGAGCTGTGCAGCGAACGGCGTCGACTTGCGCGAACCCTTGAACCCCACGCCACCCGAGGATGCCCAGCTGATGACCGCACCGGTGGTGTCGGTGATCGAGACGATGGTGTTGTTGAAGGTGCTCTTGATGTGGGCCTGGCCCACGGCGACATTCTTCTTTTCTTTTTTGCGCGGCTTCCGAACGGCCGACTTGGGTGCTGCCATGATTTCTCCTGAATCCTAAAGGCGAGGCGGGCTAGGCGCGGGCCTAGCGGGCCTTCTTCTTGCCGGCTACGGTTCGCTTCGGGCCCTTGCGGGTGCGAGCGTTGGTCTTGGTGCGCTGGCCGCGTACGGGCAGGCCCTTGCGGTGGCGAATACCTTCGTAGCTACCGATCTCGACCTTGCGGCGGATGTCAGCGGCAACCTCGCGACGGAGGTCACCCTCAACCTTGAAGGATCCTTCGATGTAGTCACGGAGGGCAACGAGCTGCTCGTCGCTAAGATCCTTGACTCGGATGTTTCCGTCGATTTCAGTGTCGGCGAGGGTCTTGAGTGCCCTCGTACGGCCGACACCGTAGATGTAAGTCAGTGCAACTTCCACGCGCTTTTCGCGGGGAATGTCAACGCCGGCTAGACGTGCCATGGTGGCTTCTCCTGTAGATGAGTGGAGGTCTGCAGCAATGCCTGTGCACCGGCCTCCAACCGATGGTGTCACCCCGCTAGGGGTTCCCGGCACTGCTGTTCGATATTGAGTTGTGACGTACGGCCGAACCCGACTGGGTCCGATCGGTGATCGAGTCCGTCCCGTTCGACGAACTCACCAACCGCGGGGACTAGCCCTGGCGCTGCTTGTGACGCGGGTTCTCGCAGATGACCATCACGTTGCCGTTACGGCGGATGACCTTGCACTTGTCACAGATCTTCTTGACGCTGGGGTTGACCTTCATTGTGTTTCCTTGCGTTCGCTGTCTTCGTACCCGTGGAATGCCGCGGGCCGTTACTTACAGCAGCCGTTACTTGTAGCGGTAAACGATCCGGCCACGGGTCAAGTCGTAGGGGCTCAGCTCAACGATCACGCGGTCCTCGGGGAGGATGCGGATGTAGTGCTGACGCATCTTGCCCGAAATGTGGGCAAGGACTTTGTGGCCGTTGGTCAACTCAACGCGGAACATAGCGTTGGGAAGAGCTTCGACTACTGCGCCCTCGATCTCGATAACACCGTCTTTTTTGGCCATAGGCTCACTGTCGCTTAGGGGTATTGGTTGCTGGTCGTGCGGGATTGTGGCGAAATGGGCGCATCGCGATCGATAGCGCCGGACACCAAGGGTCTATCTTATGGTATGACGGCGCCTTTGTGCAATCCGGCCCTATAATCTTCAGCGCGCAGCCGTATCGTCCGCCCTGGAAAGCGCCCTGTCCTTCCATGTTAGGATCTTGCTGCCTCGACGGGCGCAGTGCCTCCGCCTTCGGGGGCTGCCGTGAGAGCACGGAGCCTCCCAGGAAAGGTGCGTGTCACGATGGAGCAGATTGCGAGCTTCACCGTCGGGGGCGTCCTACAGAAGCGTTATCGGCTGCAAGGGCTGATCGGCCGGGGCGGAATGGCGTCTGTCTACCGGGCGCGTGACGAGGTGCTCGGCCGGGACGTTGCCGTCAAGGTCTTTCGTGCCAGTGCAGCATCTCAAGCGGAGATCGACCGCCAGGAGAGCGAAGTCAGAGTACTGGCGTCCCTGAACCACCACAGCATCGTCACCCTGCTCGACGCAGGCGTCGACCTCACGGACCCGATGCAGCCTCACGCATACCTCGTCATGGAGCTGATCGAGGGCGCCGATCTGGGGCACCGCCTCGCCGGAGGTGTACTGTCGCCCCGGCAGGCTGCAGAGATCGGCTATGACTTGGCCGAGGGCCTCGAATACATCCATGCCCGCGGCGTCGTGCATCGGGACCTGAAACCCGCGAACATCATGCTGGCCCACTACGCCGAAGCCCGCCCGCGACCCAAACTCACCGACTTCGGTATCGCCATCCTCCGGGACAGCGACCGTCTCACCGACGAGGGAATCACGAGCGGCACAGCGGCCTACCTGAGCCCGGAACA
>JAODMM010000223.1 GCA_025465015.1 Cryobacterium sp. | reverse complement strand
TGAAGGGTCTGGTGGTCATCGTGCGGCGTACTCCGGCCTAGTCGTCGCGGTCATCGGGTGACGTGCTCCAGGGAACGCAACGACCGTTCCAGGTGCCACTGGGTGTAGGCGGCCACGATCCCGGTCGCTTGGGCCTTGGTCCTGTCGGCGGTCGACTCGGCCTCAGCCCAGTCGCCGGTGAGGAGAGCGCTCAGAAGGGCGATGGTGGCGGCATCGAGCCTCGGTGATCCCGGTGGTGCACACGAGTCGCAAACGACGCCGCCGAGTTGCACGACCACCGCCGCGTGCTCGCCGACTGCGCCGCACCGGGAGCAGTCCTGGAAACTCGGCGCCCACCCCGCCATGGACAGCGCCCGCAACAGGTAGGAATCGAGGGTGAGACCCGCACCGTGCTCGCGCCGCGACAGGGACCGGAGCGCGCCCACCAGCAGGAGGTACTGCTGCAGGGAGCCCTCGGACTCGGTGAGCCTGTCGGCGGTCTCGACCATCGCGCTCGCCGCGGTGTAACTGGGGTAATCCGCGGTGATCAGGGCACCATAGGAGCCGAGGGACTCGGCCTGGGTGATGATGTCGAGGCTTCGCCCTTCGTACAACTGCACGTCCGCGACCATGAACGGTTCGAGCCGCGCACCGAACTTCGATGCCGTGCGACGCACCCCTTTGGCTACCGCTCGCACCTTGCCGTGTTGGCGGGTGAGCAGGGTGACGATGCGGTCGGCCTCACCCAGTTTTTGGGTGCGCAGCACGACGGCTTCATCACGATAGACAGGCACCTGGCAATTCTCCCACCTGGCGAAGCGGATGCCGACGCCCGCGCGGGAGCGCAGTGTGTGCAGGTACGTGATAGTAGTAGGGAGTGGCACCCACTCTCTTCACGATCCCCCTGTGGATCGACCTGTCGGCCGTGGCAGTCGGCGCCATCCAGGGCGCGATGTTCGCCGGGCGGTTCACCGACAGGCGCTTCGACCTACTCGGCGTCGCGCTGATCGGAGTCGTCGTGGGGCTTGGCGGTGGTCTTCTGCGCGACATCCTGCTCGGCGGCGTGCCAGCGGCGCTGCAGAGCAACTGGTACCTCCCCGTCGCGACAGGCTTCGCCCTCTTGGGGATGCTCCTGCAGAGCATCTTCAACCGGCTGGGGGCTTTCATCGTGGGACTCGATGCGGTGACGATCGGATTGTTCGGGGCGATCGGCACGACGAAGGCGCTGTCCCTGGGATTGCCGGAGGTCCCGTCGCTCTTTGTGGGCGTCGTCTCCGCGGTGGGCGGCTCGATCATGCGAGACGTCATGCTCAACGTTCCCATCGCCGTGATGCACGTCGGCTCACTTTATGCCGTCGCTGCCGGGGTCGGCAGCGGTCTCCTCGTGGTGCTGGTCCTCGCCGGTGTGCCGATTCCCGTCGCAGCAATCGTCTGTGTCGTTGTGACCACCGTCATCCGGATCCTGGCTGCCCGGTTCGGCTGGAGTCTCCCCGAGCAGCGTGCCCTCGGCAATTGGCCACGCTGGCGCCGCCGCCCCTGAACGCCAAGCGCGCCTGAGCCCAGGAAACCTTCCGCGGGGAACCGACCACGAGTTCCTGCACGCGACACCGAGAGTGCGCCGCAACGTGACGGCTGCGCACCCAGACGGCGGCGCACCTAGACGGCGGCGAGCTCCCGTTCGCCCGACGCCACTCGGATGCCACGGTTCACAGCCGAGACGACTGCCTTCAGCGAGGCGGTGGAGATATCGGCATCAATTCCGACGCCCCAGTACCGTTTCCCGTTGACGTCGAGTTCGACGTAGGCGGCTGCGAGGGCATCTCCGCCTGCGGACAGGGCGTGCTCGACGTAGTCGTAGAGGGTGATCTGGATGGCCCGTTCGGCCATCACGCCCAGGAACGCGGCGATGGGTCCGTTGCCGGATGCAGTGGCGTTCGACACGGAGTCACCGTCCCGTAGATCGACCGTCAGCTGCACCGACCCGGAGAGATCACTGGACGTTCGGGTCGAGTACAGCTCGAACCGGCCCCACTTGGCGTCGGAATTCGCGAGTTTCGCGGGAAGGTACTCGTCGTTGAAGATGTCCCAGATCTGCTCGCTGGTGACCTCGCCACCTTCGGCATCGGTCTTCGCCTGCACGACCCCGGAGAACTCGATCTGTAGCTTGCGCGGCAGGTCGAGTGCATGGTCCGCCTTGAGGAGGTATGCCACGCCCCCTTTACCTGATTGGGAATTCACGCGAATGACGGCTTCGTAGCTGCGCCCCAGGTCCCGCGGGTCGACCGGCAGGTACGGAACGGCCCAAACGAGATCCTGAACATCTTTGCCCTGTGCAGCAGCATCCGCCTCCATCGCCTCGAAGCCCTTTTTGATGGCGTCCTGGTGTGACCCGCTGAAGGCGGTGAAGACGAGATCGCCGGCCCACGGGCTCCGCTCGGGTACCGGCAGCTGGTTGCAATGCTCCGCGGTCCGCTTGATCTCATCGATGTTGCTGAAGTCGATCTGCGGATCGATTCCCTGGGTAAAGAGGTTGACTCCGAGCGCGACCAGGTCGACGTTGCCGGTGCGCTCGCCGTTCCCGAACAAACAACCCTCGATCCGGTCGGCACCGGCCAGGTAGCCCAGCTCGGCGGCGGCGACGGCCGTTCCGCGGTCGTTGTGCGGGTGCAGCGAGAGAATGATGTTCTCGCGCGGGGCCAGGTGACGCGACATCCACTCGATCGAGTCCGCGTAGACGTTGGGGGTCGCCATCTCGACGGTGGCGGGCAGGTTGATGATGACCTTGCGCTCGGGCGTGGGCTCGAAGACCCCGATCACCTGGTTGCAGATGTCTACCGCGAACTCCAGTTCAGTTCCGGTGTAACTCTCCGGTGAATACTCGTAGTACACGGTCGTACCCGGCACCAGTGCTTCCATCTCCCGGCAGAGCCGGGCGCCGTGCAGGGCCAGGTCGATGATCCCCTGTTTGTCTTCGCGAAACACGACCTCGCGCTGCAGCACGCTGGTGGAGTTGTAGAGGTGCACGATGGCTTGCTTGTCACCGAGGATCGACTCGTAGGTGCGACGGATGAGGTGCTCACGCGCCTGCGTCAACACCTGGATGGTGACGTCGTCGGGGATCGCGTTCTCCTCGATGAGGCTGCGGACGAAATCAAAGTCGGTCTGACTGGCCGACGGGAAGCCGACCTCGATCTCTTTGTAGCCCATCCGCACCAGCAGGTCGAACATGATGCGTTTGCGCTCAGGGCTCATCGGGTCGATCAGTGCCTGGTTGCCGTCGCGCAGGTCGACCGCGCACCAGCGGGGGGGCGACGGTGGTGACCTTCTCCGGCCAGGTGCGGTCGGGCAGCGCCACCGGGGTGAACGGCGCGTACT
>JAODMM010000166.1 GCA_025465015.1 Cryobacterium sp. | reverse complement strand
AATTGTGAGAAAGCCACCCCTTCGGGGGTGGCTTTCTTGCGTTAACGGGCAGCCCGTCGCGGGGCTGGGGCAGAACTCGGGAGTTTATGCACGGCGGGCTCAGTGCGGCCGGTAGCGGTAGCCCGGTAGCCGCGACGGGATCCGCGTGCTGGCGGTGACAGTCCTGGGGCTGCCGGCTCGGCCCATTCCGCACCGGGCTTCCGGGCTCGGTATGGGCGGAACAAGCCAGCGACCAGCCGACTAACCCACGTCCATGAGCAGTACGACTAGCGGGCGGGAAAGTCGTGGGGAAGGCGGTTGAGGACAGGCGCAAGGCGATCGAGGCGTCCGCGCTCGTGCAGCAGGGCCGCGTACTCCCGGTCACGGCGGATTGCCTGCACAGCCGTGAGGAATGCTTCAGGGTGAGCCCCAGGTGCCGGTGACACGTAGACCGAAGCCTCGGCAGCGAGACCCGCCGCCTGGCGTTGCCGGGTCGACAGCGTGAGGTGATCCGCCTGCCGGAGAAACTGGGTGATCCTCCGGGCGAGCCGGTCGGGAAGACGGGCTACGTCGGCAACTTGCGCCCATTGGGTCAGCTCCGCCGGTACTACATGCACCTGCTCCGCAGGCTGGGGCACACGTTCATGCTGGCTGTAGGTTCCAGCGAGAAGGTCACCGAGGCGCTTGGACCGGCCATTCAATAACGCCGTCGTTGCGGCAAGACCACCGAGTGTGAAGAAGATCTCGATCACGCCGACAAGTGCGCGTATGAAGGCATGGCGCAGTTGGATTGCCCCGCCGTCGTCCCGCACGATCCGCGCGCCGATCGCGAGCTTACCCAGGGACCTCCCCGCCGTGGCCGTCTCCACCGCCGTCGGTACGATGAGGATGCAGAGAACGAGGTTGGCGATCATCAGGGACTGGCCGAGCGCTTCGTCCACGGCGTCGGAAAGCAGGAAGATCACGGCGAACACCAGGAGCAGGTAAAGCAGGACGTAGGCCGCCCAGTCGATGATGGTGCCCGCTGCGCGGAGGATGACGCCGGTAGGGCGCACATCCAAGGTGACACCTTCTCCGGTCACGAGTTCGAACTCGTCGGGCGTTTCATCGTGAACAGCCGGTGGCCGAGCCTGTGCCATGTCTACTATTGAAGCAGATGGACCTCGACGCGTATTCAGCGGCGCACCGCGCCGAGTGGGACCGCCTTGCCCGGTTGGCGGGCCAGCGCCACCTGAGCGGCTCCGACGCCGACGACCTGATCGACCATTACCAGTCCGGGGCGACCCATCTCTCCGCCATCAAGACGACCGCGGGATCGACAGTGCAGGGAGACCGGCTCTCCGTTCTGCTGTCGAGGGCCCGTCTCCGGTTCACTGGCGCGCCGGCCAATCTCCTCGAGCAGGTCCCGCTCTTCTTTCTCCTGCAGCTGCCCGCGGCGCTCTACCGATTGCGCTGGCTCACTCTTGCCGTGGCGGCCGTAACATTCCTCGTCGCGGGGCTCTACGCGTCGTGGGCCCTTGCGAACCCCGACGTGCTGGCGAATTTCGGGTCCGACGCCGACTTATCCAGGCTCGCCAATGAAGAGTTCGTCGGTTACTACTCCGCGAACCCCGCAGCATCGTTCACCGGCCAAGTCTGGACCAACAACGCGTGGATCGCCGCGCAGTGCGTGGCTTTCGGCATCCTCGGCGTGTACGTCCCGTACGTCATCCTCCAGAACGCCCAGAATTTGGGCGTGACCGCTGCCGTGATGTTCGCCTACGACCACGGCGACGTGTTCTTCCTCTACATTGCTCCACACGGTCTGTTGGAGCTGACGGCCATCTTCGTTGCGGCTGCCGCCGGGCTCCGCATTTTCTGGGCGTGGATAGCGCCGGGGTCGCGTACCCGCGGGCAGGCACTCGCCGAGGACGGCCGGGCGCTGTTCACGGTGGCCATCGGGCTGGCCATCGTGCTCCTTGTTTCTGGGTTCCTCGAGGGTTTCGTGACTCCCTCATCCCTGCCCTGGCCGGTGAAGATTGGCATTGGCGTGGTGGCCTTGGCAGCCTTCCTGGGGTACATGCTGGTGCTTGGTAAGCGTGCCTGGCGGGCTGGAGAGACCGGTGACCTCGGCGGTTTCGAAGCCGGGGAGCGACGGATCTTCGCGGGTTGAAGCCTTGGGAGCGACCGATCACAGCTGGCCGGCCGCCTTCAGCGCTATGTACCTGTCGGCGAGGGTTGGCGGCAGCTCGGCCGGGGACCCGGTGACCACCTCGGCTCCCAGCCGCCTGATCGCCGCCGAGACACGAGAGACGTCGAGCAGCGAGCGCTCGGCTGCAGCAGCGCGGTACACCTCCGTGCGTGTGGTTCGGCTTTCGATGGCCCTGAGCGGCAGTGGATCGGTGACCGACGCGACAATCACTCGATGCCGCTGGGTGAGTTGAGAAAGAACCGAGAGGAGCCCCGTGGAGGCGCCGGGAGCATCGATGGAGGTGAGGATCACCACGAGAGCCTGCTGATTGGTGATGCTGCGCACCTGCGCAGGGACGCCGGTCCAATCCATCTCGATCAGTTCGGCGTCGATGGCGGCCATCGCGTCCACCATTCGAGAGAGCAGCTCAGCGCCCTGTGCTCCCTGCACCCGTCCCCGAACCCGGCGGTCCCAGGCGAGAAAATCGACTCGGTCACCGGCGCGGGTAGCGAGTGCGGCAAGGAGCAAGGAGGCCTCGAAGGCGGTGTCGAGTCGGGGCTCACGATCGATGCGCACGGCCGACGTGCGGCCCGTGTCAATGAGGATGACGACCCGACGGTCGCGCTCGGGGCGCCACGTGCGTACCATCACGTCGTTCCGCCGAGCAGTGGCCCGCCAGTCGATCGAGCGCACGTCGTCGCCCTGGACGTACTCACGGAGGGAGTCGAACTCCGTCCCCTGCCCCCGCACCATGACGCTTGTGCGCCCGTCGAGTTCCTTGAGGCGCGCCAGCCGCGAGGGCAGGTGTCTGCGCGCGTTGAACGGCGGCAGGACACGGATGTGGCCCGGTGCGCTGAGGGTCGCCTGTCGGGCCCAAAGTCCGAGCGGCCCGAACGAGCGAACAGTGACCTCCCCGACACGGCGTTCACCGCGGCGGAACGGGTGCAGCTCGATCGTCACCCGGCGTCGTTCGCCCGGTGGAATTAGCACGGAAGTGCGATTGTCACCGGCACCCGCTGACGGCTGCCACCCGTCGCGCACCAACCCGCGCATCCGTCGCAGCCCCGTGTTGGTGAGGTAAAGCTCACTGTCGACTGCTTCGCCGAGCCGCACCCGGGAAGGCAGGACGCGCGAGATCTTCAGGTTGCGGGGCGACGCGGCGAGTACCAGGTCGACGCTGCCCAGGGCAACGGCGAGCAGCAGCCAGATGACCAGGACCACAGCTGCAGGCCCGGGCATGGCGCCGATCACGACGATAGGCACGACGCCGAGTGCAACGAGCGCGACGAATCGACCGGTGACGGTCATCGTTAGATCGGTACCTGGACCTGCTGGAGGATCCCCCGCAGGATGGAATCAACTGATACGCCTTCCAGCTCAGCCTCCGGCTGGAGCTGGATGCGGTGGCGCCACACCGGCAGCACCATCGCCTGCACGTGGTCCGGAGTGATCGAGTCGTAGCCGCCCAGCCACGCCCACGCTTTCGCACAGGCGAGCAGGGCCGTTGCCCCACGCGGACTGACGCCCAGGTTGACGGATGGACTGTGCCGGGTTGCACGGGCAAGGTCGACGATGTAGGTCAGCACGTCCGAGTTGGCACCGACCCGCTCGACCGCCGACTGGGCAGAGGCCAGCTCCTCGGCCCCGAGAACAGGGCGCACTCCGGCTCCCTCCAGGTCCCGCGGGTTGAAGCCGGCGGCGTGGCGCCTCAGCACCTCGACCTCGGTGTCTCGCTCAGGCAGCTCCAGGACCAATTTCAGGAGGAACCTGTCCAGCTGTGCTTCAGGCAGAGTGTACGTTCCCTCGTACTCGATCGGGTTCATGGTGGCGGCGACGATGAAGGGAACGGGCAGGGGGAGGGAGATCCCCTCGACGCTGACCTGTCGTTCCTCCATCGCTTCGAGAAGTGCAGACTGTGTCTTCGGCGGGGTGCGGTTGATCTCGTCAGCCAGCAGGATGTTGGTGAACACGGGGCCGTTCCGGAATTTGAACTCACCGGCCTTGGCATCGTAGACGAGGGAGCCGGTGATGTCGCCGGGCATGAGGTCGGGGGTGAATTGAATCCGTTTTGTGTCAAGGCTCAGGGCGTGGCTGAGGGAACGCACGAGCAGTGTCTTGGCAACCCCGGGTACCCCCTCGAGCAGCACGTGTCCGCGTGCAAGCAGGGCGATGATGAGGCCGGTAACCGCCCCATCCTGCCCCACGACGGCTTTGCCGACCTCCGTCCGCACCTGCGTGAGGGAATGTCGAAGAGTGTCGCCGGTCAGCGTGGTGACTGTCATGTGTCCATTCTTCCTTGGGAGAAGCTGTTCAGCGCGTCAGCGGTCGCGCGCTCGAGATGCTGAAGTCTGTCGGAGGACGCAATGAGGTCGCGGTCGGTCGTGGGCACGGCGTCCACCAGGACCGACCGCACGTCCGAGGTGGTCCAGCCGGTTACCTCCGCGACAGTCTGCACGACCTGGTCGAGGCTTGCGGCGCGGGAGAGCCCGGTGGCGCGGGCGAGGCGCTGGACCGCCCCGATCCGCAGAGCGTCAAGCGCCCGAAGTCGCGAGGAACTCCGGGCGTAGAGCCGCGCGCGACCCTCCATCGTCTCCCCGGCCGGCACGATTACAGGCAGGTTCTCGGCGACGAGAGGGCCGAAGCGACGTCCACGCCACACGGCTGCGGCAACTACCACGATGGACAAGAGGAGGAGCGTGGGCGTGACCCAGCCGGGGGTCAGCTCCCCGAGGGGCGGCGGGCCGGTGCTCGCAACGTCTTCAAGGCTTGGAAGGTACCAGACCAAACTGTCGCCAACACCGAGGAGATTCAACGCCAGGGCACCATTGCCATAGGTTGAGGCTGAGCCGTTGGTGAAGACCTCCTTCGGAGCGACGAGGGTGAGCGTCTGTCTCCCCTCGGCGCGCTCTATGACCGAGAATGCGTCGTTTCCGCGGGGAAAACAACCGGTCCAGGTGGCTCCCGGAGCGGAGCTGACGTCCGCGCTGGCGTCCGGAAGGGTGAGGGTTCCGCCGCCTGGTGAGAGAGTTCCCGCGTTCGCCGCAGCGGGCAGGTCGCAGCGAGCCTCTGCAGAATCCTCCTCCAAGGCGACACCTCCGAACCTCACCCCGGGGGCCAGGGTTCGCAACGCCTGGAAGTCCGGGTCGGCAACCACCGTTCGTGTGGCAAGCTGTGCCACGGCGTGAAGTTGTTGATCGCCGAGGTACCCCTCTTCGTCGTAGAAGAACAGCGTCGAGTCGTGGGAGTCTGCTGCCGCAGCCCGGGCTTCCCCCAGCGTGCGGGCGACGGTGACCGTGACCCCTTGCTGTCGCAGGACCTCCACGACCGCCATGCCTCCCCCAGGTGCGGGGTTGTCGGCAGCCAGTGAAAGCCCCTGGGAATCGGCTCCCGTGACGATCATCGCCGAGATGAGCGAAACAACTATGGCGCACAGGCCCGCTGTCAGCCAGAACAGCCACTTCCTGCCCGTAGCGCGAAGGGTGAGCGTCACGGAAGGCGCGTTGTTCTGCGAGCCCTCGGCCGCCCTCTCTCTTCGGGTTCTCATCGTTGCGGTCATGATGCGGTCACTGAAGAGGCGGCCGCTACAGAGGTGGGACGTGCGTCGCGAAGGTCCCGGTCGAGTTCCTCCAGTAACCGGTATCCATTTTCCGTCCCCGCTCTACCGAGATAGCGCACCTCATCGAACACTCTTGCCCCCTCGGCCAGCCGTGCACCCTCGTCGGGGAACGCGCTGGCAGCGAGAAGCGCGACCGAGTGGGCAGTGGTCCCCGGCGTGGCTGTGAGAATGGTGCGTTCGTCCAGATCCCTGGTGATCGTTCGGAACATCTCCTCACTGGCACCGTTCCAGTCCCCGGCTGCCGCAGCCGCACGCGCATCACGTCTCAGCTGGTCAGCAGTTCGCCGGTCGTCACCCGCGAACAAACCAGGATCTTGCCCGCTTCGACGGTTGAGCCGAGGGAGCCCGAAGACGAGCAGTGTCGCCACCAGCACAGCCGCACCGACGGCACCAAGCAGAACAGGCAGCCAGGCTCCGAGCCCTTCGCCGGTAGGAGCGACGAGGGAATTGA
>JAODMM010000155.1 GCA_025465015.1 Cryobacterium sp. | reverse complement strand
CTTCTTCTACTACGCCGGCTGGGCGGACAAGCTCGAGCATTCTGGCTTCGGCGCGGACCCCCAGCCGCTCGGCGTCGCCGCCCAGGTGATCCCGTGGAACTTCCCCCTGCTCATGTTGGCCTGGAAGATAGCCCCCGCGCTCGCCGCTGGGAACACCGTCGTGCTGAAGCCGGCCGAGACCACGTCCCTGACCGCCCTGCTTTTCGCGGAGATCGTGCAGCAAGCAGGGCTCCCGGCGGGAGTCGTCAATATCATCACCGGCGCCGGCGACACGGGCCAGGCCCTGGTGACCCATCCGGATGTCAACAAGGTAGCTTTCACCGGCTCCACCGCCGTCGGGAGGGCAATCGCACGTTCCGTGGCGGGCACCGAGAAGAAGCTCACCCTTGAGCTCGGCGGAAAGGCGGCCAACATCGTTTTCGACGACGCGCCTATCGACCAGGCCATCGAGGGTATCGTCACGGGAATTTTCTTCAACCAGGGCCACGTCTGCTGCGCGGGCAGTCGGCTGCTCGTACAGGAGTCGATCCACGACGATGTCATCGACAGGCTGAAGCAGAGGCTGTCCACGCTTCGGCTCGGCGACCCTCTCGACAAGAACACCGACATCGGGGCGGTCAACAGCGCCGAACAGTTGCAGCGGATCCGGGAGCTGTCCGATATCGGAGAACGGGAGGGCGCCGTGCGGTGGACTGCTGACTGCGTCATCCCGGAGAACGGGTTCTGGTTCGCGCCGACAATCTTCACCAACGTGTCCACGAGCCACCGCATCGCCAGGGACGAGATCTTCGGCCCGGTCCTCTCGGTGCTCACGTTCCGCACGCCGGCTGAGGCGATCGCTAAGGCCAACAACACGCCCTACGGGTTGTCGGCGGGCATCTGGACCGACAAAGGCAGCCGCATCCTTGCGGTAGCCGACAAGCTCCGGGCCGGGGTGGTATGGGCGAACACCTTCAATAAGTTCGACCCGGCAAGCCCGTTCGGCGGGTACAAGGAGTCCGGATACGGGCGCGAGGGTGGCCGTCATGGACTCGCCGCGTACCTCAAGCCCGCGGCAGCGCACGCCACCGTGACCGCCAATCTCGCCCTGCAGCCGCTCGCGGTGACGTCGCAGAAGGCAGGTGGGGTGCCTGATGCACTCCTCGAGGCTTCCGGCGAAGACTCTGTCGACAGCCGTGCCGAGCTGAACTCTGAGACCGCCGCTGACGCATCCGTTACCTCTGAAACTGCCACCGCCACCGCCGCACCCGTCACCTCGAAGAAGGCCGCCAAATGACCCGCCTCGCAGTCCCGAAGACCTACAAGCTGTACATCGGCGGCACGTTCCCGCGCAGTGAATCGGGCCGGGTCTACGAGGTGGTGAGTGCCAGCGGTGCATTCCTCGCCAATGCCGCCAAAGCGTCGCGGAAGGACGCGAGGGACGCCGTGGTGGCGGCTCGGTCGGCGGTCGGCGGCTGGGCCGGCAGCACGGCCTACAACCGTGGACAGGTTCTGTACCGGGTCGCCGAACTTCTCGAGGGCCGCCGTGCTCAGTTCACCGAGGAAATCGTGCAGTCTGAGGGCGTGACCCCGGAGGCGGCATCCACACAGGTTGACCTAGCCGTGGACAGGTGGGTTTGGTACGCGGGGTGGACGGACAAGTTCGCCCAGGTCGCCGGGAACGCCAACCCTGTGGCTGGACCGTATTTCAACATTTCGGTTCCGGAGCCGACAGGCATCGTCGCGATCATCGCCCCACAGTCCGGCGGATCCCTGCTTGGGCTCGTCAATGCCGTCGCACCGGCACTTGTTGCAGGGAACACCGTGGTCGTGGTGGCCAACGAGACAATGCCCTTGTCGGCCATCAGCCTCAGTGAGGTGCTCGCGACGAGCGATGTCCCTGGGGGAGTCGTCAATGTGCTCACCGGTTCTCCCGCTGAGATTGCCCCGTGGCTGGCAAGCCATGCCGACGTGAACGCGCTCGACCTCCTCGGGGCAGGCGACCTTGACTGGGTGGACCTTCAGATCGCGGCAGCCGACACGCTGAAGCGGGTCTACCCGCCGGAGAACGGCGCGGATGCAGGAAGCCCTTCCCTCGACCGGATCATCGCATTCACAGAGACGAAGACGATCTGGCACACGAAGGGACTGATCTAGCCGGCGATTCGCGGCCCCCGAGCTGGGGCGAGTGCGAAGGTAACGAAAAGGTAACGGTGCCGATAGAGTTGCTGAACTGCCCGCCGCAGAGCCGCGACGAGCAGCCGGAGAGGCTCGACGGTGCATGCGTTCTCAGCCAGGCGGGGCAGGTCGCTGCTCTTTGCGATTCTTGCCACCCTCAGCCTCGTTGTGCTGCTGATCGTCGCCCCGGCCACAGGCCAGGTCCACGCTGTGGACGTGTTTGGCGCCCTGCGCGCGCCGGGGGAGGGAGCGTTCATCGCGGGCCACCGTGGTGACCGTTCCCAGGCGCCGGAGAACACTATCCCGGCGTTCGAGCACGCATTAGCGGGCGCAATGGATTTCATCGAAGCGGACGTTCAACTCACCAGCGACGGAGTCCCGGTGATGTTCCACGACGTCACTCTCGAACGCACGACGACCGGGCAGGGTCGCGTCTCCGAGCACACCGCTTCCGAGCTTGCACGACTCGACGCCGGGTCCTGGTACAGCAGCGAGTACGAAGGCGTCCGTATCCCTACCCTCGATGAGTTCCTGGCTCTTGTCGCGGAGTCCGAGAAAAAGGCAATGGTGGAACTCAAGTTCGCCTGGACGGCCGACCAAGTCACGACGGTGATCGACTCCATCGACCGCCATCAGACGCGCGGTCAGGTGGTGCTGCAGACCTTCAGTATCGAAACACTTGTCAATCTGCAGGCCGTGGCTCCCGGGATCCCACGGATCATGCTGGTGAGGGAGCTGCCTTCGCAGCCGGTGCCGATGGCACAGCGATTCGGTGTGGTCGGCTTGGGCACCACGGCTGCCGCCGTGGCCCGTTCCGCCGGAGCTGTGGAGCAGTTACATGAGGCGGGGATCGGTCTCATCTGCTACACCTTGAACACCCAGGACAGCTGGAGCGAGGTGCGCGCACTCGGCGTCGACGGAATAATCACCGATACCCCCAGCGAGCTGGACGCTTGGCTCGCGTCGACCTCGAACGGAACCTAGAGCAGAACGACTTTTCTAGCCATCCGGCCACTGAAGAGGCATGATGGGAGGAGGGAGGCTGGGATGCCGGAATCGATTGTCTTTGTAGGTGACGGCCTGACGCAGCATGGCCGCTGGCACGAATGGCTGCCCGACTATGAGGTTCAGAATCTCGGCGTGAGCGGCGACACCTCCGACGAGGTGATCACTCGTCTCGAGTCCGTGGTGCGCCTCTCTCCGGATGCAGTGGTGCTTCAGGTCGGGGCCAACGACCTCGGTTGGCGCCGGTCGGACGAGTACATCGTGCGAAACATCGAGACGATTCTCGTGCACCTGCGCAAGTACCTGCCTGAAACGCGCATCCTCGTGCAGTCGGTGATCCCTCGGGAGCGCGACCATGCCGAGACGATCCGCTCCATCAACCGGCATCTCTGGCAGTTCGCCCCCACCCAGCACGCGCAGTACCTCGACTTGTGGCCGGCGCTCGCCAATAGCGACGGTGAACTCGACTCAGCACACTCAGACGACAAGCTGCACCTCAACGACTCCGGCTACCAGGCCTGGCTGAGCGAGCTGAAGCCGGCGCTGGAGCAACTGTTCGACCAACCGCCGTCGAGCAGGTCGATACCGATTCAACACGTGTAGAACGCGTCCGCAACACACCTCGTCACGTGCATCCCGCGTCTCACACAGGCGTAGACTGTGCGGTGCGCTTGGACAATCCGAGTTCCGTCTCGACCGCGTCGCCGCATGAGAATGTGCCGACTCGATGCTCGATGCAGGGTTGGGCGTATCGACCGGGCCGGCACTCACGACGTGGCCTCCCGGCGAGAGCGGTCTTGATGGCTGCGCCGGCCAGGGAGCGGCCGGGTCCCGGCTCGTTCGTGAAGTGGAGAAGAATGGCTAACATCCGCCACCAGGCGCAAGGGTCGAGCGGCCGGGGAAACAGCGGCGGAAGCCGCACCCGGTTGAGGTCGCGTTCACGCGACGACGACGCACCCATCATTCCGATTCTCGCGCGCAAGGTTCGTGAGGTTGAAGCGAAAGCGCAGGGCAAGGGAAAACTCGGGCCCACCAACCGGACCAAGTTTCAGGTGATCGCCCTGCTCATGCGCGAGGAGAGGGCGCGGGTGAAAACCAGCCCCGACCTCGCCGACGCGGACCGCGCTGAGCTCCTCAAACGCCTCGACGGCATCGCTCAGATCCTCGCGAAAACGGCCGCGCGCGATACCAGCCTGATCACACTCCTCGAGCCTGACGCATCAGTCCCGACCGTTGCGCAGCGCTTCCGCCGCGACTGGCTGATCGAATCTGGTGCCGAGCTGAGCCCCGACGAACTGATCATCACCCGCGAGGCGGAGCCGAAGCCCGAGGTGCCCGACAACCAGGTCATCCCGCAGTCGGTGAAGGCGCGCCAGCTCGCGAATCCGTTCCTCGCTCCGGACTTCAGTGCGGCCCTGACGCGGCCCGCGGTCCCCGTGCGTCGATTGGCCAACTGGGAACTGCTCGGTCCGCTCTTCAAAGCCTTCGAGTACGGCTCCGGCGGGCAGCCTGCCGTGATGGACTTGCCGGAGCCGCCATCCATCGACAGGTACTCACCGCAGGGCCTTGAGCTCATGCGGCATCAAGCCCGCTTCATCGAGAGTGCGCGACTCGGGCACCGCAGCTACCTTCTGGCCGACGAGCCCGGACTGGGTAAGACCGCGCAGAGTCTCCTCGCTGCATCCGCCGCCGGCGCCTTCCCCCTGCTGGCCGTCGTGCCGAACGTCGTGAAGATGAACTGGGCGCGTGAAGTGGAACTGTGGACCCCGCAGCGCCGCGCCACCGTGATCCACGGTGATGGAGACACCCTCGACGCTTTCGCGGATGTCGTGGTTGTGAATTACGACATCCTCGACCGGCACCTGGCCTGGTTGGGCACCCTGGGGTTCAAAGGAATGGTCGTCGACGAGGCGCACTTCATCAAGAACCTGCAGTCACAGCGTTCCAAGCACGTTCTGTCGCTCGCGGAACAGATCCGTCGACGGACACCGGGCGGGAATCCGCTGCTGATGGCGCTCACCGGAACGCCCCTCATCAACGATGTCGACGATTTTCGCGCGATCTGGCAGTTCCTCGGATGGATCGAGGGGGACAAGCCCGCACCGCAACTCATGGCGAAACTTGAAGCTACAGGTCTCACCCCCGCTGATCTCGGCTTCTACGCCGAGGCTCGTGCGGCCGTGATCGACATGGGGATCGTGCGACGTCGAAAGGTGGATGTCGCAGCCGATCTCCCGGCGAAACGGATCGCCGACCTCCCCGTGGAACTCGACGACGACCTCGGACGTTCCATCCGCCAGGCGGAGCGGGAACTCGCCGCCCGCCTCGTCATCCGCTATCACGCGCTGGTGGCGGCTCGCCGTCCGGGGGAGACCGCACCGGTCCTCGACGGCGAGGACCGCGTCGCCTTCATCCGCGCGGTCGCTCACGCGGAACTCGAGGAGTCGAAGGGTCAGACGACCGGGGACAACGTCTTCACGATGGTCCGCAAAATCGGGCAGGCGAAGGCCGGCCTGGCAGCGGACTATGCCGCCCAGCTCGCCCGGTCGGTGGGCAAGGTGGTCTTCTTCGCCAAGCACATCGACGTCATGAATTCCGCTGAGGAGACGTTCGCGAAGCGGGATCTTCGCACGGTCTCCCTGCGGGGTGACCAGAGCTCGTTCGAGCGCCAGGCGGCCATCGACGCCTTCAACAACGACCCAACGGTCGCCATCGCCGTCTGTTCGCTCACCGCTGCAGGAGTCGGTGTGAACTTGCAAGCGGCGTCCAACGTCGTGCTCGCTGAGCTCAGCTGGACGGCCGCGGAGCAGACTCAGGCTATCGACCGGGTGCACCGCATTGGACAGGACGAGCCGGTCACAGCGTGGCGGATCATCGCAGCGCACACCATCGACGCCCGTATTGCGGAACTGATCGGCAGCAAGCAGGGCCTCGCAGCCCGCGCTCTCGACGGGGTGGCCGGCGAGGAGTCCTCGGCGGACTCCGTGCAGGCGAGCGCGCTAGTCTTCTTGCTCACTCAGGCGCTCGACGGCGTGCTGTAGTTCGGGCGCTCGTGCGCGCAGGCGCTCCCGGCACTCGTTCCGCAAGCAGGCAGGTGCCCTGGCACGCGCCCGCTTCCACAACGTGATCCGGGATATCCGCTGTCTCGTCAGGCGGGTCACGGATGGGCGGTTGTCGAGGCGATTTGGGCTCGGACCCGCCGGGGCGCAATGATGTGTAGAACGGTGATGGCGCCGACAAATTTCGTATCCACGAAGGAGCGGCCAGGAATGAAAATCGGAATCCTCACCAGCGGTGGAGACTGCCCGGGGTTGAACGCAGTGATCCGCGGTGCGGTGCTCAAAGGCGTGCGCGTGCACGACGCAGAGTTCGTCGGCATTCGCAACGGCTGGCGCGGCCTGGTGAACAGCGAGTTCATGAAGCTCGACCGCCACAGCGTGCGCGGCTTGTCCCGCCAGGGGGGCACGATCCTCGGCAGCTCACGGACTAACCCGTTCGAGGGCGAGAACGGCGGCCCCGAGAAGATTCAGGCGCGCATGGACAGTGAGGGCATCGATGCCGTCATCGCAATCGGCGGCGAGGGAACGCTCACGGCGGCGAGGCGGCTGACGGATGCAGGGCTGAAGATCGTCGGAGTCCCGAAGACCATCGACAACGACCTCGCTGCAACGGACTATTCGTTCGGTTTTGACACCGCCGTCGAAATCGCCACGGAAGCCATCGACCGGCTCCGCACCACGGCGGAGTCGCACGGGCGTTGCATGGTGATTGAGGTCATGGGGCGGCACGTGGGATGGATTGCTCTGCACTCTGGAATGGCCGGCGGTGCCCACGCCATCCTGATCCCCGAGCAGCCCAAGTCGATCGAGCAGATCTGTGAGTGGGTGGAGAGTGTTCGCGATCGCGGACGCGCACCGGTGCTCGTCGTCTCCGAGGGCTTCCTGCTGGCTGGGATGGAGGAGGCGCACTCTCACAAGGGCTTGGACGCGTTCAACCGCCCCCGGCTGGGCGGCATCTCCGAATTGATCGCACCCCTGATCGAAGAGCGCACCGGAATCGAGTCGAGGGCTACCGTCCTCGGTCACACCCAACGGGGCGGGGCCCCGTCGGCCTACGACCGGGTGTTGGCCACCCGCCTCGGCATGGCCGCCATCGATGCCATCTACGACGAGCAGTGGGGTTCCATGGTGTCGCTGACCGGGACCGAGATCGAGGTCGTGAGTATCGCGGAGGCAACGGGCGGGCTGAAGACCGTCCCCCAGGCGCGTTACGACGAGGCAGCGGTGCTGTTCGGCTGATCGCCCTCAGGCGGGAGTGTCGGTTCCCGACAGTCGCAGGAGATGGGAATGCGAGGGCTGGCGCAGCTCTGCAGGCAGTGGGAGCATGGGGCACATGGCCAACGCTGAACAGAACGAACCGATCCTCGACGGTAGTACCGAAGCCTCCCTCGATTCAAAGAAGCAGGGCGTGCTCGTGCAGGTGGCAAGCGACACTGCCGGCCGCCGGCGGGAGGACGTCGTGGCAATGCTGGGTCAGCGGCTGCGCGATGCCGGGATAACGGCGGACGCCGCGGAGTTGGAGCGCCTAGCCGATGCCCTGCCGACTGTGAACGACCAAGACCAGGCCGAGAACCGGGAAGCACGCGACGCCCACTGACCGCGGGCCGTTCATACCGGGCGGCCGAGCTGCTCGCGCGATGGCGATCAGGCGAGTTTGGCGCGTACCTCGGCAAGGGACGGGTTCGTCGCCGCTGAACCGTCGGGAAACAGCACCGTCGGAACCGTGCGGTTGCCGTTGTTCAGGCTCATCACGAGCTCAGAGGTACCGTCGACCTCTTCCACGTTCACCTCGGTGTAGCCGATACCGGCCTTGTCGAGTTGCGCCTTCAAGCGGGAGCAATAGCCGCACCAGGTCGTCGTGAACATAGTGATCGTTCCGGTCGAGGGCACAAAGTCCATCCGTCAAGGGTAGCTGAGAGCCGGAAGTCGCAGGTTCACAAGGTTACGATGGGCGAATGACCCTGCCCCAGGTGTGCGTGTGCTACCTGCTGCGCCGGAGCACGGATGGTGTCGTCCAGGTCCTGCTCGGGCGCAAGAAAAAAGGTCTCGGCGTCGGCAATCTCGTGGGTCTCGGTGGCAAGTTGGAACCCGGTGAGAGTCCACGGGATGCCGCGGTGCGCGAGATCGAAGAGGAGTCGGGCCTCGTTGTGCAGGCATCCGCTCTCATGCCAGCGGGAGTCCTCACCTACCTCTTCCCGCACCGGGAAGCCTGGAGCCAGGACTCGACGGTGTTTCTTTGCACCGATTGGTCGGGCACGCCACGGGAGTCAAACGAACTGAACCCGGAGTGGTTCGACGTGGATACCCTGCCGGTCGACGACATGTGGGACGACGCGCGTCATTGGCTCCCTGAAGTGCTCCGCGGTGCTCGGATCCGAGCCACTTTCACCTTCGGTGAGGACCTCAGAAGCGTTGTCGATCGAGCCTGAGTTGACCTTGCTGCGCCGTAGTGTCAGTATCAGGACGGGTCCGGTAAGCGGCTCGCACACATCGTCTGAACCCCCGGCTCGCCGCAGTCGGCTTACAGAGAAAAGACGCCGGTGGAACTCACCCTCATCGTCATGCTGGTCATTGGGCTGGCACTCATCTTCGACTTCACCAACGGGTTCCATGACACGGCCAACGCGATGGCAACCCCCATCGCTACCGGTGCCATGCGCCCCAAGGTCGCCGTCGCGGTGGCAGCGGTCCTCAACCTCGTGGGCGCGTTTCTCTCCACTGAGGTTGCCAGGACAGTGTCCGGCGGACTCATCCGCGAAGGCGAGGACGGGATCCGGATCACCCCGGAGATCATCTTCGCGGGGTTGATCGGCGCCATCGTCTGGAACCTGATCACCTGGCTTCGCGGGCTGCCGTCGAGCTCCAGCCACGCCCTGTTCGGCGGTCTCATCGGAGCGGCAATCATCGGCGCCGGTTTCCAGTCGGTCGACTACGGTGTGGTCCTCTCCAAGGTCATCCTGCCCGCTCTGATCGCCCCTTTGATCGCAGGGGTTGTGGCCTTCACTGCCACCAAACTCGCCTACGCCATCACACGACGTGAGTTAGGTAAGCCGGACGGCCGTGGCGGTTTCCGCTATGCGCAGATCTTCTCCTCCTCCTTGGTGGCACTCGCGCATGGCACGAATGATGCGCAGAAGACGATGGGTGTGATCACCCTGACCCTCATCGCGGGCGGATATCAGGCGGTCGGCACCGGACCGGAATTCTGGGTCATCGCGGCCTGTGCGCTGGCGATCGCGATCGGCACCTACTCGGGTGGTTGGCGCATCATCCGCACCATGGGTACCGGCCTCACCGAAGTGAAGCCCGCCCAGGGGTTCGCGGCCGAATCCAGCACGGCGGCCACTATCCTGGCGTCGAGTCACCTCGGCTTCGCACTGTCCACCACTCAGGTCGCCTCAGGGTCGGTCATCGGCTCAGGACTCGGGCGGCGCGGTTCCACGGTGCGGTGGGGGATGGCAGGCCGGATCGCGCTCGGCTGGGTACTCACGCTCCCGGCGGCCGGGATCATGGGGGCGTTCGCTGCCGGCCTGGCCTACATCGGTCCGGTCGGAGTCATCCTCGACGCCGTCATCGGAGCGCTCGTCATCGTCGGCATCTTCCTATGGTCACGGCGCGAGACA
>JAODMM010000116.1 GCA_025465015.1 Cryobacterium sp. | reverse complement strand
CGATGGCGATCTCCGCAGGGCTGATCCTGCTGTCGGAGGGTCTGCTGGACACTTCGGGGAAGCAATTCTCCTGGGTCACGCCACTTGCGCAGGCGTCCCTGGTGGTGCTGTTCCTTCATCCGGTGGTGATCATCGCGCTTCGCGGGTTCTCGGTGCAGAAGCCTGCGATCTTCCTCTTGACTTTGGCCATCACGTGGCCAGTTGGTTTGGTCCTCCTGCGTCTCCGGCAGGGGTGGGTGCTGACGGGTGCCCCGATTCGCACGACCGCGTACGTCCGACCCGGACGGTAATGCCTGGGCAGGGGTGCGTCCAAGGAAGGAAGGACGAGCATCATGGTCTACAACGGTGACGGCAGACTCCCGATCGTCTACGTTCGCGGATTTGCCGGCGGAACGGGCGCCATCAACTCCGCCGTCGACGATCCGTTCTACGGGTTCAGCCAAGGCTCGGTGCATGTTCGGGCCGATGGGCGCGGGCAGCCCCAGTTCCATCAGTTCGAATCTCCCCTCCTGCGGCTTATGACCGACCAGAACTATCAGGTTCCGGTGTACGGAGATCAGAGGGTCTTTCTCGAACAGGCCGCCAGCGGCTCCGTCGACGCAGCCACGGTGTGGATACATCGTTTCTACGATGTCTCAGCGTCGACCTTCGCCGAACGAGCGGCCGATTTCTCCTTGGAACAAGCGGCGAGGGATTTGCTCTCCCTGATTCGGCTCGTTCTGGACAAGACCGGCGCCCCGAAAGTCTTCCTTGTTGCCCATTCGATGGGGGGTTTGATCTGCCGCTGTCTCATCCAGCGCATCATCCCCGAAGCGGCTCCGCGACCCGATGGAAGTGTTGACCCAGCGGCAGCTACAGGCTGCGTCGCCCGGGTGTTCACCTACGCAACGCCGCATGGCGGCATCAGCTTCGCTGTGGGTTACGGCCTCCTCGAACGCATCCGCGATGCGACCGGTTTCCAGGGCTCCGACATCTTCGGACCGGACCGGATGTACCAATATCTGACGCCTGGTGTGCCGGCCACCGCAACTGCGCCGGAGGGATTCAGGTCCACGATCATGCCGGAGGACGGTTTTCCTGTTGACCGACTGTTCTGTCTGGTCGGTTCGAACCCGGAGGACTACGACGTCGCGCTTGGCCTGTCGTCGAAGGCGGTGGGCGCGCGCAGTGATGGGCTGGTGCAGATTGAAAACGCCGCCGTGCAGAACGCGCACCGCGCCGTCGTCCACCGCAGTCACAGCGGTCGGTACGGCATCGTCAACTCGGAGGAGGGGTACCAGAACCTGCAGCGATTCCTCTTCGGTGACCTGGAGGTGAAGGTGGAACTCCTCGGTCTCGATGCGGGCCGGGATGCAGAGAGCGACGTCGAATTCCAGCTTGACGTCGGCCTCGCGATCCGGGGATTGCCGGTGCTCGTCCATGAGCAGAGCGCCGAACACTACTGCCCGGTTCTGGTGGAACGCCGAACAGGGCACGACACGGTCGACACACCGAAACCGCTTTTCACCACCTTTCTCTCCTCAACCGCCGCCAGGCCGATGAATGGGGGCAAGCCCGTCTCCACCCTCCGGCACGCTCTCAGGCTGCGGCTACTCTCGATCCGTGAGGACCAGGGGCGATTCTTTTTCGCTGATCATCTGGAGCAAACAGAGGACTGGCAGGACAGCCTTCTCGTCGACATCGAACCTGGTTCTGAGCACATTCTGCCCCGAGCCTGGGCGGCTTGGACGAGCACGGTGTCGACCGCGCTGCGGGAATGGCAGCCCACGAATGCCGACGCCCTGCACGACTTGGATCCCACCCCGAAACGGTGGTGCGGCGAAATTCCCGTTCCGGTTGTCGCGCGAAATCTCCTCGGGGAGCGAGCCCGGGTGAGGCTGGCCGTCGCGCCCCGCGCCGTTCCGGTCTGACGGCGCCCCCGGGAACGCAAGCGCCTATCGGGATTGTTGCTTCCGGATTATTCTTCGATCATGCCGACGCCGACACCCTTCCTTGACCTGATGGCGGAGTGGGTCCCCGCGCAGCGGTGGTTCGCCAGCAAGGGGCGCGCTCCTGCCCTCCGGCAAATCGGCGGGTGGGAGATGCCGTCTCAGGGTGTGCGCGTCCGCACCCATCTCCTCATGGACCACAGCGGCGCTCTGCCGACGTTGTACCAGGTTCCCGTCACCGAACGCGTGGTTCCTCTCGAGGGCGCGGAGGGAGCCCTGATCGGGACGCTTACAGATGAACAAGGTGATTTGCGCTACCTCTACGACGGTCCGCACGATCCTGCCTACGCGCGAGGCCTTCTTCGCCTGATCGCGCTCGGATCGCACGCGATACCAGAAGGTGCAAACGCTTTCGGGGTGACGTTCGGAGACGCGGGACCGGTCAATGTCCTTTCGTCGAAAGTGCTGTCGGGTGAGCAGTCCAACACGTCCATCATCTACGAGTTGGCATCGGACATCGGGGTGAAGCAGGTCATCTGCAAAGTGTTCCGGGCGCTGCACCACGGCAACAACCCGGACGTCGACCTCCAGTCCGCGCTTGCCGTAGCGGGCTGCTTGAACGTTCCCGGATCCATCGGCTGCGTCGTAGGGGAGTGGAACGACGTCGGTCGCGCAGACGGTCGGGCGCGCGGCCATGCTGCCTTCGCGCAGGATTTCGTGGCGGGTGCCGAGGACGCGTGGCGGTATGCCCTGCGTGTAGCCGGGGCAGGGGAGGATTTCACGAGCCGGGCGCGCGAACTTGGCGTGGTAACCGCCGAGGTGCACTCCATCCTCGCCGAGGTCCTGCCCACTCGGGAGGCCGAACCTGCCGATATCGATGCGACGCTGGCAAGCTGGCGCCGACGCCTCGATCTTGCCGTTGCCGAGGTTCCGGTCGTGGCCGAGTTCGGGGAGCTCATCGACCGGCTGTATTCGTCAGTCGGCCACCTGCGATGGCCCCGCCTGCAGCGCATCCACGGGGATTTCCACCTCGGGCAGGTCTTGGCCGCTCCCGACGGGCGATGGATGCTCCTCGACTTCGAGGGCGAGCCCCTGCGACCCATGGTTGAACGTTCTCAGGCGGACTTCGCCGTCCGGGACGTCGCTGGCATGCTTCGGAGCTTCGACTACGTCGCAGGGTCTCTGGGCGGGGGAGAGCAAGCCGAGAAATGGGCGGGGGACTCTCGCCGCGCTTTCCTCGACGGGTACATCGAACGATCCGGGTTCGACCTCCGGGCGCAGCGCAGCCTGTTGGACGCCTTCGAAGTGGACAAAGCCATCTACGAAGCTGTGTATGAAGCACGGAACCGACCGGACTGGCTCCCCATACCGACCGCAGCCCTGAAGCGCTTGGCCGACCGCGCACGGCTGGCGCTGGCCTGAACCAACGCTTACTCTCGCTGAACGTCATCAGGGCTCTTGTCGGGCCGTAACCCACGCCAGGATGGGTGGCGCATCGACCCTTTCGATGTCCACTCGAGAAAGGTCACCTCACCGACCAACTCGGGACGCACCCAGTTCGTCCTTGCTGCGTCGGCAGGAGGAAGACCGATGACGGACGCCGCGTCCTGTCCGAGTGCTTCCAGGCGGCTGCGTAGAACGCGACGGTCTTTCTCGCTGAAGCCCGTGCCCACCCGGCCCGCGTACTGGAGTCCGTCTTCTCCCGGCACGCCGAGCACAAGGGAACCGATGCCGTCGCGCTGGTCTCCTGTGCCGGCGCGCCAACCCGCGATGACGACTTCTTGCGTGCGTTGGTGCTTCAGCTTGATCCACGATCGGGACCGCCGACCCGGCGAGTAGGTGCTGTCGCGCACCTTGGCCATGACCCCCTCAAGCTGGAGTTGTCGGCTGCTGGCGAGGGCGTCGTCCAGGTTGCCGTCGAAGTGGCGTGGGACGTGCACCCGGCTGACCTCGGTCGTGATCTTCTCCAAGGCAGCCCGGCGCACGTCGTAGATGTCGTCGGTGATCCGGACCCCTTCCAGTTCCAGCAGGTCAAAGAGGATGATGTGGACGGGGGAGTTGCGCGGGGCTACGGACTTGGCCACAGCAACGCTGTTTTGCAGGAGCCCGAAGTCGGGCCGCCCTCGTTCGGTGAGCGCGACGATCTCGCCATCGAGAACCGCGGAAGTGGTGTCCACCGCAGCGATGATCGGGGCGACAAGTTCCGGGAACGACGCGGTGAGGTCCTTGCCATTGCGACTCACAAGGCGCACCTGCTCGCCGGCGAGGTGCACCAGGGCGCGGTACCCGTCCCACTTCATCTCATATGCCCAGTCGTGGTCGTCGTCGAGGTCGGCCGGAGACCCGTTGGTTGCCAGCATCGGGCTGAGAAGTGGCAGCTCTGACGGATTCCGCATGACAGGTGACACCTCCCTGTGCTTGCTCGGCGGTTCCCCAGCCTTCGCTTCCACCTCCGGTGCCGCCTCTGCCGACGTCGACTCCGCACCGTCGGACTGCGGGCCGGAGCGATAACGGTCCCGAGAGCGATGTTTGCCGTCCATCAGGTGGATAAGCCAGTTGTTCTCGGCTCCGTCGCGGCCGGTGTGGATGAGCGCGTACTTGCGCGGCACTCCGCCTAAGCCGCCGTCCGGCCGGCCGGTAAGTGTGGCGATGACCTCCTTGCCGTCGCGCCACTTCTCAGTCTCGTATTCCCCGGAATCCCAAATCGTCACCACCCCGGCACCATATTCCCCCTGCGGGATGGTGCCCTCGAACGTGCCGTATTCGAGTGGGTGATCCTCGGTCTGCACCGCCAGGTGATTGTCGGTTCCCGCCATCGGCGGGCCCTTGGGAAGCGCCCAGGAGACGAGGACGCCTTCGTGTTCGAGCCGGAAATCATAGTGCAGACGCCGGGCATGGTGCTCCTGGATGACGAAGCTGGTTCCCGACGTTGGTGCGGCGGCTGCTTCGGGAACCGGCTCAGGCGTCTTCGCTTGGTCGCGCATGCTGCGGTACTTCGCGAGCCGGTCCCGGGAGTCCGGCGTCGCGTCGAACGTCGCCATGTGCTCCTTCGTCGGCTCCAGGCCGGCATGGCGTGCTGCCAGCAAGGGGTGGAGCAGGTCGCCGTGTTCCTGCACCCTGTTGAGGACCGCCTCGAAGTCGAGATGCGTGAGCGAATCGGATTCGAGCTCTTCCCACGTGCGCGGAGCGGCAACCATCGGGTGCGACCGTCCTCGAAGCGAGTACGGCGCGATGGTCGTTTTCGCGGCGCTGTTCTGGCTCCAGTCTATGAGGATCTTCCCGGGACGCAGAGTCTTCTTCATATCGCTGACGATGAGGTCCCTGTGGTCGGCCTCGAGCGCGCGGGCGAGTTCGTGCGCAAACGCGGAGACCTGGTCCGACGTCCACCGCCCGTCAAGCGCGCAGTACAGGTGGATGCCCTTACTGCCACTGGTCACGGGCAACGGGTCGAGGTCCATGTCGGTGAGAATCCGACGAGTGAGCCGGGCCACTTCAGCGCACTCGAGCAGGCCGGCGCCCTCGCCAGGATCGAGGTCGAGCACGAGACGGTCCGGGTTGCGTGGACCGCCGGTGCGCGCGAACTGCCACTGCGGAACGTGCACCTCAAGGGCGGCCATCTGGGCAAGCCAGATGAGGGTAGCTGCATCATCGACCAGCGGGTACTCTTTGGCCCCTTTGCTGTGCTCGATGGCGCGGCGGTTCACCCAGTCCGGAGTTGAGGCGTCGAGGTCTTTCTGGAAAAAGACAATACCGGGGTCGTCATGAGTGCCGACGCCGTGCACCCAGCGTTTCCGCGTAGCTGGCCGATTTGCCGCATGTGGCACGAGAAAGGGAGCGATCCGGGCGTAATAGCGGAGGACGTCGGCCTTCGTCGTGCCCGTCTCGGGGTACATCACTTTGTCGAGGTTCGAGACGCGCACGCGCCTGCCCTCGACCGACACCACCTGTTGGGAACCACTTCGCCCGGCCACGTTTCATCATGCCGTGCTCGACTGCAACGCGCCACCCCGCCCAGGACGTGCCCGTGCTGCCGTGACTGCGCCGTGTGCGCCATGAGCGCGGCGACTCGTACCCGACCTAGGATCGTGTGACGAGCAGTCGATGGTTGCCAAGAGACTGGGTCAGTGGGGTTCTTATGGTGAGGGTCAGGGGGTTTCTCCCGATCGTCATCGCGTCGACCTTGTGGGGGTCAACAGGGACTGCAGCGCATTTCCTTCCGGCTGCTGTGAGCCCGTTGGCCATAGGGGCGGCAACGATGGCTATCGGAGGCAGCCTGCTCTTCCTGGTGTCCGCCCAACCTGCGCTCCAGGTGCTCCGGGACAGATCCGTGCGGTCCTGGCTCGGAGCGGGCGCCGCGGGAGTGATCGTCTACCCACTCGCCTTTTACAGTTCCCTGGACCTCGCCGGGGTCGCGATCGGGACTGTCGTGTCCCTCGGCTCCGCGCCGATCTTCGCCGCCCTGATCGAATTCCTAACCGATGGCAGCACCGTGACCCGGAGCTGGGGCGCCTGCGCCGCGCTTGCGCTGGCGGGAATGGTCTTGCTTATCCTCGATCGGTCGGGGGGCGTCGACGGCGGGGAGGGAACGGGCCCTGGCGTCCTTCTCGGCCTCCTTGCCGGTGTGAGTTACGCCCTCTACACGGATGCCTCCCGTCGCGTCCTCACCGCCGGGCACGGTTCTCGCGCCACGATGGGTGCGCTCTTCGGGCTGGGAGTGTTGGGTCTGGCACCGGTCCTCGTCGCAACGGGAGCGCTGCTCCTTCAGTCTTCGAACACCATCGGACTCATTAGCTACCTGGCCATCGGGCCCATGTTCGTGGCATACCTGTTCTTCGGGGCGGGCTTGCGCACGGTCGCCGGCAGCACAGCCACATTGATCACCCTCGTCGAGCCGGTCATCGCCACCATGCTGGCCGTCGCGGTTGTGGGGGAGCGTCCCGGCATCGCTGGTTGGATCGGCCTCGTCGTCATCCTCACAGCTGTCACCGCTTTAGTTGCCAGCGCCTCGAGCTCCCGTCACAGGAGCTAAGAACCGTACCCCGCTGCTCCCTTGCCATCGTGACACCCTGTCAAGTACGCGGCACCCGCGCTGCCGGCCGGCCCGGGCTCCGCCGACGCTCACCCGCTAGGCTGGCCACGTGCCATTCTCGCTTGACGACGTCGCCCGCGCCGCACACGAAATGTGGCCGCTGCCCGGTGCTGAAGAGTGGGACGCCCCGGGTCTTCTGAGTGGCGATCCGGGCGCTTCCGTCGATTCGATCCATCTGGCCGTGGATGCCGTTTCCGCCACTGTCGAGGAAGCAATCGCGTCCGGAGCTGACTTGCTCTTTGTCCACCATCCACTACTTCTGCGCGGAGTCACCTCGGTCGCGGAGGACCGCTATAAAGGGGCCCTGCTTGCGCGGCTCATTCGCGCTGGGTGTGGATTGCTGGCGGCACACACCAACGCTGACGTCGTCCCGGAGGGCACGTCGGATATCTTGGCTTCCCGCATCGGGCTGACGGATACCGTACCGATCCTGCCGGGGACAGTACCGGGCACCGGCATCGGCCGGGTGGGCAGGCTCCAGAAACCGGTGACTCTGGGGCAGCTGGCCCGGGCGGTGGCCGAGCTCCTGCCGGCGACGGCAACCGGTGTACGCGTTGCAGGAGACTACGGCAGCCTGGTCGAAACGGTCGCGCTGTGCGGGGGAGCCGGTGACTCGCTTCTCTCGCATCCGTTGGTCGTGGCATCCGACGTGTACATCACCGCGGACCTCCGGCATCACCCTGCCTCGGAGGCTCGCGAACAGGCGCAGCTGGCCGGAGGCGGCCCGGCACTCATGGACGTGTCACACTGGGCGAGCGAATGGTTATGGCTGGAAACAGCTGCCGCCCAGCTTCGCGTTGCACTACCCGGGGTACAGGTGAGTGTGAGCGACATTTGCACAGACCCCTGGGACTTCGTCGTCACCCAATGACGGCGTCGCTTCCGACACTCATCGAGCACTTCAAGGTCAGGACATTGTGAAGGCATCTCCCGCAGAGCAGAAGGAACTCCTCCGACTGCAGGCACTCGACAACAAGGCGCAGCAGCTTGAGCACCAGGCGAAGTCGCTGGAGCAGCACAGTGAGCTGATGGCGCTGTCCGGGCGCGCGGACGTGATGGGCGGAACCCACACCACGCGCATGGGCGACCTTGAGGATGCCCGAACCGAGCTCCGGCGGATTGAGTCGGATGTCGACGTCGTTGAGAAGCGAATCGCCCGCGACGAGGACCGCGTGCAGCACACATCGTCCGTCAAAGACGTGCAGGCACTGTCGACCGAGCTCGCCGCCCTCAAGAAGAGACTGTTTGACCTCGAGGAAATCGAGATAGCGGTCATGGAGCGAGTCGAGGCTGCGGAAGCTGCCGTCGCAGAGGTGCGGAGCGACCGCGAAACGCTGCAATTGACGATTCGCGAGACCGAGCAGCAACGCGACACCCGACTCGGCGAATTGACCCGCTCCCTCGGTGAGCTGCACCGCGACCGAGACGCGGTTGCAGCCGCCGTCTCCCCGGAACTCGGTGCCCTGTACGAGAAGCGCAAAATCGCCAACCGAGGCAACGCGGCCGCCCTCCTGCGTGCTCGTACCTGCAGCGGCTGCACGATGACGCTCACCGGCAGGGACCTGGAGTCCGTCCGCCAGGCGCCCGAAGATGACGTTGTCTTCTGCCCGGACTGCGGCGCGATCCTGGTACGCACGGAGGAATCGGGCATCTAGCCCTTTGTGCAGCGTTGCTGAACCAGCGCGTCCGGAGCCGCTGTAGTCTTGATGGTGGAATGGGTCGGCAAGACGGTCGCGTCATCCGTTGTTCACGGTGTTCGTTCACCGCAGGCGATGGATGCCGAGGAACGTCCGGGCTCCATAGAGCAGGGCGGTGGGTAACACCCACCCGGGGCAACCCGCGAGACAGTGCCACAGAAAGTAGACCGCCGCA
>JAODMM010000062.1 GCA_025465015.1 Cryobacterium sp. | reverse complement strand
CGACCTGGTTCGCCCGGCCCTGGCGGACAGCGGCATCGACGTCGTCAGCTGGGATTCCCTCTCGACGGGGGAGCGTGAATCGCTGCGCGACTATTTCTCGAAACAGATCTTTCCCGTGCTGATGCCGCTGGCTGTTGACCCTGCGCACCCGTTCCCCTATATCTCGGGGCTCTCACTGAACCTCGCCGTCCGGGTGCGGAACTCCAAGACCGGTAGGCAGGAATTCGCCCGCCTCAAGGTGCCGCAGATGCTTCCGCGCGTCGTGCCGGTCAATCGCAGCGAGAACGTGGAGCGGATCCGGTTCATTACCCTCGAGGACCTCATCGCCAACCACCTGGGCGATCTGTTCCCCGGGATGGACATCCTCGAACACCACGTGTTCCGGGTGACGCGGAACGAGGACGTCGAGATCGAGGAAGTCGAAACCGAGAACCTTCTGAAGGCTCTTGAGCGGGAGCTCCTCCGGCGGCGGTTCGGCCCGCCCATCCGTCTGGAGATCACCGAGGACATGGACGACGTGACTCTCGGCCTGCTCGTGCGGGAACTCGACATCACCGAGCAGGAGGTCTACCGACTGCCTGGCCCGCTCGACTTGGGCGGTCTCTTCGAGATCTCCAAGATCGACCGTCCCGATCTGCACTACCCCCGGCACCTCCCAACGACCGCCGCGCAGTTGATGTCCGCTGCGGAACCCAACGCCCAGCCCGACATCTTCAGCGCCGTGTCCCGGCGGGACATCCTGCTCCACCACCCGTACGAGTCGTTCACCACCAGCGTGCAGGCGTTTCTCGAGCAGTCGGCCTCGGACCCCGACGTGCTGGCGATCAAACAGACGTTGTATCGCACCTCCGGTGACAGCCCCATCGTGGAGGCGCTGATCGCGGCCGCTGAGTCGGGCAAGCAAGTGCTGGCCCTGGTGGAAATCAAGGCGCGCTTCGACGAACAGGCGAACATTTCCTGGGCACGGAAGCTGGAGAAGGCGGGCGTGCATGTCGTATACGGCCTGGTCGGGTTGAAGACGCACTGCAAACTGGCCTTGGTGGTGCGCAATGAGCAGGGTGTCCTGCGCCACTACAGCCACATCGGAACCGGCAACTACAACCCGAAGACGAGTCGCATCTACGAGGACCTCGGTCTACTGACGGCGGACGACCAGGTCGGCAAGGACCTGACCCGCCTGTTCAACGAGTTGTCCGGATACGCCATCGAGAAGAAGTTCAAGCGTCTTCTCGTCGCGCCGTTGCACTTGCGCAAGGGCCTGCTCAAGCGCATCGCCGACGAAACCGCGAACGCGATGGTCGGCAAGCCGTCCGGTATCCGTATCAAGGTCAACTCCATGGTGGACGAGGCGATCATCGACGCTCTCTACCGGGCGAGCCAGGCCGGAGTTCCGGTGGACATCTGGGTGCGCGGGATCTGCAGTCTCAAGCCCGGCGTGCCGGGGATGAGCGAGAGCATCCGAGTGCGCTCGATCCTCGGCCGCTACCTCGAACACTCGCGCATGTTCTCCTTCCACAACGCCGGTGACCCTCAGGTGTTCATCGGCAGCGCCGACATGATGCACCGTAACCTCGACCGGCGGGTCGAAGCTCTGGTGCGCCTCATCGATCCGGCTCATCTCGTCGAGATCGAGGGCCTGTTCGACCGGGCGATGGACGACCACACCGCCTCCTGGTGGCTGGACGCCTCAGGTGAGTGGGTCAAGCACTCCCACGATGACAACGGACATCCGCTCGATGATATGCAGGACCGCCTGATGCAGCAGATCGGCGGGCGACGGCGCGGGACGGTACGTCGGTGACCGAGACGGCCGTTTATGCTGCCGGCGCGGTGTGCTGGCGGTTCATTGACGGCAAGCTGCACATCCTCGTCATTCACCGGACGGTTCACGGGGATGTGACGATCCCCAAGGGGAAGGTGGATCCGGGCGAATCCCTGCCCCGCACCGCTGTGCGGGAGATCGCGGAGGAGACGGGCCTTGCCGTTGCCCTCGGGGTGCCGCTCGGCGTCTCGCATTACCGCATGCCCAACGGTCGCGACAAGATCGTGCACTATTGGTCAGCCGAGGTCACACCGAAAGCGATCCTGAAGTCGACCTTCGTTCCGAACGGTGAGGTCGCGGCGCTGGAGTGGGTCACCATCAAGCGCGCGCGTACCTACCTGAGCTACGGGGCGGATGTCGGAATCCTGGAGTCCTTCGCCCGGTTAGTCGACAATGGGGTCACCGCCACTTTCGCTCTCATCGCCCTCCGGCACGGGAAGGCTCGCCCCCACGAACGCTGGGACGGACCCGACGCCACCCGGCCGCTCACCGATCGGGGCGTCAAGCAGGCGGCGAGCGTCGTTGACACGCTCACAGCTTGGCAACCTGAGCGCATCATCACCAGCACCGCGACCCGCTGTGTGACAACGGTGGCCCCCCTCGCCGCGGCGACAGGGATCGAGGTGAAGCGCACCGACCTGATCAGCCAAGACGCCTACGAGCACGCAACGGCAGATGTCCGGGCGGTCGTCGGCAAACGGGTCAGGTCCCGCAAGACAGCAGTGATCTGCAGTCACGGCCCGGTGCTGCCCGAAATCCTCCGCGAGATCGCCCTGGCCACTGGAACGACGATCGGCTCCTACATCTCCGACGCCGCCGACCTCGAGACCGGCGGGTTCTCCGTCGTTCACCTGTCACGGGAGAATCCCAGCTCCGGCATCATCGCCATTGAATCCCACGCGCCGCGGGCCTAGTCAGGGCAACGCCGGCATCATCCCCGGGGTTCGCGGCCGTGAGGTCTTGCGGTGTTCACCTCCCGTTAATGCGCACGATGGAGGCTTGTTAACCGAGCCGCTTAACCTCGGATCAGGCCGCACCGGCCTGCATCTTGCACCACAAGACTCGAGAAGGATTCCTTTTGAATTTCAAGCGTTATGGCCGCCCCGCGGTCATTGCCGTCGCAGCAGCCCTCGCACTCTCCTCGTGTGCAGCGAACGAGACTTCCGGACCCGCTTCTTCCGGTGACTCCGCGGAGTCAGGCACGCTCTCCGGGACCATCAACGGCGCGGGATCCTCCGCCCAGAGCGCAGCCCAAGAGGCCTGGATCGCAGCATTCCAGACCTCCAACCCCAACGTCACCATCAACTACGACCCGACCGGGTCCGGCGCGGGCCGCGAGACCTTCATCGGCGGCGGTTCAGACTTCGCCGGGTCGGACTCTTTCCTGAAAGATGAAGAGCTTGCAGGGTCGTTCGAGTCGTGCGCTCCCGACGCGAAGGCCGTGGACCTTCCCGTCTACATCTCCCCCATCGCCGTGATCTTCAACCTTGACGGCGTGGAAGAGCTGAACCTCGACGCCACCACCCTGGCGAAGATCTTCAAGGGCGACATCACCACGTGGAATGACCCGGCCATCGCAGCCCTCAACGAGAAGGCTGCGCTCCCGGACACCGCCATCACGGCGGTTCACCGCTCCGACGATTCGGGCACCACGAAGAACTTCACCGACTACCTGAACCAGAACGCCGCTGAAGTTTGGACAGAAGAGCCGGGCGACCCGTTCCCCTACCAGAGCGGTGAGGGCGCACAGGGCACCTCAGGCGTCGTCGATGCCGTCAGTAATGGTGTCGGCACCATCGGGTACGCCGACGCCTCCCGTGCGGGCGACCTGGGTGTGGCCAAGATCAAGGTCGGCGACACCTTCGTGGAGTACACCGCTGAAGCGGCCGCCGCAGTCGTCGAGGATTCCCCGCTGGTTGAAGGCCGAGACGCGAAGGACCGGGCGATCGCGCTCGATCGCAAGACCACCGACGCGACGCACTACCCGCTCGTCCTCGTCAGTTACGCGCTGGTGTGCACCGAATACGCCGACCCCGCCAAGGCTGAACTAGTGAAGGCGTACGTCGGCTACATGGTCAGCGCGGAAGGCCAGGCAGAAGCTGCCAAGTTCGCAGGCGCGGCGCCGATGACCACTGGATTACAGGACCAGGTGCAGGAAGTCCTGGCAAGTGTGAAGTAACACAGTTCCCCTCCTTGCCCGGCCCGGGCGCCCGCGTGTTCCGCGGCGATCCCGGGCCGGGCATACTGGGGTTTCTGCCCCCTCGCGAGGCAAGCTGCCCCCAGACCTGAAGCCCCCGATCCCGTTCCAAGGAGTCGCCCGGAATGACCACCACAGTGGCCCGCTCGGCCATTCGCGCCAAACAACGACCAGGCGACCGTATCTTCACCACCGCCACGGTCGTGGCCGGCAGCCTGATCCTCGCCGTCCTCGCCGCCGTCGCCCTGTTCCTCGTCGCGCAGAGCATCCCGGCTTTCCTAGCCCAGCCCGACGATTTCAAGGGCGAGGCAACCAACTTCTGGTCGTACGTTTGGCCGTTCGCCTTCGGAACGCTGTGGTCGGCATTCCTGGCGCTGATCATGGCCGTGCCACTGGCCATCGGAATCGCCTTGTTCATCTCGCACTACGCGCCCCGCAAGCTTGCCCAGGGGCTGGGCTACGTCATCGATCTGCTGGCGGCCGTCCCCTCCGTCGTCTTCGGCCTCTGGGGAATCGGCGTGCTCGCGCCCCTGATCCAGCCGTTCTACACGACACTCGTCGAATGGTTCGGCTGGTTCCCTCTGTTCGCCGGACCGGTTTCGGGCACGGGTCGCACCATCCTCACCGTCTCCGTCGTCCTGGCGGTCATGGTGCTGCCCATCATCACCGCCATCTGCCGTGAAGTGTTCCTGCAGACCCCCGTGCTGCACGAGGAGGCCGCGCTGGCCCTCGGTGCGACCCGCTGGGAGATGATCACAATGGCGGTGCTCCCGTTCGGGCGCCCCGGGATCATCTCCGCCTCAATGCTCGGCCTCGGCCGAGCACTGGGCGAGACCATGGCCGTCGCGATGATCCTCTCCCCCAGCCCGCAGGTCGTCTTCCAGCTGCTGACCTCCCAGAATTCAAGCACTATCGCCGCCAATATCGCCCTGAATTTCCCCGAGGCCCACGGCGTCGGAATCAACATCCTGCTCGGAACCGGGTTGGTGCTGTTCATCATCACCCTCGCCGTGAACATGCTCGCCCGATTCATCATCAACCGCCGCAAGGCCTTCTCCGGAGCGAACTGATGACCGCTACAGCAACCAGCGTGCGCACTCCCGGCGGCGCCCCGGCTCCCCTGACCAACTCGTTCACGGCCGGGAAGCTGCCGAAACGGTCCTCCCTCTGGGTGCTGCTGGCGAGCTGGCTGGTCGCCGCGGCGGTGTTCGGTGTCCTCCAGCTCTCGGGAGCGGTGAACGAGTTCAACATCGCCGGCACCTTCTTCTTCGGCACGGTGTTCTACTGCATTTCCATCTACTCGCTTTCGTACTTCGTTGAGGGCGGGCGGATGGCGAAGGACCGGCTGGTCACAGCACTGGTCACGACCGCTTTCGTGCTCGCCCTGCTGCCGTTGGTCTCACTCGTGGTCACCACCCTGACCAACGGCCTTCCTGCGTTCCTCACTCCGACGTTCTTCAACTCCTCTCAGCGCAACATCGTCGGCGCCGGTGGTGGGGCGCTGCATGCCATCGTCGGCACGCTGTTCATCACCGGAACAGCAACACTCATCTCCGTGCCGATCGGTCTTCTCGCCGCCATCTACCTGACTGAATACGGCCGGGGCCGCCTGGCCCGCGGGATCACCTTCTTCGTTGATGTGATGACCGGCATCCCGTCGATAGTCGCCGGGTTGTTCGCCTTCGCGCTGTTCGCGCTGCTCTTCAACCAACCGGGTATCCGCTTCGGTCTCGGCGGAGCGATCGCACTGTCGGTGTTGATGATCCCGGTCGTCGTACGCTCCAGCGAAGAGATGCTGAAGCTTGTCCCCAACGAGTTGAGGGAGGCGGCATACGCACTCGGGGTCCCGAAATGGCTGACCGTCCTGAAGGTCGTGCTTCCGACATCCGTCGCCGGAATCGTGACCGGAATCATGATCTCCATCGCCCGGGTGATTGGGGAAACCGCACCGCTGCTGATCATCGCCGGGTTCACCTCGAGCATGAACTACAACCTCTTCAGCGAACGCATGATGACGTTGCCGGTGTTCGTGTACACCCAGTACGCCAGCCAAGGCGCGTCTGCCCAGGCTTACATCGACCGCGCTTGGGCCGGCGCACTCACCCTCATTCTCATCGTGATGCTCCTCAACGGCATCGCCCGCCTCATCGCGCGGTTCTTCGCCCCCAAGTTCGGGCGCTGAGCTCGCCGTCCCCTCCAAGCCAAAGGAAACACGTGTCCAAGCGCATCGAGGTCGCCGACCTCAACGTCTACTACAGCAACTTCCTCGCCGTCGAAGGCATCTCACTCACCATCGAACCTCGCACCGTCACGGCTTTCATCGGGCCGAGCGGATGCGGGAAATCCACCTTCCTGCGCACGCTCAACCGCATGCACGAGGTGATCCCCGGCGCACGCGTCGAGGGCGAGGTGCTGATCGACGGCAACAACCTTTACGGGCCGGGTGTGGACCCGGTGCTGGTGCGGCGGCAGGTGGGCATGGTCTTCCAGCGGCCGAATCCGTTCCCGACGATGTCGATCCAGGACAATGTGCTCGCGGGCGTCAAGCTGAACAACCGGCGGATGAGCAAGGGTGACGCCGACGACCTCACAGAAAAGGCCTTACGCGGGGCGAACCTGTGGAACGAAGTGAAGGACCGCCTCGACCGGCCGGGCTCGGGGCTCTCCGGCGGTCAGCAGCAGCGCCTGTGCATCGCGCGGGCGATCGCGGTGCAACCCGACGTCATTCTGATGGACGAGCCCTGCTCGGCGCTCGACCCGATCTCCACCCTCGCCATCGAGGACCTGATTGAGGAGATGAAGCAGGAATACACGATCGTCATCGTCACGCACAACATGCAGCAAGCGTCCCGGGTCTCGGACCGCACCGCGTTCTTCAACATCGCCGGCACCGGCAAACCCGGCAAGCTCATCGAGTACGACGACACCACGACGATCTTCTCCAAGCCCAGTGTGCAGGCGACCGAGGATTACGTCTCCGGTCGCTTCGGCTGAGGCTCGCTGTCCTCGGGCTGCGTTGGCCGGACTGTGAGTCAGGCCGTGCGGCCAAGGAGGAACGCATTCCACTCTCGCGCGACCGCGTGGTCCGCGGGGAACGCCTCGCCGTCAAGCGCGGTCACCGCGACGGCGAGGCGCACGCTGGAAACCAGCCACGCGGCATCCGCCCGGCGCAGTTCGTCGACGGTGAGGTCGCGGTATTCGGCGCGCTCGCCTCGGTTCTGGAGGTGTTCGAAGATGCTCTGCTGGGTCGTTCCGTGAAGAATCGCCCCGCTCGGGGCGGGGGTGATGTACCGGCCGTCAAGGCGGACGATGACGCTCGAGGTCGGTCCCTCCATGACGTAACCGTCGGTGGTGAGGAAGAGGGCGTCTTCGGCGCCGCGACGCTTAGCCTCGCGGATCGCCGCCATGTTGATGGCGTAACTCAGTGTCTTTGCACCCATCAGGAGCCAGGGGGCACGCTCCGCCACTCCGCGGGGGTAGCCGCGGTCGAGGGTGACGACGCGGACCCCGTTCTCCCGCACGGAGCGGTAGTCCGGGGCGACCGTGGCATGCAGCCAGGCGGTGGGCGCCGGCCCGTGCTCGACTCCGCGGCTGAGCACGAACTTCAGCGCGAGCTCCCCCTGCTGCGGTAGCCGCTTCACGGCATACGCTATGGCCGCCCGCCACTGGGCGGCGTTAGGCACCGGCAGGTCGCAGATTGCAGCCGAGTTGCGCAGGCGGCTGATGTGCGCCTCGACCTCCTGTGGGTGGCCGTCCACGACGCTGAGCGTCTCGAAGATGCCGTCTCCGCGCTGCGTGCTGAGTTCCGCAACACGCAGCGCGGGGGCCGACGACTCGATCTCATGGAAGGTGCGCTCGAACGCGGAGTCCTGCTCGGGCACGGACCCCGACCGGGACTGGACGGAGGATTCGTGCACCGTATTGTCGGAGTCGGCATCGGAGTCGGCGGGCAGCGGGTCGATCAGGAGCGTGAACGGCAGTGGCATGATCTGAGCCTACGCGCCCAGTCGCGACCGCCTTCGACTGCCTTGACTGCCAACCGACGCGCGGGCCGACCGGCGGCGGCGCAATTCGGCCGAGGGCGGCGGGGATAGAAAAAGCCGGGCCGCAGAACGCCTCTCGGCGCGAGGCCGCTCAGAGCGGCGAATTTTGGAGCCCGGGGTTACTGCGGCCCGGCCAGAACCCAGTCTAATTCATCTTGTGGCGCTGTTCGCCAGCAGCAAAGCCGTCGACGCACTCGGTCCTCAGGTGGCGGGCCTTCTCAGTCGAGTGAGTGGTGGCGCCAGAGGCGGGCGCAGGACGCGAATTCCTGTGCGGTAGTGGAGAAACGAAGGGCACGGTTGGTGAGTTCCGAGGATCGACCAGGCGAGGTGGCGTCCAGGTCGTCGGCCACGCTGGTGCAGCCGGTGGCAGTGACACGGCAGAACGCGGCGGCGCGATCGAGCGCCACGGCGAAGTCGCCGCCGAAGAGCCCCCGCAGGATCTGGTCAGCGAGGGCCATGATCTCGTCCGGGCCCGCAGGAACGGAGGCGCCCGCGACGAGCGGATCGATCGTGATGGCAATCTCGGTGCCTCGTTGGTACAGGAAGGAGATGCCTTCCGGGTCTTGCCGGATGAGCACCCGCAACAGGTAGATGCGCCAGAGCGCTCCGGGGAGGCTCCGCGGGGTGGCGCGGGACCAAAGTTCCGCTACCGCGTCGATCCCGTGCTCATCGGTGTAGGCGACAAGCCGCTCCACGACTTGTGGGTCGGGATCGTTCCTGACCCGGGCGAGCAGAGCGTGCGCCGTCTCATGGGCGACGCGGCTGATCTGTGCCGGGTCTTCGCCGCCCTTGAAAGCGTCGAACCGGCTACTGGAGAACTGCGTCGGCTTGTGGAATTCGTCAGCCATGCTATCCACGCTAGATTATTAACCGCGGGCCTCTAGCTCAGTTGGTAGAGCAAAGGACTTTTAATCCTTGGGTCGTCGGTTCGAGCCCGACGGGGCCCACCGTTGTTACCTCGGAATGGCTACGAGACGATCGAGCCGTCCATATGCGTTTCGGTAGGCCGGACGCGTGGGTCGTCCGCCTGCGCCGGGGGCGAGGCCGGCTTGACGTCATCGGAGGTCAGCGACCCGTGCAAGGACAGGTAGGAGAGGTTCAGTTCGTAGGCGGCCATCTGAGCGTGGAACTGCCCAAGGGCGACCTGCTCGGCCCGCGCCTGAGGATCTTGGTTCTTCTCGAACTGCTCGAAAGCAGCCATCGCCCGGTCCCGGTGCTCGAAGTGGTCCATAGTGGGCATTATGCCCCCGACCTACCACCCGCGATAGGCCCGGCGCTTCAGCGGATCAGAGCACGACGATCGAGGCCAGGGCTTGCGCTGCAGCGAAAATCACCAGCCCGGCGAGCGCTCCGACAACCGTGCCGTTGATGCGGATGAACTGGAGGTCCTTGCCCACCTGCAATTCGATCTTCTCCGTGGTCTCGGATGCATCCCAGCGTTCGACGGTCTCCGTGATGACACCGGCAATCTCGTGCCGGTAATGCTCAACGATGTAGGCGACGGTGTCAGCCAGCCAGGCGTTGACCTTAACACCCAGTGCGGGGTCACCCGCCAGGCGAGCCCCAATATCCATCACCGTGGAGAGGACACCGGTGCGCAGCGCGCTTGCAGGGTCGTCCAGCGCCTCACCGAGCGATACCTTCACCGAGTCCCACGTCTCTGCCGCGAACTCACGCAACCGCGGGCTATCGAGTAGCTCCATCTTCAGCGCCTCGGCCCTGGCGATCGTCGCCGGGTCATGCTGGAGATCCTGCATCAACTCGGCCAGATATTCATTGATGGCGCGTCGCAACGGATGCCCGGGCTGCTCCCGGACTGCACCAATGAACCCGAGCACCTCCCGGAGCGCTCGGTCGTCGACCATCCTGTCGACGAAGCGAGGCAGCCATCCGGGAAGCCGATCGGAGACCGCTCGCCCGAACGCCTCCGGATGAGCGGCGAGCCAAGTCTCCGTCTTCTCCAGGAATAGGTCGAGCGCTGCCGTCTGCTGCCCGGAGGCGACCACGCGTTCACCGATACGACCGAGGCTCGGCCCCCACTCAGGTTCGAGCAGGTGCTCACGAGCGACCGATTCGATCAGGTCACGGATATCGCCGTCGGCGAGCAGGTCGAGCGTCGCCCGGCCGGCCACGGCGAGTTCGTTGGCGACTCGGGTGGCGTTCTCGGGGTTCCGAAGCCATTCCCCTAACCGGCGGGACATCCCGATCGACTCAAGCTTCCCGCGGACTACGGCTTCGGAGAGGAAATTCGTCTCAACGAACTCACCCAGACTGGCGCCAATCTCATCCTTGCGGTTGGCGATGATGTTCGTGTGCGGGATCCGCAGACCGAGCGGGTAGCGGAACAGCGCGGTGACGGCGAACCAGTCCGCGATGGCTCCCACCATGCCTCCTTCCGCAGCAGCACGTACGTACTCCAGCCACGGATACCGCTCCTGAAGCAGGAACGACACGGTGAAGATGACCGCCATCACCGCCAGGAGGCCAAGCGCCAGCCTTTTCATCCGGGTGAGCGCGGCGAGGCGCGCGGTGTCCTGCTCTGAGAGCGGCGTGCGAAGCGAGGGGCCTGATGCCGCTGGCAGCGTCTCCGGCACAAGTGCGGTCTCCGCCGGCTCCGGCGTCTGTTCCGTCTGAGTTGTCACGTCAGCTCCCTCCGGCCAGGCCCTCATGGCGGATCCCCCAGCGCGGCGACCACTCCTCGCCGGGTGCGAGCCAGCGCAGTCCGTCGCCGGAGTTGAAAGCGTTGGCTGGCGCCGTCATGGGCTCAATCGCGACCGCCTGGTGCACTCCGTCAGTCCCTGAGTTGGGAAACGTCCGAGGCGTGAACACCTGCACGTAGCGGAAATTCTCGTCCCCCCAGAGGACCACCTGGCGGCCGTGCGGGCCGGTGAGACTGTGCTCGCAACGCCCGCGTTCGAAGGTCACCCCGCTGTACCCGTCGTCGAGGTCGAGTTCACCGACCCGTCGTCCCTCGCGAAGGTCGAAAACGGTGCCTTCGACGGGAGCGCCGCTGACCGGAATCTGGCGATCGTCCACCTCAAGATGGGTGTCAGCGGCGACCCGCAGGGTGAGGACCTCAGTTGAAGTCTCGCCGAGCCGGAGGAAGGGATGGGCGCCCACGGCCACAGGGGCGGGGGTGTCCCCCACATTGACGATGGCGTGCGAGACCTCGAGTCCGTCGTCTGTGAGCGAATATGACACGGTCGTGTCGAGCTGGAACGGATAACCCGGCTGGGGGAAAACCGTGGCGGCGAGGGTGACGGAACCGGGCGTGCGGGCACTTAGACGATACGACGTATAGCGAAGCAGCCCGTGGCTGGCGTTCCGCTTGGCGGGTTCGGTGAGTGCCAGCTGCAGGGTCGCCCCGTTGTGTGTCCAAGCCCCGTCACGGATGCGGTTGGGCCAGGGCACGAGGACGATGCCGGACCCCTTGGGGGGCGCTGACTCCCGCGGGAATGTCTCCACAAGATCGACGCGGTTCACCGTGTACTGACGGATCCCCGCAGCCAGTTCGGTGATGACGGCGGTGGCAGGACCGACAGGGGTGTCCGCCGAGAGCTGGTGCTGAACCCCGGTGGCTGCGCGCATGCGTCCAGCCTATTCCGGTGTCCGGGGGCCACGTCCCAGGGCGCCTGCACGATCTGCGCGCGGTCGGACTCGCACTCTCAATAACGCGTTATCGTGGGTCCTGCCATGACTACGCAACCCACCCCGTTCACTGCCGACGATCGAATCTCCCGCCAGCACCACACACTGGCCGATGGGCGGCAGCTGATCTACTTCGACGACCCGGAGTCGACGCTGTCCCCGGATCGCGCCGCGGACACGCGCGACCTCGACCCCCGCCCGGTCACCCCCACGATGCGGCAGGATCCTCTCACCGGCGATTGGGTGTCCATCGCGTCGGCCCGGCAGAACCGCGCCTTCCTGCCCCCGGCGCATCTGGATCCGCTGGCTCCGTCCACACCGGAGAACCCGTCAGAGATTCCCAGCAACTACGACGTTGCCGTATTCGAGAACAAGTCGCCGTCGTTCGGGCCGCTCCTCGAGGATGACGATGCCCCCTCCGGCGTGGCGGACCTGAGGGAGATTGGACTCGGCCGCACCCGCACCTCCGTCGGTCGCTGCGAAGTGGTGTGCTTCAGCCCTGAGCACGAGGGCTCTTTCGCGAGCCTGTCGGTCACCCGCGCCCGTACGGTCATCGAGGCTTGGGCGGAGCGCACCCATGCGCTGTCCCAGCTGCCCGGTATCGAGCAGGTGTTCCCGTTCGAGAACCGCGGCGAGGCAATCGGGGTCACCCTGCATCACCCGCACGGGCAGATTTACTCCTACCCCTACGTCACACCGCGAACCGAGCGACTGGTCGCCTCCATCGACCAATACGGTCCCAGCCTGTTCGAAGACATCCTGGCCAGTGAGCAAGCCGGCGACCGGCTCATTCTCCGTGGCGAGCACTGGAGCGCCTTCGTACCGTTCGCAGCTCGCTGGCCGATCGAGGTGCACATGCTGCCGCATCGCCACGTCCCGGACTTCGCGGCAACATCCCTGGTAGAGCGCGACGAGCTCGCCGTGCTCTACCGGCGCCTGCTACGGGGCATCGACGCGATCTATGACACCCCGACGCCCTACATCGCAGCCTGGCACCAGGCGCCGATCCACGTGCGGCGAGATGAGATCCGTCTCATGCTGCAAGTGACGAGTCCCCGGCGGGCCGAGAACAAGCTCAAGTACCTTGCGGGCTCTGAAGCGGCCATGGGGGCGTGGATCGGTGACGTCGCGCCAGAGCAGTCAGCTGCCGTCATTCGTGAGGCGGTGGCCCGCGCTGCGGCCGCGGATGAAGACGAGAATGGGAGCGCGAGCAAGCGCAGGAGTGCCGACGCGCCATCGCAGCCAGCATCCACTTCCACTTCCACTTCCGCTTCCGCTTCCGCTTCCGCCGGAAAGGTCACCTCATGACGGTCCTCGGTCGGAGCGTACGGGCGGGGTTCGAAAGCCGGTTCCATCGCCCAGCAGCCGGGCTCTGGTCAGCCCCGGGCCGGGTGAATCTGATCGGTGAACACACGGATTACAACGACGGTTTCGTGTTTCCGTTCGCCATCGACCGCCGCACCGTTGTCGGCCTGCGCCCCCGGGAGGACAGGAGCATCCGGGTAGCCAGCTCATTCGCGGAGGAAACCGTCGAACTCGATCTCGCCGAGCTTTCGCCTCAGAACCTCAACGGATGGTCCGCCTACCCGATGGGCGTCGCCTGGGCGCTGGGCGAGTTCGGTGCGGACTTGACGGCCGTCACAGGTTTCGACGTGTACATCGACTCAGATGTGCCCATCGGCGCCGGCCTGTCGTCGTCGGCGGCCATAGAGAGCGCCGTCGCCGTGGCGCTGAACGACACCTGGGACCTGGGGATGGACCGTCGCATGCTCGCCCGGGTCGGTCAGCTTGCCGAGAACCGGGCTGTCGGGGCTCCAACGGGCATCATGGACCAGTCGGCGTCACTACTCGGACGAGTCGACGCCGCCGTTTTCCTCGACTGCCGGAGCCTGCAATCCGAGGTGGTACCCCTGGGCTTCCAAGCTTCCGGGCTTGAACTTCTGATCATCGACACCAAAGTCAGCCACTCCCACGCGACAGGCGGGTACGCCGCTCGACGGGAATCGTGTGAATCCGGCGCTTCCCTCCTCGGCGCTGCTTCCCTCCGCGATGTCAGCGTCGCCGACCTCACCCGCGCTGCCGAAGTACTCGATGATGAGACCTTCCGGCGGGTGCGCCACGTGGTCACGGAGAACCAGCGGGTGCTCGACACCGTTCGGACACTGCGCGAACAGGGTCCGACAGCCATCGGGGCGTTCCTCGACGCCTCGCACGCGTCGATGCGCGATGACTTCGAGATTTCGGTGCCCGAACTCGATCTCGCTGTGGAGGCATCCAGGGACGCCGGGGCCATCGGCTCGCGGATGACCGGTGGCGGCTTCGGCGGAGCGGCGATCGCCCTCACGCCGCACCGACTCGTTCCCGCTGTGCAGTCGGCCGTGGCAGTAGCGTTCACCTCAGCCGGTTACGCGGCACCGGACATGTTCGTCGTGCACGCGGCTGAGGGTGCGATGCGCGAGGACTAGGCCTTCCGGATTACTGCCGTGCCGACGGCCGGGGCTCCACCGCGGTCGGTTCACCTCCGGTGACGCGCAGCAGCTCGGCGAACGTCGTGGGAAACACGGTGTGCGCGTGGCCCGCCGCAGCCCAGACGACCGCGTGGTCGGCGAGCGCCACGTCGACCAGGGTGCGAAGCGGCGACGGATGCCCGACCGGGGCGACTCCTCCAATGACCTGGCCGGTCGCATCCTTCACCTCGTCCTTCGAGGCGCGTCCGATCCTTCCGCCCAGCCGTTCCCCCAACCACTCGGTGTCAACACGATGCGAACCAGAGGTGAGGACCAGGATAGGCGCCCCATCGAGCGTGAAGACGAGGGAGTTCGCGATGGCACCGACGTCAATGCCAAGGGCCGCCGCTGCGGCCTGCGCGGTGGTCGCGGCGGCGTCAAACCAGCGGATGTCGGCATCGACTCCCTGCGAGCGGAGAGCCCGCCGCACCCGGTCAACGGCGGGATGCTCCGTGTTCACCATGCAGCCATCCTAGACACCGCAATACACTCGCTTCATGGTCGTTGATTCCTCCGCTCGTATCCTCTCCCTTCCTGGCCTGCCTTCCCCGCAGGTCGACGAATCAGCCTTCGTCGCGCCGGGGGCCGTCGTGGTGGGGCAGGTGAGCATTGGTGAGCGGGCCAGCGTCTGGTACAGCTCCGTGTTGCGGGCAGAAGCGGAGCCCATCGTGATCGGAGCCGAATCAAACCTTCAGGACAATGTCTCCTGTCACGTCGACGCTGGCTATCCGTTGACTGTCGGCCGGGGCGTATCCGTGGGCCACGGCGCCGTCCTGCACGGTTGCACGATCGACGACGATGTTCTCGTGGGCATGTCCGCAACGGTCATGAACGGCGCGGTTATCGGCCGGGAGTCGCTCGTCGCGGCAGGCGCGCTCGTGCTTGAGGGCAGCGTCATTCCCCCGCGATCACTGGTCGCCGGCGTGCCTGGAAAGGTGCGGCGCGAGTTGACCGATGACGAAGTGGCGGGCATCCGCCGCAACAGCCGGGCCTATCTCGGGCACGCCGCCCTGCACGCCGGAGCGGCAGGAGCAGCGCAGGACGCTTAGCCCAGGGCGCGGTATGCCGCATCCACGACGTTGCGAAGGAGCAGCGCCCGGGTCATCGGTCCCACACCTCGCGGGTTCGGTGATAGATACCCTGCAACGGATGCGACATCCGGATGCACGTCACCTGTGAGTGTGCCCTTGCCGGTGGCGGGGTCTTCCACGCGGGTGATTCCCACGTCGAGCACCGCTGCCCCGGGCTTGACCCAGTCAGCCTGGATCAGGTGGGGAACTCCCACTGCGGCCACCACGATGTCGGCGCGGCGCACCTCAGAGGCCAGGTCGACGGTCCGCGAGTGGGTGAGTGTCACGGTGGCGTCGATGCCCTTACGGGTGAAGAGCAGGCCTAGCGGTCGGCCGACGGTGAGACCACGACCCACGACGACAACGTGCTTGCCTGCGATCGGAACCTCGTAACGGCGAAGGAGTTCCACGATTCCGGCCGGGGTGCAGGGAAGCGGGGAGTGCAGATCCCCGTCTATGCCCAGCACGAGGCGTCCGAGGTTCGTCGGGTGCAGCCCGTCGGCGTCTTTGGCGGGATCGATGAGCTCGAGCATCGCGTTCTCGTCATGGCCCGGCGGCAGCGGAAGCTGCACAATGTAGCCCGTTACCTCCGGGCTCGCGTTGAGTTCGGCAATCGCCCGACGTACGTCCGCGGGTGTCGCGGTAGCGGGCAGGTCGACCCGGATCGACTCGATCCCGACCTCGGCGCAGTCGCGGTGCTTTCCGGCGACATACGAGCGGGAGCCGGGGTCGTCGCCGACGAGCAGGGTTCCCAGGCCCGGCACGACCCCCCGGGTACGCAGCTGGGCGATACGCTCCGCGAGTTCAGCCTTCACCGCGGCTGCGGTCTGGACTCCGTCCAGGACGACAGCGGTCACTGGGCGAGGCCCGGGTACAGCGGGAACCGGTCGGTCAGTACTTTCACCCGGCCGCGCAGTGCCGGAATGTCGGCGTCGGGCTTCAAGGCCTCAGCGATGACGTCGGCGACCTCGGTGAACTCCTGGTCGTCGAAGCCGCGCGTCGCGAGTGCCGGCGTGCCGATGCGCAAACCCGAGGTGACCATCGGCGGGCGCGGGTCGAACGGAACGGCGTTTCGGTTGACGGTGATGCCCACCTCGTGCAGAGCGTCTTCAGCCTGCTTACCGTCGATGGGCGAGTTGCGAAGATCCGCGAGAACGAGGTGCACGTCGGTCCCGCCGGTGAGCACATCCACCCCGCCGGCCCGGGAATCCTCGGCGGTGAGTCGATCGGCGAGGATGCTCGCACCCCGGAGGGTGCGCTCCTGGCGGTCCCGGAACTCGGGCTCCGCGGCAAGCTTGAAGGCGGTGGCTTTCGCGGCGATGACGTGCATGAGCGGACCGCCCTGCTGGCCGGGGAAAACGTTGGAGTTGAGTTTTTTCGCCAGCGCAGTGTCGCGGGAGAGGATGAACCCCGAGCGCGGACCAGCGAGGGTCTTGTGCACGGTGCTCGACACGACATCCGCGTAGGGAACCGGCGACGGATGCAGGTCGGCCGCCACGAGCCCGGCGAAGTGGGCCATGTCGACCCAGAGCAGTGCGCCGACCTCGTCGGCGATGGATCGGAACGAAGCGAAGTCGAGGTGGCGGGGGTACGCTGACCAACCGGCGATGATGACCTTGGGCTTGTGCTCGAGAGCCTTGTCGCGCACAACGTCCATGTCGATTCGGAAGGTGTCGGGGTCGACACCGTAGGCCACGGGGTTGTAGAGCTTGCCGGAGAAGTTCAGCTTCATGCCGTGAGTGAGGTGCCCGCCGTGTGCAAGCTCAAGGCCCAGGATGGTATCCCCCGGCGTCGCGATCGCGGAGAGTACGGCGGCGTTCGCGCTGGCACCGGAGTGCGGTTGGACGTTCGCGTACTCGGCACCGAAGAGTGATTTCGCGCGGTCGATGGCGAGCTGCTCTGCAACGTCCACGTATTCGCAGCCGCCGTAGTAGCGCCGGCCCGGGTACCCTTCGGCGTACTTGTTGGTCAGCACCGACCCCTGCGACTGCAGCACCGCGCGCGGCACGAAGTTCTCGCTTGCGATCATCTCGAGGTAGTCGCGCTGGCGCCCGAGCTCCTGCTCCAGGACGGCGGCTATCTCCGGGTCGACGACCTCGAGGGGCTCATTGAAGCTGGAGGATACGGTGCGCGACGGCGCGGGGTTGATAGGTGCAGTGGCGGACACGGGCGTCTCCTTAGACATGATCAATGGATGTCGTGCCCCAGGCGTGCGGCCACCAACCGTGTCAGTCGCTCCCCGATGGTGACCCATCTTCGTTCTACGCCAGTCGCGACAGGGTCAGCCTACCAGCCGCAGACCCGGCTGCCGGGTCGGGCTGCTGCCGGGTGGGGCACCGAGGAGCGCTCTACTTCACACTGCCGGCGGTCAACCCGCTCACCAGCCGCTTCTCGATCAGCATGAACAGCAGGATTACCGGGATGATGGCCACGATCGAGACCCCGAATACGTAGTGCCAACTGGTGGAGTACTGTCCGACGAACTTCGTGAGCGCAACGGACAGAGGCTGGTTGCCGGCGGTGGAGAGGATCACCAGGCTCGCCGCGAACTCGTTCCAGCAGGCGACGAAGGTGAAGACGATCGCAGTGACGATCCCCGGCCAGACGAGCGGGAGGTTGATCCGGAAAAGCACCGTGAGCCGGCCCGCTCCGTCGATCTGCGCGGCCTCGTCGACCTCACGCGGAACGCCGGCGAAGAAGCTGTGCATGATCCAGGTCGCGAAGGCCAGGTTGAACGCCGCGTTGATGAGGATCATCGCCAGCCAGGTATCACCGATACCGAGGACGCTGAACTGGCGGAAGAGCCCGGAGGTCAGCACGGCCGGCTGGAGCATCTGGGTGACAATCACCAGGAAGAGGAACGCCATCCGACCCGGGAACCGAAACCGGGCAGTGTAGTACGCGGCCGGGAGGGCGATGAAGAGCACGAGCAGCGTGGCGAAGACCGAGATGACGATCGTGGAGATGAGGTTCTGCACGAGTGGCGTCTCGGGCGCCGACCACATGTTGAGATAGTTGTCGAGCCGGAACTCCGTGGGGAAGTAGGTGGGCTCGACGGAAAGGATCTCGGCCTTGGTCTTCAGTGAGCCGAAGAACATGATCAGGTACGGGATGATGAAGATCACGAAGACGACGAACCCGGCGACCATGCGCAGGGCGACGCTTCCGCCGGAGACCTGGTCGGTCGTGTAGCGGCGCTTCCTCGGTCGTACTGCCTCGCGAGCGGGGACGACAGCGGTCATTGTCAGACCTCCTTCATGGGCTTGACGAGCTTGACGTAGACCGCGACGATCACGATGACGATGAGGAACGCGATGACGCTCAACGCGCTGGCCACGTCGATCTTGTGCTCCGTCTGGATGTACTTGAAGATCATTGTCATGATCGTGTCCGCGTCGTAGCCCGGGATGGATCCTGTCATCACGGAGAGGATCGGCAACGAGTTGAAGACGTTGATGATGTTGATCAGCACGGCCACCGAGATTGCTGCCCGCAGCTGGGGCAGCACGATATTGAAGTAGGTTCGGGCGGGTCCTGCTCCGTCCATCTTGGCCGCCTCGAGGGCGTCACCCGGAACCGTCTGCAATCCGGCCAGGATCGTGTAGGTGGTGAACGGCAGGGAGACGAATACCGCGATGGCGATCGCCCAGTTGAAGGCGCTGACGGCGTTCTTGGTCCAACCGTACGGCTCATCGATGAGGTTGATGTCGACGAGGAACTTGTTGATGATGCCGATGAAGCCTTCGAGTCCGTAGTAGACGACGAGCGTAGTCATGACGACGCTCGCGGCCCACGGGACGATCACGGCCATCCGCACGAGTTGGCGACCGGGGAAGGCTTTGTTCAGGAGTTGCGCCAACGCCAGCGAGAGGATGACCGTGATGGACACCACGGCGACTACCCAGACGATGGTTCGCACCATGATCCCGCCCAGTGGGGCGAACTCGAACAGAGTCTGGTAATTCTCGAACCCCACCGACCCCTTGTCCAGGCCGCTGATGCTGATGTCCCTGGTGGAGTTGTAGAACATCACGACGGCCGGGAAGAGCACGACGCCGAAGATCAGGAGAATTGCGGGGCCGATCCAGGGGAGGGCCGCGAGCAGGTCCTTGAAGCGCGTTCCCACTGCTGCACGCGGGCCGCCGGTGACCCCGGGGCGGGGACGGCCGGTGGCCGCCCCCGCCTGGGTCGGTGCTTCGTTAATGGTTTGAGTCATTTCCGTTTCACCGATATCCGTTGTCGATTGTGGTTCTGGTTGTGGACCGCTGTTAGCCGGCGTCGACCTTGGCCTGGATCTCGGTGAGAACCGCCTTCGCGTCCTTACCCTGTGCGAGCTGTCCGACGAGGCTCTTGAAGGCCGCGTCCGTAGCCGCCCACTTGGCATTGGTGCTGGGGTAGAACTTCGCGTCGGGCAGGGCCGATAGGAAGGGCTTCAGGTCTTCTTCACCGCTCAATGCATCCGCACCGGACTTCGTGGTCGGCAGGAATTTCTCGGTGGTGACCCAGTTCACGTACTGGTCGGGCGAGTAGAAGAAGTCGAGGAACTTGGTGATCGCTTCCTTCTTCTTGTCGTCGTTCTTGAACGCCATCAGGTGGTCCGCAACGCCCAGGGTAAAGGCGGATCCGTCCTGGGTCGGGATCGGGTTGATGCTGTAGTTCAGTTCGGGGTTTCCGTCCTCGATTTGGCCGACCGTCGGCGGGAGACCGATGACCATGCCGATCTTGCCCTGCACGAAGACCTCGATCAACGGACTGCGGTTGGTGGCGCCGGCGTCGGGCTGGGTCGCACCTTCGGTGACCATCTTCTGCATGAACTGCGCAGCCGTCAGGTTCTCCGGGGTGTCGATGGTGATCGCGTCAGCATCGCCGAATCCGCCGCCGCTGCCGTAGAACCAGATCGCGCTCTCGCCCTGTGCCTCTTCCGACCCGAGCGGCATGCCGTATCCGGCAACACCCCCGCCGAGGGCAGAGATCTTCTTGGCTGCCTCAAGCAGTTCATCCCACGTCGTGGGGACGGCGGCGACGCCTGCCTGGGCAAGCAGGTCCTCGTTGACGAACAGTGCCCGTGCTGAGGCAATCAAGGGGGCGCCGTACTGAACGCCGTCGACGGAGGATGCGTCAACGAATGACTCCTGGAAGTCCGCGAGGGTGTCTGCGGAGACGACCTCTTCGATCGGGTAGAGGAGTTCGTCGGACGCGAAGCCGGCGAACGGCCCACCGTTCATAATGTCGGGCGCCTTGTTGGCTTGGATCTTCGTCGTCACGACGTCGTTCAAGTTGTCCCAGGACTGGGTCTCAAGCTTGACGGTGATGTCTTCGTTCTCCGCCTCGAAGTCCTTGATGACGCCTTCCCAGAGGCCCTGGGTGGTGTCGGAGTAGGTCGGGACGAGCAGGTTCAGTGTCGTACCCGATCCACTGGAACCGCCGGCTTCGCCGCCGCCGAACCCGCAGGACGCGAGCGACAGAGTGGCCAGAGCCGCGGTGGCAACGATGCCCCCCATGCGCATTGACTTCTTCATCGTGGTGCTTTCCTCACTCTTTTGGTGATACAGCTGATTCATGGTGACTGTTTCAGGAGAAATCCGCTCAGGATGACTCAGGTGACGACAGCCTGTCGGTAATCCGGAGCCGCGTCAATACACCTTCTCGATCGTTACCGGCTCTTAACACGATTGAAATAACCGCCGAAATGATCGGTGGACAGGAGTTGCGATCATAAGTAATCATGTACTGAACACTGCACAGTCAACCGAGGGAGTGCTGCGATGACCACGTCCGCTGAACCGAAGGCCGGTGAGAACGTAAACGGTGAGCACATGGCCAGCGAGCTCATGTCCCAGCCCGACACCTGGGCACGCGCCCTCACCCTGCGCACGGAACGTGCTCTTCTCCCTGAGCCGGGCCGCAAAGTGGCTGTCATCGGCTGCGGAACCTCGTGGTTCATGGCCCAGTCGTACGCGGTGCTGCGGGAGCGTTCCGGTCAGGGCATCACCGACGCGTTCGCAGCGTCGGAGGCCTTCGTCAATCGTGACTACGACGACATCATCGCCCTCACCCGCTCGGGGACGACGACTGAGGTGCTGGAACTCGTCGACGCCAACCGCGGACGCACGCACGTGATCGGTATCGTCGGCGACGACTCGTCCCCCTTCGTCGACCGGGTGGACGAGCTCATCGCTCTCCCCTTCGCCGATGAGAAGTCGGTGGTGCAGACGAGGTTCGCTACGACCGCTCTGGCGTTCCTGCGAGCTTCGCTGGGCGAAGATCTCGAACCGGCCATTGCCGACGCCCGACACGCCGTCGTCGACGAACTCGACGATGACCTCGTTGCATCCACCCAGTTCACCTTCCTCGGACGAGGATGGAGTGTGGGCCTAGCCAACGAGGCCGCTCTGAAGATGCGGGAGGCGTCGCAGTCCTGGACCGAATCGTACCCGGCCATGGAGTACCGGCACGGGCCGATCAGCATCGCGGCTCCGGGCCGCGTGACCTGGATGTTCGGCCAAGCTCCGACCGGGATCGAGCACGATGTCGCGGCCACCGGCGCCCGTTTCGTCTCCAGTGACCTCGACCCGCTCGCCGAACTCATCCGGGCGCAGAAACTTGCCCTTCTTCGCGCACGCGCCCAGGGCCTGAACCCTGACCTGCCGCGCAACCTCACCAGGTCCGTCATCCTCGACTCGTGAACACGCCGATGCGCGACCCGACGCCGTCCCTGGGGGAAGGTGCCGCTGTCGTGGCGTTCGATGTAGGTGGAACCGACACCAAGGCGGCGTTGTTCGACGGGTCCGGCATCATGCTGGGCCTCAGCCGCACGCCGACTCCACACCGGGGCGAGGAGACGGTCACAGCGATCCTCGAACGGATGCAGGAACTTACCGACGAATACGTCCGAGCTTTTCCGGCGGTGAAGCCTCTGGCCGGCGGCCTGGTAGTTCCCGGGCTGGTCGACGACACCCGGGGCATCGCCGTGCACGCGGCGAACCTGACGTGGAAGGATGCGCCGTTCCGGCAGCTGGCGAGCGAGCGACTGGGAATTCCATTCGGCTTTTCGCATGACGTGCGCGCTGCCGGCGTGGCTGAACGCCGGTTGGGCGCTGCCCGACCCTTCCGAGACGTCGTCGTCGTCGTGATCGGCACAGGCATCGCCAGCTCGATCTTCATCGACGGGCGACCCCACGTTGCCGGTGGCTTCGCCGGGGAGATCGGGCACTCGGTCATCGACCCCGAAGGACCGCCCTGCATCTGCGGCGCGCGCGGATGCCTCGAAGCAGTCGGATCGGCCGGGGCGATCGTGCGCCGTTACCGTGCTCTTAGCGGGACGCCCGTGCACGGCGCCCGGGAGGTCCTCCGGCGCGCCCAGTCCGGCGACTCGGTGGCGGAGGACGTGTGGTCGAGCGCACTCGATGCGATCGCACTCAGCGTCGCTCAGCTCGCGGCGATGATCGCCCCCGAGGCGATCGTGATCGGCGGCGGTCTCGCCCAAGCCGGCGACGCCCTCTTCTCCCCGCTGCGCGAGCGCGTCGACGCCCTCCTCAGCTTCCATCGCCGACCGCTCCTGGTTCCCGCGCAGATTGGCGAAAATGCGGGCCTCATCGGGGCCGCACTCGGTGCCCGTGAACGCAGCCACGGCACGCAGGCGGACGGGATGCGCTCGTGATCGTCACTGTCACCCCCAACCCGGCCCTCGATCTGACGTGGCCCGTGGACAGGCTGACCCCAGGCGAGACCCACCGAGTTCCCGCGGGGGCCGCCCGCGCCGGCGGCAAGGGCCTGAACGTTGCCCGGGTCTTGCACCAGCAGGGGCACCCTGTGATGGCAGTCACGACTTCCGGCGGACTCACCGGGACGGAGCTAGCCAGAGACCTTGCTGCGAGTGCCCTGCCGCATCGGCTGGTACCCGTTGCCGCGGCCACCAGGCGCAGCGCCGCCATCGTCGACGCAGCCACCGGCGAGGCCACCATCCTCAACGAGTACGGCGTCAACCACTCCGCCGCGGAATGGAACGAATTGTCCGATGCCGTGTCCGCATCATTACCTCGGGCCTCCGTCCTCGTCGGCTCCGGCAGCCTCCCGGAAGGGGCCGACACGGAGTTCTTCGCCCGCCTTGTGACCGATGCACGGCGTCTCGGTCTGCCCACGGTCATCGACACCTCCGGCCCAGGTCTTCTTGCGGCAGCCCGAGCCGGGGCGCACATCCTGAAACCCAACGGTGAGGAACTCGCCGCGGCCACCGGCGACAATGACCCCGTTCGCGCCGCCCGAGTTCTCATCGCGGCCGGTGCAGGCCTGGTGCTCGTCTCACTCGGCGCGGCAGGCATGCTCGCCGTGTCCGCAGCCGAACCGTCCCAGCACCGGCGCGCGCGATTGCCTCGCGCCCTCTGTGGGAACCCCACCGGGGCCGGTGACGCCGCCGTGGCTGCGGCTGCCTTCAGTCTCGCCGTCGGAGAGACCGCCCCGGAGTCCATCCTCCGCCGAGCCACCGCCTGGTCGGCCGCCGCAGTGCTGATGCCTGTGGCGGGGGAGATCTCCCCGCGACACCCCGAACTCGCCGCCGAGCTCACCGTCGAGCTCATCGACGTCCGGGAGGAAACCCGATGACTCTGGTCCGCACCCGCGACCTGACGCGTGTCGCCGCTCGCGCCGGCACCGGTATTGGCGCCTGCAACGTGATCCACCTCGTGACGGCAGAAACCCGTGGCTACGGCCGAGAACGCCGCGGCGACAGTCCGGGTGACCGATTATGCGCACGCTGCAAACCTCTTCGTTGCGGCGGAGCTCGGCAAAGTGGGGCCAGAATGACCAAGATCATCGTGTCGACCCACCTCGACGGGTTCTTCACCGCGGGCATCCGCAATCACCTGGCTCAGCATCCGACTGTCGTGGACTCGCGCAAGTGCCTGGCCGCCGGGCGCAACGCGCTCGACACCGACTCCGCCCGCTTGCTCACGCTGTTCGAACTCGCACCGAAGACAGGGGCATCATGAACCGCACAGAACGTCTCAGCGCAGTCCTCGAACTGCTCGCGGAAAGCGGCCAGATCGATGTCGAGGAAATCATTACGAAGCTCGACGTTTCGCCCGCGACAGCACGGCGGGACCTCGACAGCCTCGCCAATCAGCAACTGCTCACGCGCACACGTGGCGGCGCCATCGGGCAGTCCTTGGCATACGACCTGCCCGTTCGCTACAAGAAGGAGCACCGGGCGGGCGAGAAGAAGATGATCGCCGCCGCCGCGAGCGCACTCGTCCCCCGCGGAGCAGTGGTGGGTCTCTGCGGGGGCACGACGAGCACGGCCATCGCCAACGCCCTCGGTTCCCGGGCCGACATCATGGAGGCGTCGCCGCACGCCAACCTCACCGTGGTGACCAATGCGATCAACATCGCAGCGCAGCTGGCGATGCGACCGCAAATCAAGACCGTCGTTACCGGCGGCGTCGTACATTCCCGGTCCTATGAGCTCGTCGGCCCGTACAGCGACGTCGTCCTACGTCAGATCACGATGGATATCGCGTTCATTGGTGTCAACGGCATCGATCCTGTCGTCGGTGCCACTGTGCACGATGAACGCGAGGCCGCGGTGAACACCCTCATGGCCTCCCGCGCGACCCGCGCTGTGATCGTCGCCGATTCCAGCAAGATCGGCCACAACGCCTTCGCCACCATCGGTGGTTCCCGCTTGTTCAGCACCCTCATCACCGACGCCGGCATCACCGGGGCCCAGCGAGCCGCCTTTGCCGACAACGGCATCGAAGTGATCGTCGCCTCGTGAGCGTCGGTCGGATCATCCACTCAGCCCGCCTGGTTAGCGGGGGAACAGTAACCGGCGACGCGTGGGTGGCCTTCACCGGTGACACGGTGACGTCCGTCGGCACGGGAAACGGATGGCAGGAACTCGTCGGGCACGGGGCCGGGGTGACCGGCGCTTCCGTCACGGACGCGGCCGACCGTTGGCTCACGCCAGGTTTCATCGACATCCACTGCCACGGCGGCGGCGGCGCGTCTTTCGACGAGGGACCCGACGCCATCCGGACCGGCCTTGCGGTGCACCACCGCCACGGAACGACACGGGTGGTCCTATCGCTGGTTACCGGCAGCCAACGCGATCTGGAGGCGCAACTCGAGATCGTCGCCCTGATGGCGGCGGACAATCCCCTCATCCTCGGCGCGCACCTGGAAGGCCCGTTCCTCGATGAGACGTTCCGCGGCGCGCACGACCCCCGATTGCTCCGCTCCCCCGATCCCGACTCGGTTGCGCGTCTTCTCGCTGCCGGACGAGGGCACCTCGTGCAGGTGACGCTGGCGCCCGAACTTCCCGGCGCCGAGGAAGCCATCTCGGCTTTCCGTGACGCGGGGGTGGTGGTCGCGGTCGGACACACTGCTGCCGATTTCGACGCCGCGAGCGCGGCCTTCGACGGCGGCGCCTCGATCTTGACTCATGCCTTCAACGGCATGCGAGGCGTCCACCACCGGGCTCCGGGCCCGGTCGCGGCTGCGACGCACAATCCGAACGTGATCCTCGAGGTCATCAACGATGGCGTCCATGTGCACCCGGAGGTAGTGCGCCTCGCGTTCGCGTCGGCTCCCGGGCGGATCGCGTTGATCAGCGACGCCATGGCCGCGACCGGAGCATCGGACGGCACATACCTTCTGGGCGGCCTCCGCGTGACCGTCGCCGATGGGAAGGCCCGGTTGGCAGAGGGCGATTCGATTGCAGGGTCGACCCTCACCCTCGATGAGGCGCTGCGCCGGACGGTGACGGACGTCGGCCTCCCGCTAGAAGAAGCGGTGACCGCTCTGACCGAGACGCCCGCCCGAGCGATCGGGAGGAGCGATACCCTGGGGCGGTTGACACCTGGATACGCGGCCGACGCCGTGATCCTCGACGCCGACCTGCGGGTGGAAACCGTGTTCGCCGCCGGCAGGGAGTTCGCCTGACCCGGACCGTCGTCACTTCCAGGTGATGTCGAAGTCGAGGCTGAGCGGGTCGCCCGGGGTCACGAGTCTCGCATCCGGCGTCCCGAGCGCGTTGTCGGGCCCCGTCCAGGGCTCTAGGCAGAAGGCCCCGGGCATCCGCTCGTAGTAGACCCAGACGGCCGCGTTGCTGGTGAGAGTGAGCCGAGGTCCTCCCGGCCACTGGATGACCGGGGGTGCTTCGAGGTCGACGAAGAGATCATCCCAGGGACGCTCCCCCAGGTCGGGTCCCGCCACGCGGCTGCCGCCCTGCGACGGGATGAGACGATGGCGGGGCCGGAACTCGACGGACACCGGGCCAGCACCCTCCGCAAGGCGCTCCAGGAACCAGGGGTGGTACCCGGCAACGGCGGGCATGGGTTCGCCGAGACTGTGCACCTCGAGGCGGAACCGGATCCCGTCGTCGCGTACGGTGACCAGCTGAGTGCACCGGGCTGCCACCGGCCAGTCCACGCCCCGACCAGGCCCGACGTCGACTTCGAGCGTCGCGTGTGAGGGTGAGCTGCCGGTCACACGCCAAGGACGATCGGCGACCAGTCCGTGCATGGCGGACGGGTGCGGGCCGAACGCCGGACCGCGGGTTCCCGCCCAGGGCGCAAGCGGGAAGCTGCCACGGTACCAGTCGGGCGCGTCGGGAGGCCGGGGAACACCAGCCAAGACTTCCTGCCCCTCCACGATGAGCGAGGTGAGCCGTCCCCCAGCCTCGGCGTCCAGGAGCGCACTCGCCCGTGCGCTCTGCAGCAGCACGGCGTTCATCGGTGAGTTCTCCCGCCGTCCGCGAGCATCCAGCTGGCGCCGGCGCAGGCGAAAAGCATCCGCGCTTCCCCGGGGATTCCGTCCACGAGCGGAAGTGCGGTGACGCACGAACTGTCCGAACCTGCCACCAGCAGTTCATTACCCCATCGCAGCAGGTGCTGCGGCCATCCGACGCCCGCGTCCCTCTCGATGGCCAGCTCCGGGTTGGTCGCGCCCACCCTGACGGCGGCAACGGTGTCATACCCCCGGTTAGCGAGGTACACCAGCGTGCCGTCGGCTGACGACGTGATATCGCCGGGGTAGTTGCGCGGTGTCCGAGTCCCGGCGGGGCCGGTCTTAGTGGTGCTCGCGGCGACTGCCCAACCATCGGCACCACCACGGAGCTTGCCCACGAGAATCGTGGCGGCTAGTTCCCCGGTGATCGCCACTTTCCCCCCGGGAAGCGCAACAAGGTGACGAGGCCCCGTCCCTGGCGGGACCGCCGACGCCGAGACCAGGGTGAGCGCAATGCCGCCTGCGGTCGGATCCGATGCCTCCGCCCCGAGGTCGACGGAGAACTCAAGCACCCGGTCGGCACCGAGATCCACGACGAGGAGGTGATCTCCCACGAATACGGACTGGTGCGGGTGAGAGCGCGACTGCCGATCCGGGTCCACGCTGCGGCCGTCTGGCGAAAGAAGTTGCAGGTCACCGACGAAGGCACCGTCTGCCGAGAGGCCGACGACGGCCAGCGAGCCCGATGTGTAATTGGCGACCACCAGCATCCGGCCGGTGGGGTCGACGGCGACGTGGCAGGGTTCATCCCCCCCGCTGGCGATCTCAGCGAGCAGGCGGGCACCGCCGCCTGACACATCCCACGCATGGATCCGCCCGGGACCGACGCCTGAAACGCCATAGACGACGGCCAGCGACGGATGCATCGCAAGGGCGGCGAGGTCGGCAACCGGGGCGAGGAGACGACCTCGCCAGTGCGCGTCGGACAGCACCCAGTGGTGCAGGCCATCGCTGGGGGACGACCCCCGCCCCGCCACGAACAGGCCCTCGCCGCGGTCCGCCGCGGGCACGGGTACGCCCGCCACGCTCAACCGGCGTCGGGAATAAAGAGGACCGCGTCGATCTCGACGTCGAACCCGCGAAGATCGACGGGGATTGTGGTGCGGGCCGGATAGGGCTCCGTCATGTACTCCGCAATGATGGTGTTGAACTCCGCGAAATGGTTCAGGGTGCTGAGGTACGCGCCGATCCGCACGGCGTTCTTCAGCGAGGTGCCCGCCTCGTTCGCGACTCGCTCGAGGTTGTCGAGAGTGTGGCGTACCTGCTCGGCGAAGGTCTCCCCCACGCGTTCCCCGTCAGGCCCGAACGGCGCCTGACCGGCCAGGAACAGGAGGTTCCCTACCTTGATCCCCGGGGAGTACGGGCCGCTGGGCGGGGGTACGGATGCCGGCTGGAACTTCTCAATCATGATTTCTCTTTTCTCTCTAAGGGGCTTGTTTTGGGGCTTGTTTCGGGGCTGGTTTTGGGGCTGGTTTTGGGGCGGGGTCGGGCCGCGGGCCGGGTCTGGTCCGGCCCTCATACTGGTCTGGACCGGGTCAAGGAAGGGCG
>JAODMM010000056.1 GCA_025465015.1 Cryobacterium sp. | reverse complement strand
AACCGGCCAACGCTCACGCAGCAGCGCCGGTGCAGTGCCCTCACGAACCACTCGCGATGGACAGGCCAAGAGGATGAGCGGGAGTGTCAGATCGCGAAACCGAGCGCGCGCATCATGTCGCGGCCATCATCCGTGATCTTCTCGGGGCCCCACGGCGGCATCCATACCCAATTGATGCGGAACTGGTCGACGACGCCGTCCAGCGCCTCCGCGGTCTGCTCCTCGAGCACATCGGTGAGGGGGCATCCGGCCGAGGTGAGCGTCATGTGAATGATCAGCGCGTTGTTCTCGTCGTCCCAACCGAGGTCGTAGATCAGACCGAGGTCGACGACGTTGATGCCGAGCTCCGGGTCCATGACGTCTTTAAGCGCCTCCGCGATCTCGTCAAAGCGCGCTGGTTCGAGTGTGGAAACCATGCTCCTAGCCTACGTTCGGAGCGGCGAGATAGCGATCGTAGCCCTCATCTTCAAGCCGGTCGGCCAGTTCGGAACCGCCCTGCTCGGCAACGCGGCCGTTCACGAACACGTGCACGAAGTCGGGTTTGATGTAGCGCAGGATGCGTGTGTAGTGGGTGATCAGGAGCACGCCCAGGCCGGTGTTCGCCTTGGCTCGGTTCACGCCCTCGGAGACGATCTTGAGCGCGTCGACGTCGAGGCCCGAGTCGGTCTCATCGAGGACGGCGAACCGGGGCTTGAGGAGTTCGAGCTGAAGGATCTCATTGCGCTTCTTCTCGCCGCCCGAGAACCCCTCGTTGACGTTGCGCTCAGCGAAGCTCTTGTCCATGCGCAGGTTCGTCATCGACTCACGGACGTCCTTGATCCAGGTCCGGATGGCCGGTGCCTCGCCGTCGATCGCGGTCTTGGCGGTGCGCAGGAAGTTGGTGACGGTCACTCCGGGGATCTCCACCGGGTACTGCATGGCCAGGAAAAGGCCGGCCCGAGCCCGTTCGTCGACGGTCATGTCGAGCACCTGGGCGCCGTCGAGGAGGATGGACCCGCTCTCCACGTGGTACTTCGGGTGCCCGGCGATCGTGTATGCGAGGGTGGACTTCCCTGAACCGTTGGGACCCATGATCGCGTGGATCTCACCCTCGTTGATGGACAGGTCGACGCCTCGCAGGATCTGCTTGGTGCCCTGGTCGGTCTCGACGCTGACGTGCAGGTCTTTGATCTCAAGAACAGACATGGATGTGGTTTCTCTTTCGTTCCGCTGGGGCCGGTGGGCCCGCAAAGTCGTGGGCTAGAGCGCCAGTGTGACGGTGGGGTCGATGTAGACATCGCCGTCGACCAGGTCCACCTGGTAGACGGGAACCGGCTCGTATGCCGGGAGGGTGAGTGGCTTGCCACTCTTCAGAGAGAATTTCGAGCCGTGCGCCCAGCATTCGAGGGTGTCGTCTTCAACGAAACCCTCTGAGAGTGAGATGTCACCGTGGGTGCACGTGTCGCCGATGGCAAACACGGAGCCCGCGGAATCACGGACGACGGCGATGGAGAGCCCGTCGATCTCGACCTTCACGGCTTCGTTGGGTTCAAGGTCGTCCACAGCGCAGATTTTCACCAATGCCATCTCTACTGGCCCTCCGTTCCGCGAAGTTCCGCTTCGATGGCCAGCTGGAGCCGCTCTTCAAGAGCGGCGGAACCGACCTGTTGCACGATCTCGCTGAGGAACCCGCGCACGACGAGACGACGTGCCTCATCCTCGGGGATCCCACGCGCCTGCAGGTAGAACAGCTGCTCGTCGTCGAAGCGCCCGGTGGCGCTGGCGTGGCCGGCGCCGAGGATGTCCCCAGTCTCGATCTCGAGGTTGGGAACCGAGTCAGCCCGAGTCCCCTCGGTGAGCACGAGGTTGCGGTTCTGCTCGTAGCTGTCGGTGCCGGTGGCGGTTCGACCGATCAGCACGTCACCGACCCAGACGGTGCGCGCGCCCTGCCCCTGCAAAGCGCCCTTGTAGGTCACCCGGCTGCGGCTGTGCGGACCTACGTGGTTGACGTAGACCTGCTGTTCGAGGTGCTGGCCTGCGTCGGCGAAGTAGAGGCCAAGCAGCTCGGTGTCAGAACCGGATCCGGCCAGCTGCACTGAGGGATTCACCCGGACGATGCTGCCGCCGAGGGAGATGACGATGTGCTTGAGACGTGCGTCGCGCCCGACGGAGCCGAAATGGCTCGCAAGGTGCACAGCCGTGTCCTCCCATTCCTGGAGGGTGACGACGGTGAGGTTGGCCGATTCGCCGAGAATTATCTCGACGTTCTCCGTAAGGCGCGCGCGACCGGTGTTCGCCAGGATCACTGTCGCCTGGCTGAAGGGTTTGGCCTCGATGATCGTGTGCGCGGCTCTGGACGCGTCACCGAGGTCGGCGCGCGCGAGGGTGATCTCCTTGGCTTCCTCTCCGGTGATCGTGATGGCAAGCGCCTTCTCGAAACCCGTCCACGCGTTCGCCGACGCCCGTTCCTCCGGTGTTCCGGCCGTGCCGATCCGAGGGTCGGCGCGGTCCACCCACTCGACGCTGACGCCCGGGGCATCCGTCGCCTGAACTTCGTAGGCGGAACCGTCGAGGTCGCCGGCCGTGAGGTCTGTGAACCTGGCGACCGGGGAGAGTTTCCAGACGGCCTCGCGGCCGGTGACCTCGCCGAAGTCAGCCACATTCACGCTCGCGAACCGGTCGGAGCGGGTCTGAACCGGGACGAAGCCGAAGCGTCCGTCCGAGTGTTCCTTAATGCCGTGTTGTCCAGGTGTAGTGAGAGCTCCCGGCGTGCTGGTCTTGTCTGTCTGTGCTGGTGCAGAGGCGGCGGTCATTTAGCCGACGGATCCTTCCATGCCCATTTCAATGAGCTTGTTGAGTTCGAGGGCGTACTCCATCGGGAGCTCCC
>JAODMM010000055.1 GCA_025465015.1 Cryobacterium sp. | reverse complement strand
AAGCCTTCGGAACGGAAGCCCCGGGGATGCCTAAGCCTCCGGAATGGAATCCCGGGGAACGGCTTTCTCGGCAACCGTCACCCCGTCCAGCGTGGTGCGACGGCGGGGTGGCCAAGCTTTGGGGAGTGCAGCTCGCAACCTTGCGCCACGCCGGGCCATCATTGCCAGCGGAGACGGCCCTGCGCTGACTCTCGGCGTGGGCACATCGAGTTCGGGTCGGAAGGCCGGCGGGGCCTGGCCGAACGCCATTCGCGACGCCACGACGACCTTTCGGCCCAGAATGTGATTCCCGGCACCGCCGATTGCCGCCCCGATGCCGAATGGGATGGCTTTTCCGAGGAGACTGGCTCCACCGCGGGTGGCGAACTGCCGGATGAACATGCGTTTGAGGCGTTCTGTGAGCGGTCCGAGCACCGCACGGGGGATATTGCTCGTGACGAGCTCCCCCCAATATGCGTTACGTGCCACTCCATTGCCCGAGACCTGGCCAGCCAGCTGGCGCACGAGGTCCGACCCTTCGTTCCCGAGCATCATCGTCATCACCAAGGCGCGCGCACGCTCGGGATCTTCGACAGCGATGCCGTGCACTTCACTGACGGACTGGGTGAAAAGCGCGGTGGCCTCAAGGAAGCCGGCGGTCTCAATACCTGACAGCCCGAGGGTCACGGCAGTTCCGAAGCCGGGGACGACGGCCGTCGCGCCCACGGCTGCGCCGCCCACGGTCACTGCCGAAAGATAGCGGCTCTCGAGAACTTTGATGATGGAGTCGGGCGTCGCCGCGGGATTCCGTCGACGGATGCTCCGAATGTGCGCTAGCACGACCGGCCGTTGGATGGCCATGATCCTGTCGAAACCCTTGAGGACTCCGGAGGGCATGGTGCCGCCCGCTGGTGTTCCCCCGGTCGTTGACACGATCGGCTTCGCTTTCTTGGCAGCCACGCACCCCTCCTTCGCTCCCAGTTGAGTTTACGTGACCTTCCCGGGACCGACAGGGGTTGGGCACGCTGCTAGTGCATATAAGTACAGGGCGTGTCGTATCTGGATGCACATGACGGCGACAAGTACATATGAGTCATGCCTGAGCCGAGATCCGACGCATCACGAGTACTGGGGCGCCGACTGCGTGAACGACGTCTGGCGCTCGCCCTCAACCAGGAAGCAGTTGCTCATCTGGCCGGGCTCAATGTGTCGAATTATGCTCGCATCGACCGGGGCCACGGAAATCCGACCTTCCATACTCTCATCCGGCTGGCCGTGGTCCTCGGGATCGAACCGAGCGAGCTTCTGGGTGGATTCACGGCCGAGCACCTCCCACCCACACGGGACACTTACACTGCGCTCGACTTCCGCCGTGAGCAGGAGGCCCGACTCGGGCGGCCCGAACAGGGCGGGAGGCAAGGGGTGGACGCCGGAGCCGGCTGGCTGCAGGAGCCTGAGGCCGAGGCCACTCAGGCTCTGGCCACCCCGTAGTCCTGGTTGTATTGAGTCAGTACGTCCGAGATCGGCGCGTCGAGGACCAGTTCACCCTTGTCGAGGTAAAGACCTCGGGTGCAGAATCGCTTCAAGTCGCGTTCGTTGTGGGAGACGAAGAAGAGCGTACGACCACCGGCCAGAAGCTCTTCAATCCGCCGGTAGCACTTCTCACGGAACGCCTTGTCGCCGACCGCGAGTACTTCATCGACGAGGATGATCGGCTCCTCCAGCCGCGAGATCACCGCGAATGCAATGCGCACCTTCATTCCGCTCGAAAGGTGCTTGTAGGGCGTATCGATGAAGTCGCCGATCTCGGCGAAGTCGATGATGTCGTCGAAGCGGGACTGAATCTGCTTCTTCGTCATTCCGTGAAGCCCAGCGGTGAGGAAAACGTTGTCGCGCACCGACAGGTCGTCCACGAACCCTCCGGTGATCTCAATCAGCGGAGCCACCCCCTCAGTGACGTGAACGGTGCCTTCGTCGGACAGCACGACGCCGGTGACAAGTTTCAACAGGGTCGACTTGCCCTGGCCATTGCGTCCGACGACTCCGATCGCCTCTCCGGCTTGCACAGAGAACGACACGTGACGAAGCGGCCAAAACTCGCCCGGACGATTGCGTCGGCTGCGTCCGGCGAACAGATCCTTGAAGGTGCGCCGGCCGCGGCGGTTGCGGCGGAAACGGATGCCCACGTCAGTAAGCACGATGACGGGCGCCGCCATCAGATCTCCTTCAGGACGGCGCGTTCGGCACGAGTGAAGACGACTAAGCCGATGGCCAGGAACGCGGCGGAAATCCCTGCACCGATGCCGACAACGAACCAGTCCAGTTGCCCGGGGAAGAAAGCCGATCGGTACAGGCTGAAGATCCCGCTGAGTGGGTTGAAGGCGGCCCAGAAGTGCAGGTTCTCGGGCAGATCCGCCGTGCCGTAGATGATGGGTGACGCGTAAAAGAGGAAGCGCAGCACGAGCTTCACGGCACGCTCCAAGTCGCGGAAGAACACGACAAGCGGAGCCACGATAAGGCCGATACCGGCGGTGAGCATCGCTTGCAAGAGGATCGCCAGCGGCAGGAGGGCGATGGCCGGACTGAGCTCTGCTCCATAGAGGATGGCGAAGAGTGCGAGGACCGGAAGGGAGGCGACGAATTCAATCCCCTTGGAGAGGACCAGCCGGTTCACCCAGATGGTGCGGGGGATTCGCGTGGACCTGATCAGCTTCGCCTCACGGAGGAAGGCCCGCGTGCTGTCTGAGACAGCGCCGTTGAACCACATCCACGGCAGTAGCGCGGAGAGAAGGAAGACGATGTAGGGCTCCGCCCCCACGGTGCGCTGGAAAACCTGCGTGAAGACGAACCAATAGATGCCGGCCATGACCAGCGGATCAAGGATCGACCAGAAGTACCCCAGAAGCGATGTCGAGTACCGAACTCGCAAGTCCCGGCGCGTGAGCAGCCACAGCGAATGGCGGTATCGTGCGGCGGGCGTGTGCTGCTGGGGGCGCACCTCGGCGTAACTGCTCACAAGCTCTATCGTATGGGCCGCCCCGGGGCCCCGAGTTCAGTACGGGGCGGGAGCGCGCTCAGACGTACAGGTTCGCGCGGACGAGGTCTTCGGCGAAGTCCACCTCAACGGCGTACAGGTCGGAGATATCGACCGGCTCAACAAGAAGACGGTTTCGTTCAATTGCGAGCTCGATTCCCCGCTCGAAGTAATCCTGGTCGCCGACCTTGGCCAAGTGGTGGATGAGCGTGGCCTTGTCTGGGCCGGAGATGTAATTGATGCCTACGGCCTCGCCGAGACCGCCCTTAACCGTCTTCGCCAGTTCCTTGATGTACCCCTCAGCGCTGGGGGTGTACGGCACCTCTTCATCGGAGACCTTCGCCGTGTTGACCGTCACGAACGACTGGTCGCGTGCGATCATCGCAGCGGCGCGGTCGAGGACTGCGGGGTCGAAGACCACGTCGCCGTTCATCCACAGCACACCGCCGGGGGCGGATTCCTGAAGTGCCCGCAGCAGGCTCTTCGACGTGTTCGTCTGGTCGTACTTCTCGTTGTACACGAACGCTGCCTGCGGGAATGCCTCGATGATGTGCTCGAGCTTGTAGCCGACGACGACCGTCACCTTCGCCTTCTTGCCGAAGGCGTGCTCGATGTTATCGAACTGTTGGCCCATGATGGTTCGGCCGTCGCTGAGTTCGGTCAGCGGCTTCGGCAGGCTGCGGCCGAGACGGCTCCCCATACCTGCAGCAAGAATGACTACCTGGGTGGTCACGATTTTCTCCTCATAAAGGCCGGGCGACACCTTCTCGTGGCCTCATCTGCATGAGTTCACCGAGGATTTACCCGTAAGTTCACGTTTAGACACGCCGTTATGCCGCGTTCAGCCTAACGTGACCTCCTAATAGGGGGAACCCACTTGACAGCCGCGTGTCCAATTCGTGATGGATTCCCCTGCTTTCTCGCAGGGTTCAGGCTGAAAACGGCGGGGCGCGATGTCGGCCGTGCTTGGTAGGTTAGCGGGGTGACTTCTCTGCCGCCGAACCCCGACACCGATGAGGCTGGCATCGCCGCGCGCGGCGGAGCGGCGCCGCGGAAAACTGCCATCCGCGCGACTGATTCGGTGCCTGCAGCGACGCCTTCCGATGCCAGGACAGGGGATGCTGCGCGCACGGAGGTTACGCCGAGAGGTGCCCCTCTGACAGACGCCGCGTCGACGGATGGAGCAGACCAGGTGCCCGAGGAGCCCGGAATATCTGGCTCCGGGGAAGGTAAGCGCGCAGGTGTGCCACGCAAGGCGGGACCCCGGAACTCGGGCACCCCAACTGCTGTGACCCGCAAACCGGCGACCCCTCGGACCACCGTTCGGAAGCCCTCATCCGCTCCGGAAGCGTCACATTCGGTCAAGACGGAGGGTAAGCCCGCGTCGGTTTCCGCATCGGCCTCCCCGACGAAGCGCACGGCTCCGGCTCGGGCTAAGAAGCCGGCAGAGCCGGCGGCGGCGACAACGTCTGGCGCCGTGGCTGAAACGCAGGAGGATCCGATCGTCGCTGCGACGTCTGGGGTGGTGACAGCGCTTTCGGCCGGTTCGGCGACCGAACCCGTCGCGGGGAAGCTTTCTCCCGGCGCGATCATCCCCGCTGAGGGGACCGGCGAAGGCTCCGTTGGTGACCCCGCCGGAAGTGCCTCTAGGCCTGTGCGGTCCCGGCGCCCGGCCGCCAAGCCCGTCACTGGTAAGCCCACAACTGCGAAGGATGCTGCGGTGCGGCATGCGGGC
>JAODMM010000006.1 GCA_025465015.1 Cryobacterium sp. | reverse complement strand
TTCCCCATGTCGGCAAGGGCGAGGCCCAGAGTGCGCTCCCGGCCGGGTCGAAACTGCCGGGACGCGGTTCTCGGCACGAACTCCAATGCGTCGATGGCCGTCAGAACCCGCTGTCGCGTCTCGGCATTCACATAGCTCGGGCGATTGAGGACGTTACTGACGGTTCCGGCAGAGACCCCTGCGTGGCGTGCCACGTCTCGTATGTTCGCCATTGCACCCCGCCTCGCGTTCACTTCGAGTGTAACGTTCAATGAACCGCACGAGGCGGCGCGATCCCGCCTGGAGGTGTCCGCCCGGTGAGAGCTCCAGGCGGCGGCGTGCCGGCGCTGAGGAGTGGCGCGCGGCATTGCTTCTCGGACGCCGTCCCGATAGGGGCGGGCTGGCTCCGCACCTCTATTCGAGGTTGGTGTGGCGTCGGCGCATCTCGTCGGGAGAACCGCCTCGTTGGTCGCGGACCCGATTCGTGATCAGATCAACGAGGACGAACAGGGCGATCTCGTATCCACTTCCCATGGGAAGCACAGCCGGTGAGCCCGTGTCCGAAGCCATCGTCTGCGCAGAGATCGTGACAACCTCGTCGGCGACGTCAGCCGGCTTGTTGCCCGGCTCCGCCGTGAAGAGAAGGACCCGAGCCCCGGCGTTCTTCGCAACGCCGGCCAGCGCCTCCACGGTCGAGATGTTCCCCGGGCCACAACTGAGGATCAGCAGGTCGCCCGGACCCACTGCGGGACAGGTCATCTCGCCCGCGTAGTGGGCATCGGTGCCGGCGTGGAACAGGCGCATGATGAGGCCTCGGATGACGAGTCCCTCGCGTCCTCCCGCATATCCGGCCACCACGCCCGACTCCATGATGAGGTTGGCAATCGTGTCGAGGGTGTCAGCGGATACGCTGCGCACTGCCGCCGCCACCTCCTCGATTGCTTGGTCGACGTCGGCGACTTCGTTGCCTGTCATGTCCTTCTCCTTCTCCTGCTGGTTCTGAACGAGGTGTAGCCCGGATTTCTCGGGGATTAGTCGGCGAGAGCGTGTGCCAGCCGGGTGAGGGCAACGCCGAGCTCAATGTGGTCTGTTCCGGCTGCCCGCGATGGAAGATGAAGGGTCACGGCGACGGGAGGTGCGCCGGGAGCTCGATCGGGAAGGAGCGAAACGAGCTCGAAATTGCCGGTCGAGGAGAGCAGGGGACTCGGGGCTGCGGGAGCAGAGGGCGCGTGTTCCCTGATCCACGACACGATGCCCTCTCGTTCGTCCACGGCACCATTGAAACCGCGGAACCTCCGTAATGTCGCGTCAGCGTCGTCCGCAGAGACGTGCGCGAGGATCGGTTCTCCCCGCGCGCCGTCCCACACCGGCAGCCGGCTTCCCGCCCGTGGCGTGTAGGGCAGGACATGGCGACCGATCCTCACGTCTACGCACAGGTTCTGCGTCCCGAGGAGCGCTTGCAGGCTGAGGGTGTGTTCCTCGAGAGGCGGATACTTGTTCCAATACAACGCGAATCGTTGGAGGATGTTCGGGTTCCCGACGAATCCCGCTGCGAGTTCGGCAAGGAGTTCACCGAGTACGAGGGCACCGCCTCGGCGTGTCAGCATCCGTTCAGTGAGCATGGTGCTGAGAAGGTCGGAGGCGGAGCTTTTCGCGAGGTTGAGGTCGCGGGAGATCTCCGCCACGCTCGCGTGACCCGAACGGGCAACCACTTCGAGGGCGGCGGCGGCCCTTCGCACAGCGGGCGCGCGCCCGGTGTCGTTTATCCCCACGGCGCATACCCCTCTGCGTTGTCGGCAGTGACCAGCCGGACGGGGATGAGAAAGGCTCCTTGTGCGGGCTGCTTCCCGTGGGCGAGATCCATGGCCATGCCGAGTGCTGTACGGATGATGCGCACCGGGTCCTGGGCCGCGGTGCCAATGATTGGTCCGGCGCCGGTGATCTGCTCCACCGCGCGAGCCCGCCCGTCTACGCTCACGATCGGAACGGAGGCTCCCCGGTCACCGAGATAGTCGGAAACTCCGAAGGCAATCGGATCGCAGACGGCGAAAATGCCGACGATATCCTCATGCGCCGCGAAGACGCCTTCGGCGACACTCCGACCGGACGCGGTGTTGTCGTTTCGCCCATGTTCGCGGGCGACCACGCGAAGCCCGGGATAGTCACGGACGGCCTCCTTGAATCCGGCGACGCGATCGGCGTTCGCGTTCTTGCGCAGCCCGTCGATAATCGCCACGTCACCTTCGCCTCTCAGTCGTGCGGCGAGGAGATGGCCGGCCAAGAGGCCTGCTTGGGTGTTGTCGCTGCTCACGGAGCCGTCGACGCCGTTCATGCGCGAACCAATCGCGAGCACGGGCACGTTGCGGCGCTTCGACAGCTCAAGGAGGTCGCCGAAGGCGTTGGAGTCCACAGCGTCGACGAGGAGGACATCGACGCCGCGGTCAAGCAGCTCCATCCACTGCTCGCGCTGACGGTCGCTGTTCTCGTTGGACTGGAGGACGTGCAGCTCCCCGCCCGCCGCGCGTACGTCCATCTCCGCTGCATCCAACATCGTCGTGTAGTACTCGTTGCTGCGGGTGGGAATGAGGAGACCGAAGCGCAGGGACCGTTCGGTGTTCCACGTCGATGCCGCGAGCTCCGCAATCCGCGGTCCGAGCCAGAAGGTCCCGTCGACTCCGCGCGACACCATTCGCTCATCGGCGAGGGCGAGGCAGATGCCGTGAACGCTCGTCTTCGGCAGCCCGGTCGCTCGGGAAACCGCGCTGACACTCTTGGGTGCCGCTTCGGCCGCCAAAAATTCGAGGATACGCACAGCGCGAGAAATCGCGGGGGAACGAGGAGCACGGCCCACAGGTCACCTTCCCGCATCATCGAGGCCCGGGCTATTGACACCCGATGAACAGCAGCTTACACTTCCGAGCACCACCTGCCGTACTGTGGTTCGAAGTTTGGAACGACAGGCGGCGACACATTGCAAAGGCGCAAGCATTTAGTGCGGTCTGGGCAAGGTTGGCTCCAACCGATCCGAAAGGTCGGCTCGGTTGTCTCACACACCAGGAGAATCAATGAAGAAATCTCGTTCAGTGCTCATGATCGCCACAGCGTCGATCACGGCAGTCATGCTCGCGGGCTGTTCAGGCGGCGGCGGAGCCGAAGGCGGCGACAGCGGCGGAGGCAGCGGCGGAGGCAGCGACGAGAAGGTCACCGTGGCCTTCGTGCCCAAGCTGCAGGGCGTTCCTTACTTCGAGGCCATGAATGCGGGGGCGCAACGCGCCGCGGAGGAACTCGGAAACATCGAGTGGCTCTACCAGGGACCGACAACGGCAGACGCGGCCGCCCAGGCCGATGTCGTCCGATCGTTCATCCAGCAGCAGGTCGACGTCCTCATCGTCGCGCCGAATGACCCTGACTCGCTGGCGCCGCTGCTCAAGGAAGCCCAGGATGCCGGCATCCACGTCGGAACATCGGACACCGATGCGCCAAACTCCGTCCGCGAGGTGTTCGTGAACCAGGCAACGGCCGAAGGCATCGCCAAACAGGTGATCGACTCGCTCGCCAAAGCCATGGGTGAGGCTGGCGAGTATGCGATCGTCTCCTGTGGCGAGACGGCGGAGAACCTCAACTCGTGGATCGACGCCGAGAAGGCATACCAGTCCGAGGCGTACCCAGACATGACCCTCGTCGAGGTCGGATTCTCCGGCGAGGACCCGGCGGCCAACGCTCAAATGGCTACCGACTTCATGAACGCCAACCCGAACCTGACCGGCCTGGTGGGGCAGTGCACCACCTCGGCGGTCGGTGTCGCCCAGGCGGTTCGTGATGCCGGTGCCATTGGCAAGGTGTTCTCGGTCGGCGTCGGTACGCCGCAGTCCATGCTCCCGTATCTCGAAGACAAGTCCTCGTCTGCCTCGATCCTGTGGGACGTGGAAGAGTTCGGATACCTCACCGCATGGGCAGGCCTCCAGCTCGGTCTCGGCAACTCGTTTGAGGCGACGAACAACGTGAGCAAAAAGCTTCCCTCCGTAGAGTACGTTGAAGCCGACAAGATGCTCATCCTCGGTCCGGCGCTGGAGATCACGGTCGACAACGCTGGGGACTTCGACTACTAAACCCTGACGGGAGCGGGCGTCGGCACATCGTGTGCCGGCGCCCGCTCCCTGGGGCATCCACCGACTATTCGATCGACATCCGAATCACCACAAAGGAGTGGACGTTGCCAGACGTGCATCCAACCGCGGAATCCGCAGCCTCCGCCCCCACGACACCGGTTCCCCGGGTCAAGCTGTCGGCCATCGCCAAGCATTTCGGGGCCGTGCGTGCGATCTCACACGCCGATCTCGTCGTGCGCCCCGGCAGTGTTCACGCCCTTGTAGGGGAGAACGGTGCGGGCAAGTCAACTTTGATCAAGATCCTCTCCGGCGCCGAGAGCCCGGATGCGGGAACCGTCGAGATCGACGGCCGATCTGTGCACCATTCTTCGACGACTGACGCGATCGCCGCGGGTATCGCGACCGTCTACCAGGAACCGCAACTCTTCGCCGAGTTGACCGTCGCCGAGAATATCTTCATCGGCAGGGAACAGCGCAAGGGACTCCGCGTCGACTGGAAACGCCAGCAGGTCGAGGTGGCCAAACTCCTCGAGCTGATCGGCCTGCCGGCCCGCTACGCCTCCATGGTGGTCGATGACCTCTCCATCGCAGCCAAACAGCAGGTGGCTATCGCCAAGGCGCTGGCGCAGGACGCGTCCGTGCTCATCCTCGACGAACCCAGCGCCATCCTCACCGACGCTGAGATCGATGTCCTCTTCGATGTGGTGCGACGGCTTCGAAGCAACGGCGTATCGATCATCTACATCTCGCATCGCCTCGACGAACTCTTCCGAATTGCCGACGACGTCACCGTGATGCGCGACGGACGTACTGTGGGTACCCATCGGATGGCGGACATGACCGTTCGGTCGATCGCGGAGGAGATGGTCGGCGGTGTTCCCGTGGGGTCGAAGCGCCACGTGGACCACTCCAACGAGGACCCCCTATTCGAACTCATCCGACTGCGTCGGAGCGGTGCCTTCGAGGACGTCAACGTCTCGGTGGCACCGGGCGAGGTGGTGGTCCTCTATGGGCTCGTCGGCTCCGGAGCGGCGGAGATCGCAGCGTCAGTCTGGGGCATGAAGCGTGTCACCAGTGGTGAGATCCGGCTGCACGGCAAGAGGATCTCCCCGCGCTCGCCGCGTCATGCGCAGAACCTCGGCATCGCTCTCCTTCCCGCCGATCGCAAGGGCCAGGGTATGTTCAGTTTCCAATCCATCGCGTTCAACATCACCGCGGGGCGGATACCCCTGCTGACGCGGTTCGGCGTGTGGTTCGACCGGCGCCGGGAGGGGATCGTCGCCCGAGACCTCGTGAAGAGGCTTGCCGTCAAGACGCCCAGCGAGAGGCAGGCGATCGGCGCGATGTCAGGTGGAAACGCCCAGAAGGTCGTACTTGCCCGCCAACTGGTGGAACGTCCGAAGTTGTTGATCCTCGAAGAGCCGACACAGGGAGTCGACGTCGGGGCCAAAGAAGAGATCCATTCCATCATCGACGACTTGGCGGCGGGAGGTGTGTCCGCGCTGGTCGTCACGTCCGATCTGCCGGAGGCACTGCGCATCGCTGATCGCATCGTCGTCGTTCGGGCAGGCACGACGACAGTCACTTTCGGACCCGGGGCAACACAGGTGGATGTGCTTGCCGCTGCCGCTGGCGACGTAAGCGGGAGGGCAGCGTGATGACCACGGACATCCAGAATTCACCGGAGCACGCCCCGTCACCGCGCACGCAGCCGGGCGGCCGTGTGCTCCCGAGGGCCATCTCGGGCCAGGAGCTCGTGCTGATCGGCGTACTGATCGTGCTGTGGGTGCTGCTCGGCGTGTTCACGCCAGCGTTCCTGCAGCCGCAGTCCATTCAGCCGTTGCTGGCCAACGTGGCGCCTATCGCGATGATCGGCGTCGGCATGACCATCATCATCATCACCGCCGGGATCGACATCTCGGTGGCCGGAATGGTGATGGTCTGCGCGGTCGTCGTGGCCAAGCTTCTCGCGGAGGCGCAGATGCCGCTGCCCGTTTCGATCCTTGCGGGAATCGTGGTCGGAGGGCTGCTGGGGCTGGTGAACGGGCTTCTCATCGCGATCGGGCGGGTGCATCCGATCATCATCACGTTCGGAACGGCGAACATCTTCCTGTTCCTGGGCCTGCGCATCTTCGACTCCAAGGTGGTCAACGGCATCCCCTCGTCGATCGCCGTGCTCGGCCGAGGTGAGGGCGGACGACTGCTCGGGGTTCCGATCTCGTTCATCATCACAATGATCATCGTGGCCATCGCGTGGTGGTATCTCCGCTACACGGCCGGCGGGCGCCACTTCTATGCCCTCGGCAGCGACAGCAATGCCGCTGCTCTTGCCGGTATCCGTGTACGGCGACGCACGATCCTCGCCTATCTGGTCACCGGACTGCTCGTCGGTCTGGCCTCGTGCATCGTCATCGCCAACGGGACCCAGTCCCTCGCCCCCACGGTGGGTCGAGGAATCGAGTTGCAGGTCATCGCGGCCGTGGTGATCGGGGGGACGTCGATTCTCGGTGGCCGAGGAAGCGTGCTCGGCACCGTGCTCGGCGCCATCCTCGTGCAGACGGTGAGCTCCGGAGTGATTCAGCTGGGCTGGCCGTCACAATTGGCGAACCTGTTCGTGGGTGTCGCGATCATCATCGCGGTCGGTGCCGACCTCGTGCAGCAGCGTTTGAGGAGGAAAGCGTGAGCCAGGCAACACACACACCTCGGCAGGCAGAGGTCAAGGCCGAGGCCTCCCGGGATCGAATGACCGGGATCCTGCGGGCCATTCTCACCCAGCGGGTGCTGCTCGTCTTTATCCTCCTCGTCGTCGTCGTCGGACTGATGTTCATTTTCGACGCCGTCGGCCTGATGAGGGGAAACTACAACGCGGCCTACATGGCAGGCGCCCTGACCAACGTCGTGCCGTTGGCGATGCTCGCCCTCGCGGAGTTGATCGTCATCGTCACCGGTCGCGGCGCGATCGACCTGTCGGTCGGGTCCATGGTCTCTCTGGTGGGCATGACGTTCGGGTTCACCTACGGGTTGTGGGGGTTCCCCCTGATCGCCTCCGTGATCCTGGCGGTAGTCGTGGGCGCGGTCTTGGGCGCGGTAAACGGAGTGCTCGTTGCATACCTCGGGTTCCCGGCGCTCATCGCGACCCTCGCCACGTACTATGCCTACGGATCGCTTGCCATCGTGATCAACAACCAGCAGCCCATCAACTCTCCCGAGATCCAGGGGATGTACGCGACGGCCCAGCCGGTGCCGATCCCAGGCCTCAGCGGGATCCTGCCCTCGATTCCCCTGGGTATCTTCCTCTTCCTGATCCCCACGGTGGTCATCGCGTGGTATCTGCTCAACCGCTCGCCGTACGGCCGCCGGCTCTACGCGACGGGAACGAACGACGTAGCCGCCCAGTGGGCCGGAATCGACGTGCCCTGGGTGCGGATGCGGGCGTTCGTGCTGTCGGGCATGATCTCGGGCCTGGTCGCCGTGGTCACCGTCGGACAGTTCGCATCGGCACGACCGGATGCGGGCACGGCGGGCAGCGGCATGGCCCTCCCTGCCATCACCATCGCGGTCCTCGGTGGTGTCGCCATCACCGGCGGCATCGGCCGAGTGTCCGGCGTGGTTCTCGCCACGCTCCTGATCGTGTGGCTGAACGCCGGGATCCTGCTCCTGTTCCCGGGCAACGCCGGCACGCAGTACCAGCTCCTTGCGCTCGGACTCGTGCTCGTGTTCGCGGCGCTTCTCAACGGATACACGAACCGACGGTTCAGGGTTCTCTCGTAGGTCCCCGACTCGTACGTCACTCATCAGACAGGCCCGCTATGGCTGCTTCCCGCATGCGAAAGCAGCCGCTAGGTGCCCAAACAACCACACAACGTAGGAGGAACAATGGCGGTACTCGACACCTTTTCCCTGGCCGGGAAGACAGCCCTGGTCACCGGGGGGAACCGGGGCCTCGGGCTCGCATTCGCGCGTGGCCTCGCTGAGGCGGGCGCAGATGTGGTGATAGGGGCAAGGGACAGCCACAAGAATGCCCAAGCGGTTGAGACCCTGCGCGCCGAGGGGCACAATGTCCGCGCACTCGCCGTTGACATCACGGATCCGGCGGCTGTGGACGGATTGATCGAGGACACGGTATCGGCGGTCGGCAGGCTCGACATCGTCGTGAACAACGCCGGCATCGCCATTCACCGTCCCGCGCTGGAGGTGCCCGATGAGGAGTGGAACACCGTGCTCAACCTCAACCTCACAGCGCTGTGGAAGGTGTCCACGGCGGCCGCGCGGGTCATGCGCACGCAGGGCGGCGGCAACATCATCAACGTCGGCTCGATCAGCTCAATCATCGTCAACCGCCCGCAGTGGCAACCGGCGTACAACGCGTCGAAGGCCGCCGTGCACCAGCTGACCAAGTCTCTGGCGGCTGAATGGGCGGAGTACAACATCAGGGTCAACGCCATCGCCCCCGGTTACGTGAAAACCGAGATGGCGGCGGTGGACAAGCCGGAGTTCCGTCGCTACTGGATCGAGGATGCCGCGATGAAGCGGTACGCCACCCCCGAGGAGATCGCGCCGACCGTCGTTTACATGGCCTCAGAAGCATCCGCTTTCATGACCGGATCTGTCGTCGTCATCGACGGTGGATACACGCTGTACTAGGAGATGAGAATGAGCGAGAAGGTGGCGGCGGTGCCGATCGAAGAGATGAACGCGAGCGTCCTGCGTGCCCGGCGCGAAATTGTGCTCGAGAGGCGGCCCGTTCCCGTGCCGGCGTCCGACGAGGTTCTCATCGAGGTGTCCTCGGTGGGTGTGTGCGGCTCCGACGTGCACTACTACCAGGAAGGACGCATCGGGTCGTTCGTCGTCGACCAGCCGCTCGTGCTCGGTCATGAGGCGGCCGGAAGGATCGTTGCCGTTGGAAGCGACGTGGATCCGGGGCGCGTCGGCTCCCGGGTCGCGATCGAGCCCCAGAAGCCGCGGTTGAACTCACCCGAGTCGTTGAGCGGCCGGTACAACCTCGACCCGCACATGGAGTTCTATGCGACCCCGCCGGTGGATGGGGCGTTCCAGCAGTACGTCACCATCCAGTCGCATTTCGCTTTCGACGTGCCCGACTCGGTGAGCGACAATGCGGCGGCGCTGCTGGAACCGCTGTCAGTGGCGATCGCCACCGCGCGCAAGGCGGGTTTCACCGTGGGATCACGCGTTCTCATCGCTGGGGCCGGGCCGATTGGCATCGTCACCGCTCAGGTCGCGCGCGCCTACGGGGCGGCGGAGGTCATCATCTCCGATCTCGATGAACAGCGCAGGGAGCGGGCGCTCCAGTTCGGGGCCACCCGCGCACTCGACCCCCGCAGCGACAGGATCGGCGAACTCGGTCTCGAAGTCGATTCCTTCATCGACGCCTCCGGCGCTATCCCCGCCGTTCAGTCCGGCATCCGTGAAGTGCGTGCCGGGGGGACCGTGGTGCTCGTCGGAATGGGCGCTGACGAAGTGCCGTTGCCGGTGCCGGTCATCCAGAACAAGGAGCTCGTCCTCACCGGGATCTTCCGCTACACGAACACGTGGCCCACCGCCATTGAGCTGGTGAGGTCGGGCAAGGTTGACCTCGACTCGATGGTCACCTCCGAGTTCGCACTCGACCAGGCTGAAGAGGCGCTCCGTGCCGCCACAGACCCGGCGGGTCTGAAAGCCGTCGTTCACCCGCAGTCCCTCGCGGGAGCGGAGGCGTAGGCCTCGCGGTCCAGCGGTTCCAGGGTCAGGCTCCCCAGCCGGCCTGAGTGCCGCCCGCTCGCGCGGCGGCGAGCTCCTGCTGGTGACCCGATGCGGCGTACGCCGCCATCGGGTCACCGGGCAGGCCGCGCGATTCCCGCCACACTGCGAGGCCAGGACGAACATCCGTGTAGAACGCATCCATCAGCAGGCCATTGGCGCCGAGGACATCGCCGGCGTCCTGCGCAGCCGAGAGTGCGTCCCGATCAACGAGCAGAGCGCGCGCTGTCATCTCCTGCACGTTGAGCACAGAGCGGATCTGGCCGGGGATTTTCTCTTCGACGTTGTGGCACTGGTCCAGCATGAATGCCACTGTGCTGTCGGGTCCGAAGCCGCCGCCCCGCACGACCTCGACGAGGATACGGAAGAGTTGAAACGGATCGGCTGCACCGACGATGAGATCGTCGTCGGCGTAGAAACGGGAGTTGAAGTCGAAGGATCCCAGTTTTCCGAGGCGGAGCAGCTGCGCCACGATGAACTCGATGTTGGTCCCGGGCGCGTGGTGCCCAGTGTCAAGGCACACCATCGCCCGATCGCCAAGGGCGCTGACCTGGGCATAGGAGGTGCCCCAGTCCGGGACATCCGTGTGATAGAAAGCCGGTTCGAAAAACTTGTACTCCAGGACCAGCCGCTGATTCTCACCGATGCGCTCGTAGATAGTGGCCAGCGAGTCGGCCAGACGGTCCTGCCTGCCGCGCATGTCTCCTTGCCCGGGGTAATTCGTTCCGTCGGCGAGCCAGATTTTGAGATCCTGCGACCCGGTCGCGTCCATCACGTCAATGCATTCGAAGTGGTGGTCGATCGCCTTCTGTCTGGTGGCCTTGTCGCTGTGCGTAAGGCTTCCGAACTTGTAGGCGTCGTCCTGGAAGGTGTTTGAGTTCACGGTCCCGAGTTGCAGGCCGAGTTCCTCGGCGTAACCGCGCAGCGCTGCATAGTCGTCCACCTTGTCCCATGGGATGTGCAGGGCGACCGATGGGGCCAAACCGGTCAATTCATTGACTTTCGCCGCGTCGGCGATCTTCTCCTGGATAGTGCGCGGGGTACCCGGCGTGGCGAATACCTTGAACCTCGTGCCGGAGTTCCCGAAGGCCCAGGAGGGGAGTTCGATGGCTTGTGTTGTGAGCTGAGTGAGAACGTCGGCGCTGAGGTCCACGAAAGCTTCTTTCTGTCGTGCCGTCGAAAGCGGCGGAATGAATCGATTCATTCTCGCGGCGGGGGAGGTGCCGCGCAAGGGCCAGCGGGCGTGCCATGATTTCAGCGGAGTGGGTGGACGGTACGCTCAGGGCGACACTCCAGTCGGGTCGCGCTGCCCGTGTTCTCCGCCGGAGCACCTGAAGAGCGGTTCACGCCAGCGGACCCGGAGCGGGGCTTACACAGCCATCGAGGCGGAAGGAGACAGGATGGCGTCCGCCAGCGTCCGTGATGTCGCCGCCGCCGCCGGGGTGTCGGTGGGCACGGTATCGAATGTTCTCAACCGGCCGGAGAAGGTCACCCCCGGCACGCTCGGGCGGGTGCAGGAGGCCATCGAGCGTTTGGGTTTCGTGCGCAACGACGCAGCCCGCCAACTCCGTGGGGGCCGCAGTCGTAGCATCGGCCTCATCGTCCTCAATGCGGGGAACCCGTTTTTCGCAGACCTCGCGCGCGGGGCGGAGGAGCGTGCTGCTGAAGCCGGGCTGTCCGTGCTCGTGGGGAACAGCGACGAGAATGCTACCCGGGAGGCGGCCTACCTCGACCTATTCGAGCAGCAGCGGGTGCGCGGCGTCCTCATCTCACCCCTTGGCGACACGGGGCCCCAACTGCAGCGACTGCGCGGCCGCGGCATTCCCTCCGTGCTGGTCGACCGGCAGACGGAGAACTCGACCTTCTCATCCGTCGCGGTGGATGACGTTGCCGGGGGCTACCTTGCCGTGAGCCACCTCGTCGCTGGCGGGCGGTCGCGAATCGCCTTCGTGGGTGGCCCGTTAGTCCTCCGGCAAGTCGCTGACCGGTTGGAGGGCGGATACCGCGCGGCGGCCGAGCGTGGCAGCGCGACCCTCGAAGTGATCGAAACCGGATCGTTGACTGTTACCGAGGGGCGTGCAGTCGGAGAGCGTATCCGGGCGCTTCCCCCGTCAGAGCGACCGGACGGCATCTTCGCCGCGAACGACTTGCTGGCGATGGGACTCCTGCAGGCCCTCAACATGTCCGGCGATGTCACCGTTCCGCGCGACATCGGCCTCATCGGGTACGACGACATCGCCTTCGCCTCAGCGGCCGTCGTGCCGCTCTCGTCCATCAAGCAGCCCAGCGCCCTCATCGGGTACACAGCGGTCGACCTGCTCCTGCAGGAATCCGACGGCGGCGATGCCTTCGAGCATGGACAGATCGTCTTCCAGCCCGAACTCGTCCCCCGAGAGTCGACGGCCACAGGCGCCTGAACGGCAGCAGCGCCGACCCGGAGCGCGAGGGGGTGCACAATTGCTCCATGCCCACCTTTACGGACAGCTACGGGATCCGAATGACTTTCTATTCGTGGCCGGTGGACGACCCCCGCGGGATCGTGCAGGTCGCCCATGGCGTGGGGGAGCACGCCGGCCGCTACCGCGAGCTCGCTGCCCGGCTGAACGATGCCGGGTACAGCGTGTACGCCGACGACCACCGGGGGCACGGGCAGACCGGGCTCGACCAGTACGCCGGTGACACTGGGCAGCTGGGCCGTCTGGGACCGGGGGGCTTACGCGCGGCGGTCGCTGGCGTGCACAGTTTGAGTTCACTCATTCGGCGGGAGAACCCGTCTCTCCCCCTGGTGCTGCTCGGACACAGCTGGGGCTCCTTCATGGTTCAGATGATCGTCAACAAGCATGCCGGGGAGTATGACGGCATCGTCCTGACGGGTACCGCCTACCGCTGGCCGCGCTACCTCGACACCGGGGACCTGAACCGCAGGCACCGGCACCTGGGCACCACCGGAATGGAATGGCTGAGCAGGGACCCCCAGGTCGCGAAGGCGTTCATCGCCGACCGATTGTGCACCACCACGCCGCTGGCCAGGCTGTTCGGCTTGCGGGAGTCGGCCCGTCTTCTCGGTCGGCCGGCACCGGGGCTGCCGGCCGACCTGCCCCTGCTGATCCTGGTCGGCGATGACGATACCGTGGGCGGCGAACGCAGCGCGCTCATGCTCGCGAACGCGTACGCCCGGCGGTCGGGACTCCGAGACATTCGACTGATCGTCTACCCCGGTGCTCGCCACGAGGTCTTCAACGAGACCAATCGGGCGGAGGTGTTCGCGGACCTCATCGGCTGGCTCGACGAGCGCCTGCCGCCTCTTGGTTAGGCTGGCTGCATGCACGGTGAATTCAAAGTCCCGGGCGGCAAGCTTGTCGTCGTCGACCTCGACGTGGTGGACGAGAAAATCGTCGACTTCCGGCTTGCCGGGGACTTCTTCCTCGAGCCGGACGACGCCCTCGAGGCGATCAACGCCGCGGTCAATGGGATGTCCTCAGACAGCGACGCCTCGAGTATCGCGAGCGCGGTTCGCCAGGCACTCCCCGAGGGCGCGACCCTCCTGGGGTTCACACCGGAGGCCGTTGCTGTGGCGGTGCGGCGCTCCCTGGCGCGAGCGACGGGCTGGCGCGACTACGACTGGAGCATTGTGCACTCCAAGGCCGTCTCGCCGGCAATGCATCTCGCGCTCGACGAGGTTCTCACGAACGAGGTCGGCGAGGGACGCCGCCAGCCCACGCTGAGGATATGGGAATGGGACGAATCGGCTGTCGTGATCGGTAGCTTCCAGTCGCTGAAGAACGAGGTCGATCCAGACGGCGCGGCGAAGTACGGTTTCGACGTCGTACGTCGCATCTCAGGCGGCGGAGCCATGCTGATGGAGAAAGGCGCAGTCATCACCTACTCCTTGTATGTGCCCGCCGAGCTTGTGCAGGGCATGACCTTCGCTGACTCTTACGCCTACTTGGATGAGTGGGTCATCCTCGCCTTGCGATCGCTCGGCATCGAGGCTTCCTACCAACCGCTGAACGACATCACGAGCCCGTCCGGAAAGATCGGCGGAGCAGCTCAGAAACGCTTCGGGAACGGCGGGGTCCTGCACCACGTGACCATGAGCTACGACATGGATGGCGAGAAGATGGTGCAGATTCTGCGTATTGGGCGGGAGAAGCTCAGCGACAAGGGAATCACCAGCGCTGAAAAGCGCGTCGACCCGCTGCGCCGACAGACCGGTCTTACCCGCGCCGAGATCATCGAGCGCATGAAGGAGACCTTCAGCGGGCTTTACGGTGCCCGTCCCGGCGAGATCGCCGACGAGGAATACGAGAAGGCATCCGACCTCGTCGCAACAAAATTCAGCAAGGATACGTGGATCGCACGCGTTCCGTAAACCCCCGACCCTCATTTCGGTGGGGTTGCGTAGGCTGGCGCTATGAATTGGCTCCTCCTCCTCGTCCCGACCGGCGTCATCCTGCTCGGATACCTGGCCGCCAGACTGGGTTGGATCGACCTCTCGAACAAGACCAATCGGCGCGGAAGTGGCACGAGTGTCATGGTCATCGGCGATGAGATCTTTGCG
>JAODMM010000005.1 GCA_025465015.1 Cryobacterium sp. | reverse complement strand
GGACCTTGCTGCCGAAGCGGTTGAAGAACTCCTCAGTGAGGTCGCACTCCGCTAACCACGACGACGGGTCGATTGCGAACAGTTTCTCCGCGGCATCCGCCGTGATGTCGAGGCCCGTGAGGTTGAGCGCGTCCGGCGCAGGCAGCAGGCCGATCGGGCTCGTGACCGCCTCGGCTGAGCGCTCCAGGCGACGGATGATCCACTCAATCACCCTCGAGTTCTCCCCGAACCCTGGCCAGAGGAAGCTTCCGTCCTCGGCTTTACGGAACCAGTTGACCTGGAAGATGGCCGGAGCATGCACCCCGAGGGATTTGCCGATCTGCAGCCAGTGCGTCCAGTAGTCAGCCATGTTGTATCCGCAGAACGGCAGCATGGCGAACGGATCGCGGCGGAGTTCCCCAACGGTCCCCTCGGCAGCTGCCGTCTTCTCCGAGGAGATGGTCGCGCCCATGAAGACGCCGTGCTTCCAGCTGCGGGCCTGAGCAACGAGCGGGACGTTAGTGGCGCGGCGCCCGCCGAACAGGATGGCGTCGATGGGGACACCGCCGACCGCGGTCCAGTCGTCGGCGATCGTGGGGCATTGGTCTGCCGCAACCGTGAATCGCGAGTTCGGATGCGCGGCCGGACGACCGGATTCAGGCGTCCAGTCGTTTCCCTGCCAGTCGATCAGATGATCCGGCGGTGTCTCGGTGAGTCCCTCCCACCAGATGTCCCCGTCGTCACGCAATGCGACGTTGGTGAAGATGGTGTTGCCCCAGAAGGTGTGGACGGCAGTGGGGTTGGTCGCTTCACCGGTGCCGGGTGCGACTCCGAAGAAACCGGCCTCCGGGTTGATGGCCCACAAGCGCCCGTCGTCCCCCTGGCGCATCCATGCAATATCGTCGCCGATCGTCTCGACCTTCCAGCCGGGAATGGTCGGGCGCAGCATCGAGAGGTTGGTCTTGCCGCACGCGGAGGGGAACGCGGCAGCAAGGTGGTGCGCCCTGCCCTCGGGCGAGGTCACCTTCACCAGAAGCATGTGCTCAGCCAGCCATCCTTCATCCCTGGCCATGACCGAGGCGATGCGCAATGCAAAGCATTTCTTGGCCAGCAGGGCGTTACCCCCGTAGCCGGACCCGTACGACCACACCTCACGCGTTTCAGGGAACTGGACGATGTACTTCAGGTCATTGCAGGGCCATTCGACCTCGTCCCGGCGGAAGCCGCGGGAATCCACGAGGGGGTAACCGACGCTGTGGACCGTTCGCACCCAGGCTTCGCCCGCTTCGACCATGCGAAGGACCCGTTCTCCCATCCGGGTCATGATGCCCATGCTCAGGACCACGTACGGAGAGTCCGTGACCTGCACGCCGAGTTGCGAGATCGGTCCGCCCAGTGGTCCCATCGAGAACGGGACAACGTACATGGTGCGACCCCGCATGCTCCCGGAGAACACGCCGGCGAGCTCGTCCCGCATCGGCGCCGGATCAGACCAGTTGTTGGTCGGCCCGGCATCATCGGGGTCGAGCGAGCAGATGAAGGTACGGTCCTCCACACGCGCGACATCGCCCGGGTCCGTGCGGGCAAGGAAGCTGTTGGGACGCCACTCCGGGTTCAGCCGGATGAGCTTCCCCTCGCCCACGAGCTGCTTCGTCAACCGGTCCGCCTCGGCCCGGGACCCGTCGCACCAAACAATTTCGTCAGGTCGGGTAACCCGGGCGATTTCATCCACCCATGACAGCAGGTTCGGGTCGGTTGTGCCGGCGTCGGTGTGTGACGACTCTCCGCCTGCCTGGACCGGGAACTGTGCAATCGTCATCGTCGTGACCTTCCTCATCTTCGGGGCTGCGGAGTAAATACGGCCCGCATCACAAGAATGGATCAGATTCGCCCCCCTAGTTGCCCGCGAGCGCGTTAAGAAAGGGTATTCTTTCGGTAACGTTAAGGAATGTCGCCCCGCAGCTCCGAGCTCCTGACCCTCGGCCATCGCATCCGTCACTACCGAACCGAGCGCGGGATGACCCTCGACCAGCTCGGGGAACGCGTTTCATTGGCGGGGAGCCAGCTGTCGTTGATCGAGAACGGGCGACGGGAACCCAAACTGGGGGTGCTCACCGGGATCGCCGGAGCCCTCGGCGTGGACCTCGCCGACTTGCTGCGCACTGAGGCGCCGAACACGCGGGCCGCGCTGGAGATCGAACTTGCCCGCGCCCAGGCGAATCCGTTGTACGGCTCTCTCGGCCTTCCCGCTGTGAAAGCAACGAAAGCAATGCCGCTGGCCGCGCTGGAATCACTCGTAGGACTGCACCGCGAACTTGCCCGACGCGCGAGCGAGGCGATAGCCACGCCGGAAGAGGCTAGGCGCGCCAATACCGAACTGAGGGAGCGGATGCGGGCGCAGAACAACTACATTGACGACATCGAGCAACTCGCCGAGGAGCGCGTGCGGGCCGCGGGGCACAGGTCGGGTGCGCTCACGCACCGCGAAGTGAGCGTGATGGCCGAGCAACTGGGCTTCAGCCTCATCTATGTGGACGACCTCCCCAACTCAACCCGGTCGGTCACTGACCTAGCGAACGGCCGAATCTACTTGCCCCCGGCGTCGATCCCCGGCGGGCACGGCCTCCGTTCGATGGCATTGCAAGCGATGGCACACCGTCTGCTGGGGCACGAACGGCCGGCGAGCTACGCCGAGTTCCTCTGGCAACGCCTGGAGATCAACTACTTCGCCGCTGCCTGCCTGATGCCCCGCGAAGCGGCGGTCGCGTCGCTGTCCGCTGCGAAGAGCGCCCGGGAACTCGCAGTGGAGGACTTCCGGGATGCTTTCGGTGTGACCCACGAGGCTGCCGCTTTAAGGTTGACCAATCTCGCCACATCCCATCTGGACATCACCCTCCACTTCCTTCGGGTGACCGGCGACGGAGCCCTGCAGAAGGGGTACGAGAACGACGGAATTCCGCTGCCGGTCGACGTGACAGGCTCGATCGAGGGCCAGTATGTCTGCAAACAATGGAGTGCCCGCAGCGCCTTCACGCACACGAACCGCACAACCGAGTTCTACCAGTACACCGATACCCCTGCCGGCACATACTGGTGCGCGACCCAGACCGGGTCGACGGATGGCGGCGGGTTCTCGATCAGCGTCGGTGTGCCGTTCGCCCAAGCGAAGTGGTTCCGCGGACGGGAGACCACTCAGCGCGCCGTCTCCCGGTGCCCGGACGAGTCGTGCTGCCGTCGCCCCGCATCGCAGGTGGCATCACGGTGGGTCGGCAATGCCTGGCCCAGTGCACGGCTGCACGCCCATGTGCTCTCCCCGTTGCCAAGCGGAACGTTCCCGGGGGTCGATGACACCGAGGTCTATGACTTCCTCGAGGCCCACTTAGGGGACTGAAAAACCTCGGATGCTACCGGCAACTGTCGAATGACGAAGTAGTTGAACTTCCGGCCTAGACGTTCTACATGGACCTTTTCTCTGACATTCTACATGAACCACCTGCAGTGCAAGCTCCCGCATGATCGAGGAAAGCGAAGGCTGCCCTGTACGCATACGGCCATGGGGTCGAGGAGGAAGTCGAATGACCAAAAACACACTACGGTGGGGCGTGCTCGGCGTCGCAGGCATCAACGAGGCCGCTATTCCTGGGATCCTCGGCGCTAGCAACGCAGTCCTACACGGCATCGCAAGTCGGCGTCGGGGTGTGGCTGCAACCGACGCAGCACGTTGGGGCGCCTCGGTGTCATACGAGTCCTATGAAGCGCTGTTGGAGGATCCGGAGGTCGACGTCGTCTATATCCCCCTCCCGAACAACTTGCACGCGGAGTGGACGATCAAGGCGCTTGAGGCTGGTAAGCACGTTCTGTGCGAAAAGCCGATCGCCCTACTTGCCGCGGACGTCCAAGCCATTGCCCTTGCCTCCGACCGAGCCAACCGGATCGTCATGGAAGCATTCATGTACCGATTCACTCCGCGATGGGAAGCGGCACTCAAACTCGTGAGCGAAGGCGCCGTGGGCGATCCACGCCTCGCTCGCATCGGCCTCGCCTTCAAGCAGCACTACGAGAATTACAACATTCGATTTGATCCCAAGGTAGGCGGAGGCGTCGTTTGGGACATGGGTTGTTATGCCGTTGATATGTCTCGGGCGCTGTTCAGGACAGAGCCCACGTCGATTTATGCCACCGCTTTCACACGGGAGGGAGGGCAGGTTGAGACCTCGGCAGAAGCGATTCTCAGCTTCGACGGAGGCCGGCGGGCGTTGCTGCACGTCTCATTCGACTATCCAAACCCATTCAGCCAGATCGAATTGATCGGCAGCGACGGCTGGATTTCACTTCCCGGAACAGGCATGCGCGGTGAGCCCTTCACGAAGATTCTTCGCCACCAATTCGGAGACGAGATCTTTCTCAACGGTCAAGAGCCCGTCGAGGAGATTTACCCAGGCGTGGACAGCTATGCATTGGAGGTGGAGCATTTGGGCGACGCAATCCTTGATGGCTCTTTGCCTTCCCGGTCCATAGCAGACTCCGTAGCAACGACGAAGGTAGTTGAGGGCTGGCTGACCTCTATCGATTCGGGAACCGCTGTGAATCTCTGATCGACCATAGAGATCTAGAACCAACGAAAGGGAATGAATCGGATGAGAAACTACAAGCAAGTCGCCGTCGTCGTCCGCGACGTGTACTCGGCCATGGACAAGTGGTCGAGCCTTCTCGGAATCGGACCGTGGGACGTACGCCACTTCACTCAGGATACGATGCAAGGCTTCACTTACATGGGTGAGCTGGTGACCGAGCCATTCGACTTCATCTGCGCGGTGACCTGGGTAGGCGAAGTGGAGATGGAACTCATTCAACCAATCGCCGGTCCAAACATCTACTGGAAGCATCTAGAGGAAAACGGCGAAGGCCTGCACCACATTAAGGACGTCATGCCAGATGATGAAATCCCTGACGTGGTCAAGCACTTCGAAGATGCCGGCTGCCGTGTCACCCAGACCGGTTGGATCGACAACGACGTGCACTACTACTTCGACACCAAGGATGCGCTCGGCATGGTGTATGAAATCGGAAACGGGGGGAAAATCGGTCCTCCTGAAGAGGTATATCCCGCGCCTACCTCCGCCTGACGGACATCCTCGTGGTCGGAGAGTCCCTCATCGACATCGTCGTAGTCGAACGCTACGGCCGACCCATTGAGAGTGAGTATGTGCGAGGGTCCCGGCGAACGTCGCGCTGGGGCTCGCCCGCCTCGGCTTCTCAGCTTCTCAGCTTCTCAGCTTCTCAGCTTCTCACCGTCATCGGGGACGATAAGCCCGAAAGCGAGCTGGCTCCAACCGCCGCGATTGCTAATAGAGCCCTTGGTGTGGAGCCAGGAAGTTCACAATGAATGTCAAAGCGAGAACGACGTGCTTCCATTGCGCGCAGGACCCAGGCGAACAGGCTGGGTTCAGGACACATGACAAAGTCCATCTAGCGCGTCATTTGACAGCAACCGGGGTTCATCAGTGCGCCCTACAGCGGCGGCGATGCGGGTCGGCCTCAGACCGCGCCGTGGCTGGTCATCCACGCCATGGGATCGGTGGGTGTGGTCCCGTCGAGGAGGATCTCGAAATGCAGGTGGGCGCCGGTGCTCTGGCCCGTGTTGCCGACACTGCCGAGTATCTGACCGGCGGTGACCGCCTGGCCGGCGCTCACCTGCAGTGAGCCGGAAACCATGTGGCCGTACGTGCTGGCTACATGTTCGCCGTTGATGACGTGGTCGATCACGGCGTATACGCCGAGGCCACCGTTGTCACTGGCTGACACCTCCCGCACCACACCATCTGCGATCGCGTGAATGGGTGTCCCCTCGCCCGGGGTGAGGTCCGCGCCCTTGTGGAACGTGGAGCAGCCTGCGCACGGGGCATCACGGGGGCCGTAGCCTCCGCTCATCCTCCCGATGGGAACCGGCCAGAGGAGGGTGCCGGAGGCCGCCGGTGCGACGTCGGATCCGAGTGCGGCGGCGCCCGACGTCGAGGCCGGAGCTGCAGCGACAGGTTCGGGCTTGGGAGGGTCGGTGACGGTGTAGCCGTCTCGCTCGACGACGGCGAGTGGACCCGATCCGACCTGCAGGGACTGCGCTGCAGGTGCCGTGGCAAGGCTGCGCGCGACGGCGGCCACTCCGGTCACCTCGGGCGTGACGGCTGTCGCCGGAACCGAGCAGGTGAGTGCCATCAGGCCAGCGGCTACGAGGGCGCCCAAGCCGACGAGCGGATTACGGCCGCGAGCGGCAACCGACGGAGCCGTGGGAGCAGGATGAGCCTTCAGGGTGGAGCGGGAGCGCGTGGGGTAGCGGTGTGCGCCGCGAGGCGTGAGTGCAGGAGAAGAAAGGGGCATAGAGATTCCAGGTAGTCGCCGGACGTGGCGGTGTTCGGGAAGCCGTCATGGCTCGGCGATGCGAGGAGGCTCTGCACGCGGTGCGACATCAACTGCCCGCGTACCGGGGGAACCGCAGCATCACCAGCTGGTGACACACGGGCATCCCCGGCGCTCCGGATCGGATACCCCTGTACGGTACGTAGTCGACCTTAGTGTTACCTGAACGTTACTTTGGCTGCATGCGGATCCCGCCGTCAAGGCGTATCGTCTCGCCGTTCAGCATCGGGTTCTCCACAATGTGGCGCACCAGCGCTGCGTATTCCGCCGGGTCGCCCAGACGCGACGGATGCGGCACCTGGGCGGCCAAGGAATCACGCACCGCTTGGGAGAGTTCACGCAACATCGGGGTGTCGAAGGTCCCCGGAGCGATGGTCATCACGCGGATCAGGGATCTCGCCAACTCCCGGGCGATCGGAAGCGTCATCGCCGAGACACCGCCCTTGGAGGCGGCATAAGCCGCCTGGCCGATCTGGCCCTCGAACGCCGCGATCGACGCGGTGTTGACGATCACTCCCCGCTCCGGCGTCTGTCCGACGGGCTCAGTTGCCTGCATCGCCTCCGCCGCGAGCCGCACCACGTTGAAGGTGCCGACGAGATTGATACGGATGACCCTCTCGAAGTCCTCCAACGGGAGCGGACCGTCCCGGCCGACGACCCGGGCGCCGGGCGCGATACCGGCACAGTTGACAACGATACGCAGTGGGCCCAACTCGGTGGCCGCATCCACTGCGGCGCGGACATCCGCGGCTGCGGTGACGTCCCCTTTCACAAAGCGGGCGCGGGATCCGAGGGCCGCTACGATGTCGTCGCCGGGAGCTCCCGGCAAATCAAGCAGCACGACGTTCGCTCCGGCGTCGTAGAGGGCAGTAGCGGTCGCGAGCCCGAGACCCGAGGCCGCCCCTGTGACCAGCGCAGAGCATCCGTGTATGAGCATCGCTACAGCCTTTCGATGATGGTGGCGTTGGCCATGCCGCCGCCTTCGCACATGACTTGCAACCCGTACCGCCCGCCGGACGCTTCGAGGGCGCCGACGAGAGTTCCGAGTAGCCGGGTTCCCGAGGAGCCCAGGGCGTGCCCCAGGGCGATGGCACCTCCGTGCGGGTTGAGCCGCGCGGGGTCAGCGCCCAGCTCACGCTGCCAGGCGAGCGGAACACTGGCGAAGGCTTCGTTCACTTCGTACACGTCGAGGTCTTCGAGTGTGAGCCCGCTGCGATCGAGGATGCGGCGAGTCACGGGGATCACACCGGTGAGCATGAGGAGTGGGTCGCTTCCGGTCACTGCAAAGCTGTGGAATCGTGCGCGCGGGGTCAGGCCGAGGCTCTCCGCGCGGCCTGCGCTCATGAGCAGGACCGCCGAGGCACCGTCGGTCAACGGCGAGGAGTTGCCGGCTGTGACGTGCCAGTCGAGGTCGGGGAAACGGGCAGCAAGCGCATCGGTTCGGAAGGCGGGCTTCAACGCGGCGAGGGAGTCGGCGGTCGTTCCAGGCCGGATGGTCTCGTCCACCGTCACGAGAGCCCCTTCCGCCGTCGCGACCGGCACGAGATCGCGGGCGAAAGTGCCGCGCATTGCCGCTTCGGCGGCGGATCGGTGTGACCGCACCGCGTACTCGTCGAGCTCTTCGCGGTTGAGGGCCCAGCGCGCATTGACGAGTTCTGCCGACACCCCCTGGCTGACGAGCCCCTCAGGGTAGCGTTCCTGCAGGAGCCGTCCCGGCCGGTCCGGTCCGCCCGCGGAAGACCCGAGCGGCACGCGGCTCATCGATTCCACTCCGCAGGCGAGGACAATGTCATAGCTGCCCGCACGAATCCCCTGCGCCGCGAACGCGGCGGCTTGCTGGCTGGACCCGCACTGCCGGTCGATCGTCGTGCCAGGCACGGTGTCGGGGAAACCGGCGGAGAGCAGCGCAGTGCGAGTGACGTTGTAGCTCTGCTCGCCGACCTGGCTGACGCATCCGCCGATGACGTCGTCGATCAGCGACGGATCCATGTCGTTGCGGCTGACAAGCTCACGAAGCACGCCGGCGAGGAGGTCTGCCGGGTGGATCCCGGAGAGGGCGCCACCCGGCTTACCCCGACCCGACGGGGTACGCACGACATCGACGATGACGGCATCGTTGTTCATGTGCACAGCCTAAACTTCTGCGTCCTCCAACGGTGGCACAGCGCCCCGCCCGTTGGCGCCCAATGCCCAACCCGAGCGAGCAGTGGCTTCCAGAGCACGACGTGTGGGCAGCATCAGCCGGAGAGCGCCCACATCGCCACCGCACTGGCCGCGGCGACGTTGAGCGAGTCGATGCCGTGTTTCATCGGGATCTGCAGAATCGTGTCGGCCGCCCCCAGGGCTTCCGCCGTGAGGCCGTGACCCTCCGCCCCGAGAACGAGGGCGAGCCGCTCGACCGAGTCAGCCCGCCAGGTCCGGAGGCTCACCGCGTCGGGTGCCAGGGCAAGGGCGGCGACGTGAAACCCCTGCCCAGTGAGGAGTTCACGGGTGCTCGGCCAGTTCCCCACCCGCGTCCACGGCACCTGTAGGACGGTGCCCATGGAGACCCTGATCGCGCGACGATAGAAGGGGTCAGAGCAGCGCGGGGTCACAAGGATAGCGTCAGCCCCAATCGCTCCCGCGGACCGGAATATGGCTCCGACATTGGTGGGGTCGGAGATGTTTTCGAGGATGACGATGCGGCGGGCCCCCGTGAGGAGTGCCGCCGGGTCAGGCAGGGCGGGCCGGTTCATGGAAGCGATGAGGCCGCGGTGCAGGGCGTAACCGGTCAGCTCGGCGAGAAGCTCACCCGGACCAGAGAAGACCGGCACGTCATCGCCGACGAGTGCGACGGCTTCATCGACCGCGGCGCCGAGTGCGAGCACGGATCGGGGGCGATGGCCTACCGCGAGAGCCCGCTCCAGCACAAGCGAGGACTCGGCCAGGTACAGTCCATGTTCGCTGCCTCGCGCCTTCTTGAGTGCGACATCCGTGACATGCGAGTAGTCGGCGAGGCGCAGGTCACCGAGGTCATGAATCTGGACAACCGGCATCCTCGAAGTCTAACGAGCGCTCCGGGGCCGCCGCGGCGGCGGCGGAAAGCAGCGAGTCACGCTCAAGCGAGGAACGGGTCGGGCATGAGGGTGTAGCGATGGCGGGCGCGATCTTCGCGTCGCCATGGCGAGTGGGAAGTTCCAGGGCGTGATGAGGAAACACGGGCCAACCGGATGCTGCGACACGATCATCCGCCCCGTTCCTTCCGGGTCGGTGCCGTAGCGGCCGCGCAGGAACTCGCCACCATAGGCGACCTCATCGAGCGCCTCGGCGAAAGGTTTGCCCATCTCCAGCGTCATCAGCAGCGCGAACTCGTGCTTACGGTCTTGCAACAGATAAAGGCCCGACGAAGGACTCCTCCTCGTACTCGAGGCGGTGTCGGCGCCCAGCTTTCCTGGGCACCGACGGCAGCGTCAAGCGCCGACTTTCCGTCTGCCACAGCCGCGTCCGAGATAGTGGCGATCGTGGTTCCCGTTGCCGGGTCCTGAACGTCCAAAGTCCTGCCGCCTGCCGCCTGCACCCCGTTCCCCGTTGATGTACAACAGGTTCGGAACCTTCTCACGCAGCTCAGCTTCTGAGATGACGGAGACGCTGCCTCCTCGCAATGCCGTCTTCGTCCGACTCGCCGGCCACGGCGAGCCTCACCGCCGACGCGCGCCCACTTGGCGCTGATGCTCGATAAGGTCATCGCAAGCCGCACAGCTGCCCGGAATCGGTTCTTGGGCACAACGCTCTGGCCTGAACCTCGGGAGCAGTTCCGGGCGCACGATTTCTCAGTCGTCCGCGCCTGTGACCACGAGCATGACCCGCGCTGCGGCCTTTTCCGCTTCGAACCTGCTGGCGTATGGCCCCTCGCCGGGAGCATCGTCGATGAGGCTCAAGTCGAAGGAGTGCTGCAGGAAGTATTCATGTGCGCCGGAGTTCCGACGGGTCACGATGTCGACGTCGCTCATGCTGCGGCCGTCGTCGCCCGCGGGCAACGCTCGCTCAGCGCGGCGAGAGCTGCGGCCAGGCAGTCGAAGTCCTCCCAGACATCAACCGGTGGAACCAGTTTCAGAACCTCGTACCTGTCTTCGAGCTTCTCGACGTACCCCAGCAGACGGCTCGCGTCCGCCTCATCGATGCGACCATCGCAAACGCGCCACTCGTGGTCGCTGATGGCGACGATCTCGAGCGACTGGTCGATAGGGGTGCCGTGATATGAAACCAACATGGTTTCCGCCAATCTCATTCTTTCCCCGGGTGCGAAGTGCCGCTCGGGTCTGAATAAGACGGTATCTGCCCCGTTCTCAAGCGAACAGGGGCTTGACATCAACAACGAAAAATGTCCTCTGGCCAGCCCCGCTGCCTACTGACCGCGGGTCACGCTCGACATCGGTTCACAATCGGCGCTAGGGGGCAACAGGTTCCGGTTCAGGGATGATGTGCAGGCCGCCGGTGCTGTTCGCTGTCAGCATGAGTTCTTCAAGCCACGTCTTGTTGAGCGCGGGCTGGCTGTTCCCGTTGAACTTGAAATGCAGCGGAATCGACGGGTGAATCCAGATCGAGCTGCGGCCACCGCCGCCCTCCTGTCCGTGCTGCCAGGAGAGAAGGAACTTCTCATCACGACGGAGCTTAGTCACAATCGCAACCTTGAGGTGGGCGAGAACCCGGTCGTCGAGTTCGATCTCCGTACCTGGAGTGCCGTAGATGAGCTTGCCCATGGTGGTGTCCTTGTGTCCCCGTGCATTTTGACCACCCACGAGACCTCGAAAGGACCGCGCAGGCTCAGCCAGAGTCTATATCGTCCAGGTCGATTATTGACCCTGCCGGAGGCGTCACAACCGCGACATAGCGGTGACTCATTTCCCGGGCCCTCTCTTCCAGCCGCCTCACAATATCGTCGAGATCGGGTTCCAGGTACGGCGACTCCTCGGGGACGGAGAGGAGCTGCGTCGCCTGGCTCACGACGATGCGCACAGGGACGGTCCTGCCCTCTCTGTCGATGACGGGCAGCTCTACCACTTCGGCCTTGTGCGACTCCCCCAGGACTGCCGCGAGGTCGACCAAAGCGTCGGCGGCCCTATCTGCCGTCAGGAAGGACTCGCCCGCGTACGAAATCCTCTTCATCCCCTCAATCTCCTCCCCCAGCGCCCCACCGAGCAACCCGTTGAATAATCCGCCGCCGGGGAGTATCAGGGGGAACGGTGTGACGAATGAGGCGGATGCGACCCCGGAGAGGGTTGACCGGCGGCGGATATTACCGTGGCACGGCGACAACCCACTCGGGCTAAGTGACCATGGCACAACAAACCGCAGGACGACGAAGCGTCCCCACCAGTCTGTGAGGACGGCGGGGACGCCAGGGGGTAAGCGCAGGAATCGCTACGACCGGAACAGGCCCTGGAACACGTTCTGAGGTCGCTGCATCTCCCCGTGCTTCGCCCCGAGGATGATCACCGCGGCGGCGAAGACCGGAATGACCCACTGCAGAACCTTCAACTGCTGCTGTGCAGCCTGCAGCTCCGGAGAGGCGTCGCGGGACGGCTCGGTCGCCCCAACAGCTCCCTCGTCGGCGAGTCGGTCGACCTTTTTTCCGAGGAGGGCGGAATAGCCGGTGACCGCTGCTCCTACGACGGTCACGATGGTCTTGACGATGGTGTCCCGCGCAACACCGTCCTGCTTGGCGATGCGGTCCTTATTGTCCCAGGCGATCGCAGCGTCAGCCAGGAGATGGGTTGTGAATGCGGCGGTCTGCACCGGCGCCCACCGCATCCAACCCCTACTGGAGAGACGAGTGCGCTCGGATGGGTCGTGCGCTTCAGCTGTGGCGCCGTTCAACCCGATGGCCCCCATCAGGGAACCACCGAACCAGGCTGCAGCGGTGAGATCGTGAATTGAGCGGGCGAACAAGTTGGCCATGTTTCACATCCTTCTCTGGGCACGTTGTGGCGGGTTCGCGCAGCCCACGGTGTGGCAATGAGCCGCAGGACGGGGCACCCCGCCGTATTACTGGAAAATCGTACGCCCGCATTGAAGGATGGATAAGGGGTGGCGTGCACGGGTGCCAGCGGATACGATCCGAGCCCAACAGCGGTTTGTCGTACCCGTGGTTCAGCCTAGACATTTCCGCAGGGCGTCCCGGAACAGGCGGGAAGCGTGACTCGGCGCCCCTTTCGAGGGAGTGATTGGCTGGCGGTCGCTGAGGACGAGGCCGTATGTGATCAGGACTCGGCCGAGGCGGATGGGCTCAACGGGTGGACGATCCGAGTGACTAGCCGGCTGGGCTGGCCGGCTGGGCCTTGCGGACCGTTTCAGACGTCGTGATGGACACTCCCGCGTGGGCGAGTTCGGCGATGGCGGCGGCGCTTGAGTCCGGCGCGACGCCCGCCACAAGATCGGTGAGCACGCGCACGTGCTGCCCATGATCAAGAGCGTCCAGCGCCGATGCGCGCACGCAATAGTCGGTCGCGATTCCGACGACGTCGACATCCGTCACTCCCTGGGAAGTAAGAAGTTCCCCCACACTCGCGCCCTCCTCGGTGTGTCCCTCGAAGATGGAATAGGCGGGGCGGCCCTGTCCCTTGCGGATGTGGAAGGTAACCGCATCCGTCGACAGAAACCGGTGATACGCGGCGCCGAAGGTGCCCGCCACACAATGCACCGGCCAGGAATTCACGTAGTCGGGGGGGGTGTCACGGGCGAAGTGACCGCCGTTGTCGTTGTCGACGTCGTGCCAGTCGCGGGAGGCGAACACGCAGGAATACTCGCCCGGATGCTCAGCCAGGAGTTTGGTGACGCCCGCCGCGACCGCCGCGCCCCCGTCAACTCCCAGCGCACCACCCTCAGTGAAGTCGTTCTGTACGTCGATGATGAACAGCGCCCGGGTCACGGTGCCTCCTTGGGAGCCAGAAGTCGGAATCAGTTGTTCGAAAGGTTGCCGCCACAGCGGTAGAACGCAGTCGTCAGTGTATCGAGAGCCTGCTTGGCATTGTCGCTGACGTTTCCGAGAGCGTAGAGGGCGAACGTGAGCGGCACACCGTCGGCGGCGTGAATGATCCCGGCGAGCGTGTACCCGGTGTCGATCCATCCCGTTTTAGCGAACACCGCTCCGTCTGCGGCTGAGTTGTCCCCCGCGAACCTGTCGGAGTACGAGAGAGAACCGGTCCGCCCGGCGACGGGAAGGCCATCGAATACGGCGCCCAGGTTGCCCTCACGGATGTTGACCTTCACGAGCAGCCGCGTGAGGTACGACGGCGGCACGGCGTTGTCCGGGCTGAGACCCGACCCATCCGCAATGACGATGCCAGAGGTGTCGAGGCCGTAAGGCTGCAATCCGCCCACAACAGCCCCTTGAAGGGCCGCGAAGGTGTTGCCAGCGCCTGCTCTCACCGCCACCAGGCGTGCCAGCATTTCGGCGAGCGCATTGTCAGAGACGATGAGGGCCTGCTGGATGAGGATCGACACCGGTTGAGAGTGCACGGCGGCGAGTTGCGCTGCGTCGGCGGGCGCGGTGCCCCGGGTCACCTCGACATCACCTCCAAGCGCATCGACGAACGCGGCCCCCGCACGCGCGATCGGGTCGGTGCTCCGGGCGGAGGTTCTGCTGTAGGGGTCGTCGCGATCACCGTCGACCTGGAGTGCGGTGATCTCCGGCATGTAGCCGCCGCCGAGCTCGGCGCGCTCCCAGCTGGACTCCCATCCCGGACCCCCGAAAAGCGAGGAGTCGAGCACCAGCCGCCTGATCGGGACGCCGTCATTGGCCGGGTCGGCATTCCATGCGGCACGAGCCTGGGCGGCCAAAGCGTCGAGATGCGGGGCGGCGGCGTAGACGGATTCCTCACCAGACGGCGTGCGGGAGAGTGTCACATCCCCGCCGCCGACCAGCACCACCTCGCCGGGCTCGGTGCCTCTGACGACGGTCGTCGTTGCACGGTAGTCCGGCCCGAGAACGGTGAGAGCGGCGGCGGCGGTAAGGACTTTCAGCACACTCGCGGTGCGGGACGCGGTGATGCCGTCGCGGTCGAACAACACCTCGCCGGTGTTGGCATTCACCACCTGAGCCTGGAACGTCGCCAACCGCGGGTCAGTTGCCGCCTCCGTGACGGAGCAGGTGCGAACGGAGCTCGCCGGTGTCTCCGATTCAGGGGTGGGGCGCGGCGGCGGAGCCGGGGCAGCGGGGTCCGCCGTTGACATCTTCCGGGTGGCGCCCGCCGGCTGACCGGCCGATACAGACGGTGCTGACGGTGCTGACGGTGCTGACGCGCCGGCGAACACGGCTCCGCCGCACAGGAGGGCGAACGCGGTCGCTCCGGCCGAGAGGAGGGTGACCGTGCGGTGGCGAGGCAGGAGCGCCGAGATACCGCGAGGGCGCGGGGGCAGACCGGGATTCACCACGGCGACAGGGTAGCCGCTTGGGCTGACAGCGTGAAGGTCCGGGTCGCGGCACCAGCGGCTACGCGTCTCCGAGTGCCTGCTCCCCCGGGTAACGGAGCCCGATCTGCGCGCGCACGGCATCCAGCGTCTCCATGATCGCGACCACGTCTTCAGCGGAGTGAATGTCGCTTGAAGTCTTCCCTGCACGAAGGAGTTCCTCTGCCTCGACTGCCTGGAATTGCATACCGCGTCCCGAGACAGTGCAGGTGAAGGTTTCCACAACCTCGTCTTTGGCGTTCAGCACCCGGAAGGAGGTCGGGAAGGCGAATCCCTCGTCGATCTCGATTCGCCCGTCGGAGCCCAAGATGGCGGCGGTGTTCAGCCCCCTCGTGTCGCTCGCGGATAGGGTCGAGGCGACCTGCCCACCCGGGTACCGGAAGAGGGTGGCGACCTGCGCGTCGGCTCCGGTGTCTTTGAAGCGCGCGAACGCCTGGATGCTCTCGGGACGACCGAGCACGTCGAATGCGAACGACAACGGGTAGATGCCGAGGTCGAGCAGTGCGCCCCCGCCCAAGGCCAGATTGTTGACGCGATGCTGGGGGTCATCAGAAAGCACCACCGTGAGGTTGGCGGAGAGGGACCGCACATCACCCAGGATTCCAGCGGCGAGGATCTCGCGGATGCGCACCATGTGCGGCAGGTACCG
>JAODMM010000216.1 GCA_025465015.1 Cryobacterium sp. | reverse complement strand
AGTGTTCCTGCGGCTCACGCTCTACTTCTCCACTTACGGCATCCTCGTCAACCGGCTCGGGCGCCGTTTCACCGATGAATCTCTCGGTGACGAAGTTTCCAACCAATTCGTGGTTCGCGAACCCGGTCGGCGAGGGATTCTGATTTGGGACGATGAAGTGCAGCAAAAGCGCGCACTCGCCGTCCCGTACCCCAGCGGTCTGGCGCTGGACAGGCACGCCGAAGCGACGAAGCTCGGTGCCCGCACCGCGGAAACGGACACTCTGGAAGAACTGGTCGATGTTGTTGCCGGCTGGGGCGTTGACCGCGCAGGCCTGGCCACGACCCTCGAGAACTACCAGCGAGCTGCCACCGGTGAACCGGCGATCCTCGACGCACCCCTGCCGGAGCGTCCGAGCCCACTCAAGACGGGTCCCTTCCGCGCGATCGAGGTGCAACCGTGCATCACCATCCCGTTCGGTGGTCTGCGTGTAAATGGCGACGGCCAGGTTCTCGACCGCGACAACCATCCGGTCGCAGGGCTGTTCGCAGCCGGAGCTGATGCGGGCGGAGCGCAAGATCTCCGTTACGTCGGCGGTATCGTTTTCGGGTTCGTGTTCGGCCGGCGCGCCGCAGATGCAGCACTCGCTCCCACCCTTACGGAGCGAGGCGGCGCTCAGTTGGTCTCTGCTTCATGAGCACGCAGACCCTCGCCCGGGCCGTCGTCTGGCAGGGGCCGCAGCAGATCGCCGTCGAGGATCGACCACCGATGGCATCAGTCGCCCCCGACAAGATCGTGGTTCGTGTCGAAAGCATCGGAGTGTGCGGCACAGACGTGAGCCTATGGCGAGGAGACGACTCCCGGATCGTGCCTGGGACGGTGATTGGCCACGAGTTCGGAGGAACCATCGTCGCCACCGGAACCCAGGTAGTGGGCTGGACCCTCGGCCAGAGTGTGGCTGTTGATCCCAATCTGGTCTGCGGAATCTGCTCGGAATGCGCGACCGGTTCCCGCGGCCGGTGCCCTCAGCGTCAACTGATGGGCATCGACACCGATGGGGGGCTTCAGAACTACGTCACTATAAATCCTGAGAGTGCAATCATCGTTCCCGGAACACCGGACCCGCGGGCCCTCGCGCTGGTCGAACCGATCGCTGTTGGTGTCCATGCCTGTTCACGCGCCGGTGTCACAGCCGGGGCAAGTCTCGGAATCATTGGCGGCGGTGCAATCGGTATGGCCTGCGCCCTGCAAGCCCAAAGTCTCGGCGCCAGCAGTGTCACCGTCGTCGAGCCCGACACCGTCCGCCGCGCGACTATAGAAACATACGGCGTTACGGCCCTCGCGCCTGGGGAAGCGCCCTCCGTCAGCTGGGATGTCGCGATAGACACCGTGGGGCAGGGATCCACCATCACAGCCGCCATGGACCTGGTCAAACAGGGCGCCACGATTTGCGTCGTCGGCCTCGCCCACGGCGGCACTTTGCCTCCGGCGACAGATATTGTCCGGCGTGAACTCACCATCACTGGCACGTTCTGTTACACCGCCGACGACCTCCACACCGCCGCAGGCCTGGTATCCCGGCACGGCCTCGAGGCCCTCCCTGTCGACATCGTCCATGGACTCATTCCTGCGCCCGGAGCCATAGAGACTATTGCTCGTGGTCACCTTGGTAGGGGCAAAACGGTCATCATCCCATAACCCGCCCGTCCCCATCCGGGGCCGGAATCAACTGAACCTGCAATGAAGGAGAAGTCAGTGAGTAGCTCGACACAAGCCACTGCGGCCCCGCCGCATAAGAAAAACAGTCCCGTCCGCGCCGCCGTTGCGAGCATGGCCGGCGGCACGCTGGAGTACTACGACAATTACATCTACGCTCTAGCGGCAGCGCTCGTCTTCGGAAAGATCTTCTTCCCCGAAGCTGGTGGCGTCGCGACGCTGGCGGCGCTGGCGACATTCGCAGTCTCATATGTAGCCCGGCCCCTTGGTGCGATTCTCTTGGGACATTTCGGTGACCGAATCGGCCGAAAGAAAGTTCTCGTATTCATCCTCGTGCTGATGGGAACATGCACCTTCCTGGTCGGTTGCTTGCCCGGCTACGCCCAGATCGGTGTGTGGGCACCCGTCCTGCTGATCACTCTCCGCATACTGCAAGGGATTTCCGTCGGTGGTGAGACGGCCGCCGCAACCGTACTCACCATCGAGGTGTCCCCCGAAGGCCGCCGGGGATTCTTTACCAGTTGGGCTCCCAACGGGATCGTCGGCGGCTTCGTGCTGGCCACTCTCATCTTCGTGCCCATATCGGCGCTGCCTGAAGACCAACTGCTCACATGGGGGTGGCGCGTCCCATTCCTGCTCAGTGCGCTCGTCACCATCGCTGGATTCGTCATCCGCGCCAAACTCGCCGAACCCGACGCCTTTATCGAAGCCAAGGAAGACGGCTCGCTCGTGAAGGTGCCGATCGTCGAAGTATTCCGCTCCCACTGGCGGGCAATCGTCCTCGTCACCTTCTGTTCGCTCGCTTTCGCCATTGACACCGTCATCAAGGTGTTTGCACTGTCATTCGCCACGACCGCGCACGACATCCCGCGAAGCACCATGCTGTGGGTCCTCGTGGTCAGCCACCTGTGCGCGCTCGTGACCCAGCCGTTCCTGGGAATGCTTTCCGACCGGATCGGGCGCAAGCCGGTCTTCATTGCGGGAAACATCGGAAGTGCGGTGATGATCTTCGGGTACTTCGGGGCGATTCAGGCCGGCAACGTTCCGCTGCTGTTCATCACTGGCATCCTTTCAGTCGCCTGTGCCTATGCTGCAATCAACGCCACGTATCCGTCATTTTTTGCGGAAATGTTCAACCTCAAAGTCCGGCAGACTGGGATGGCACTCGGCTTGCAGATCGGCCTGATCGCGTCCGGTTTCGCACCCATGATCTACACAGCCTTGACTGCAGGCAACCCGACGGATGGGATGCCGGTTGCGATCATCTCAGCAATCGTCGCCTTGATCGCTGTCGTCGCTGCGCTCATGGCAAAAGAAACCTTCAAGGTGCCGCTGGACCAATTGGGCGCGCGGATCTCGACCACCACTTCACCGGCCGCATCCACTACGATCGCTTCAGGGGCACGCCCATGAGCGGCCAGTTCCGCGTAGGAATCGTCGGCTGCGGCAACATCTCCGACAACCACTTCCAGTCGTACTCCTCACTGGCGGACGTTGAAGTCGTCGGCGTCTGCGACGTCGACCTGGCAAGGGCGCGAGACTTCGCGAGTGATCGAGGTATCGCTCACGCTGTCGGCTCCGTGCAAGAGCTCATTGCGCTGGGCATCGACGCGTTGAGTGTCTGCACACCGCATCCGACCCACGAAGCCGTCGTGACCACAGCCGCGGAAGCCGGCGTGCACGTGCTGTGTGAAAAACCGATCGCGACCGACGTCGCGTCGGCCGAAAGGATGGTTCAAGCCGCCGAACACAACGGCGTCACCCTCGGCGTGGTATTCCAGCGCCGGTTCTGGCCCGGAGCTCAGGCCCTGCGTGCCGCCATCGATGATGGCCGTCTTGGCCAGCCGATGCTTGGTCACTGCCAGGTGCTCCTGCACCGTGGAACGGAATATTACGACGCGGCTGAATGGCGCGGTACGTGGGCAGCGGACGGCGGCGGGGTGCTCATGACCCAGGCGATCCACAACATCGACCTATTGCAGTGGTTCATGGGCGATCCCGTAGAAGTGAGCGCAAAAGCCGGAGCTTTCGTCCTCGGCGACAGCATCGAGGTCGAAGACACGGCAGCGGCA
>JAODMM010000201.1 GCA_025465015.1 Cryobacterium sp. | reverse complement strand
CACCCTGGTGCCGCTGAGGATCTACTTCAGCGATGGCCGCGCCAAAGTCGAAATTGCGGTTGCTAAGGGCAAGAAGGAATACGACAAGCGCCAGGCGCTGCGGGAGCGCCAGGACAAGCGTGAGGCGGACCGCGCGATGTCCGCTCGCCGTAATCTCGGCGACTGACTCGACACGCTCGCGGGGCCATGCGCGGCCATGACGTGGCTGTGGCGCGGCTATATCCGTCGTGCTAAAATGAAAGGCTGCATCGGACGCGTGATGGTCGCGGTGTGGTCTTGAAAACTCAACAGCGTGTGACAGCGACCCACCTTCAGGCCGACGACTCGTCCAGTGTCGGCACAGGTGTGCGAGGGGATGATCGGTTTCGACACTGCCTGAGCAACTGTGAGAAGCGGGTCGAGGATGCAGGGTTATCTCGTAAACGATCTCTGCACAACAATAAGTGCCAAATCAACGCGCACTGACTCTGCTTCTGCTTACGCCCTCGCGGCCTAAGTAAAGCACTAGAGAGTCCGTCAGACCGGGAATGCTCTCTACCCGGACCCTGGCGTAATTTAGAGAGATTGCTCCTGCCCTGAGTCTCGGGGGGCAGGGGGACTTGAACGAGGACTGGGCTCGTCGGATTAGGTGCCAGTGGCAAATTCTGGAGCCAAGTAGAACGTCATCACTGGATACACCCGTAGAAGGCACATGACCGCAGCAGTGGACGGGGGTTCAATTCCCCCCATCTCCACACATGGTCGCTGTCACACACTGTTGAACTACCCTTCCTGGCCGGGAGATGCCCGAGGCGCTAATCCTTGCGTCCGCCCGGGTCAGAGCGGCAGGTGCTTCCGCCGTTCTGCGAAGGTTCTCCGTATCCGTATCCGTATCCGTATCCGTATCCGGCTCGTCCACGTGCCCGAAACCGTAATTGCCCTCACCCCGAGCGCCTGATGATCGTCGGCATCGTCGCCTTGGAGGGTGGCAGAGCGCCGGCGGAGGTGCTTGCGGATTAGGATTACCCCGTCATGACTCCTGCCATCCCAGCACCCAGAAACCCCGATCGTGTGAAATGGGAGGCATTCTGGGTGTGCGTTGGCGTCGCATCACTGACTATCCTCGACCTTTCGAAAATCAACGTCGGGCTACCCGTGATCGAGGACTCCCTCGGGGGCGGTGCCAGCGAACTTCAACTCATCGTGGCCGGCTACGCCCTAGCGTTCGGGCTCGCACTCGTACCGTCCGGGCGACTAGGCGACGTGCATTCCCGGCGCCTCATGTTCATTATCGGGCTCAGTGCGTTCACGATCGCAAGCATCCTCTGCGCCGTCGCCCCCACCATCGAAGTGCTCGTCATCGCCCGGATCGCACAAGGCGCGGCAGCCGGCATCCAGATGCCGCAGGTCCTCGGTCTTATCCAACAGCTCTTCCACGGCCCGGCTCGGGGCCGGGCTTTCGGCTTGTTCGGCGCTGTCATCGGTATCTCTACAGCTTTCGGACCTACCCTCGGCGGGCTGCTCATCGCGCTGGGCGGTCCGGAGAACGGGTGGCGCTGGCTCTTCTGGATGAACGTTCCGTTGGGCCTCGTGGCCCTGTACTTCGCGGTACGACTTCTTCCCAGGGAACAAGCCCACGAAGGGGAGAGGATGGAGCTCGACCTGGTCGGCATCCTGCTGCTCGGGGTGGCCACCCTGGCGTTCATGCTCCCGTTCGTGCTCACCACCGGTGCACCCACCGACGATCCCAACCGCTGGTCCTGGCTCGCGGTCTTCGTTCTCTCCGGGGCCGCGTTCGTCTGGTGGGAGCTTCGATACCATCGGCGAGGGAAGTCGCCGGTGGTGCATTTCGCTTTGTTCCGCACCTCGTCGTACCGCAACGGGATCCTGGTGGCCACAGCGTACTTTGCCGCCATCCCGCCCTATTTCCTCCTGGTGACCCTGTTCCTGCAGCAAGGTCTCGGTCTCGAACCGGTCTTTGCGGGGATGGTGACGATCTCATTTGCCCTCGCATCAGCTGTGACATCCTGGATCGGCGGACGGCTGGTCGAGACCTGGGGCCGGGCGCTCGTGGTCATCGGGCTCGTGACCGTGGCATGCGGCTTCGTGCTTGTGTTACTCGCCGGACTGTTCGGATCGCCGGAATCAGCGCCCTGGCTTATCGCCGGTGCGATGACCGTGGCCGGGGCAGGCGGTGGATTCGTCATCTCACCGAACCAGACCCTCACGCTCAGCGATGTGCCGGTGACGCAGGGCGGAGTGGCAGGCTCGATGGCCCAGGTCGGCCAGCGAGTGGGCACCGCCATCGGTGTGGCCGCGATCATCTCGACCTTCTACGCCACCCTGTTTTCCGAGGGAGGAAGGACCACGCACCTCCAGGTCTTCCGAGACGCCTTCTTCCACGGGATCCTCGTGGCGCTCGGGCTCGTCGCAATCTCGCTTGTATTCGCCCTGATGGATCAATTCGGCGGTGGAGAACAGACTCGGCGGCCCCCGTCCCGGAATCGGTCGTAGACCCGCCCCGGGGCCCTACTGCGCCGCGGGGTTGTGCTTCAGGGTGCTGACGAAGAAGTCGAGGACCGTATTGAATGACGCTTTTCGGTCGGTGACCTTCTCCTCCCGGTGCCGGTGCCGTTTAACGCGAACGGATGCCTGAGAATCCGGTTCGGCCTGGAGGCGCGGCAGTGGATTGTCCGCGGGGTTGTCCGCGTCGGGGGAGGGCTCGAAGAAGCCGTGCCCGAAACCGTCGATGAGGTACAGGGTCGCTTCATGGTTCGCCGCAGCGATGGCCTCGAAGAGGGCCTCGGCGTGACGTGAGGGAACAAACTCATCCGCTGTCCCCTGCATGATGAGGAACGGCGGCGCTGCGGAGTTCACGTGGAAGATGGGGCTCGCCTGCCGAGCCAGTTCAGGCTTCTCCTCCGGAGTTCCTCCCAGAAACGCCTCCACAGACTCACGG
>JAODMM010000174.1 GCA_025465015.1 Cryobacterium sp. | reverse complement strand
CGGAGCCACGGGGATGCGGTCCCTTTCGCTAGTACTCATCGGGGCCAACGGGGAAGCGGGGTCGCCCTAACGGCTCCCTAACGTGGGTGACGGGAGATAGACCTTCCCGCCTGCCTTCTGGAATTCCGCGGACTTCCGCTCCATACCTGCGATGATCTGCTGCTCGGAGAGACCACCGAACTGGTCGCGAATGTCCTGTGAGATGCGCATGGAACAGAACTTCGGACCGCACATGGAGCAGAAGTGAGCGGTTTTCGCGGGCTCGGCAGGGAGGGTTTCGTCGTGAAACTCTTCCGCGGTCACCGGGTCGAGTGATAGTGCGAACTGGTCCCGCCACCGGAACTCGAAACGTGCCTTCGACAGGGCGTCGTCGCGCTCGTTGGCGCCGGGGTGCCCTTTTGCCAGGTCGGCGGAGTGCGCTGCGATCTTGTAGGTGATGACCCCCGTCTTCACATCATCCTTGTTCGGGAGACCGAGGTGCTCCTTCGGGGTGACGTAGCAAAGCATCGCCGTGCCATAACGGGCGATCTCGGTCGCTCCGATCGCGGAAGTGATGTGGTCGTATCCGGGAGCGATATCGGTGACGAGTGGTCCCAGCGTGTAGAAGGGTGCGCCATCGCAGAGTTCCTGCTGGCGTTCCACGTTCTCCCGCACGAGGTGGAAGGGGATGTGACCGGGTCCCTCGACCATGACCTGCACGTCGTACTTCCAAGCGCGCTTGGTCAGCTCGGCGAGGGTGTCGAGCTCGGCAAACTGCGCCGCATCGTTGGCGTCGGCAGTTGAACCCGGGCGCAGCCCGTCACCGAGCGAGAACGCAACGTCGTACCGGGCGAATATCTCGCACAGCTCATCGAAGTGGGTGTACAGGAAGTTCTCCTCGTGGCGAGCGAGGCACCAGCCCGCCATGATCGATCCACCCCTAGACACGATGCCTGTGACGCGTTCCGCGGTGAGCGGCACGTAGCGGAGCAGGACCCCGGCGTGGACGGTCATGTAGTCCACGCCCTGCTCGCACTGCTCGATGACGGTGTCCCGGTAGATCTCCCAGGTGAGGTCGTTGGCTTCGCCGTTCACCTTCTCGAGCGCCTGATAGATGGGAACTGTGCCGATAGGGACGGGCGAGTTGCGCAGAATCCATTCCCGGGTCGTGTGGATGTCATCACCGGTGGAGAGATCCATCACGGTGTCGGCTCCCCACTTCGCGGCCCACTGGAGCTTGTCGACCTCCTCCGCGATCGAACTGGTCACCGCTGAGTTGCCGATGTTCGCGTTGATCTTCACCAGAAAGGCCTTGCCGATGATCATCGGCTCCGACTCGGGATGATTGACGTTGTTGGGGATGATCGCTCGCCCAGCGGCTACTTCCGATCGCACCAACTCGACGTCGCAATTCTCCCGCAGGGCAACGAATCGCATTTCCGGCGTGATGACGCCCTCTTTCGCGTACCGCATCTGGGTGATCGTCCGACCGGGGAGCGCACGACGGATCACCGGTTTCGGGCCCTGCCATTCTGCGGATGCGGCACCTCGTCGCTGTGCGGAGCGTCCGTCGTCCTGCAAGTTCCGTTCCCGCCCGGCATAAACTTCCGTATCGCCGCGGCCCTCGATCCAGGGCGCCCGGAACGGCGGCAAACCGCGGACCGGGTCGCTGCCGGGCCCTTCGGTGCGGTAGACGGTGAACGGTCCGTTTGCCTCCCCACTCGGACTGGGATCCAAAGCGATCTTGGTTACCGGCACCCTGATGCCGTTTTCGGCATCTTCGAGATATCCGAGAGAATGCGATTTGTCGACGGAGACCATCGTGAGGTCCTACTTCCTTCGCCGGCATTACCCGGACAGGTTCGACGGTCGCAGGCCGCGTCAGCCTGATCTCAGCCCCTGCTGGGGCACCCGTGTGGATGCGTCAACCCTAACACTGCCCGAGTCGGCCACGTGCAGGAGCGTGAGCGTCGAACCGATCCCCGTTCTCGCGTAGGGCATTGCGGCGTGGGGACGAAACAACGTTTCATCTGCACTTTCGTCAGCAATCGGCTGGCCCCGGCGCGGCATCGCCTCGGGCTTCCCCGCGCCCTCTCCCGATTTCCGACGCGGGGAAACGTGACTGAGTCTGAGCGTGTGCCCTTGGAGAAACCTTGCGGATGGCGTCCGGCAGCCGGCAGGAACTTCGGGTGTGACACCGAGGGATCACAGTTGCACTTCCACTTCCACATCCACCTCAGCTGCCCTCGCTGGCATGCGGACGATCAGGATTGGCGAGTGCGCATTGCTGAGCAATCCCTCAACCTGAGTAGCATTCACATAAAACTTGTGCATAATAGCGACCGCGGACTGCTTCCGAAGTCACCACGCCGGTCGCTGGCATGAACGATGTGTCACACATGCAGTTCCAGCCCCGTTTCCGACGGGAAATTGACCAACCTGCGTAGATCCAGGGTGCCACTGTGCGCCCTCGGGGTCTGCCTCCTCCATGCGGCACGTGCCCGGGAAGAGCGGCAGGGTACTTCGACCATTGGATCCCCATGCCCGAACGTTTCACTTCCGCGCTTAAAAAGAAAACCGTATTCGCCCTCGCCGGCACCTTGGTGGCAGGCGCCCTCGTCGCCGCCCCAGTCATTGCGCAGAATGCCGAGGCGCAGAGCCGAAGCATCGCCCTCACTTCCCAGATTTCGGAGTCCACCGGACTCCAGCAGGAGCAGCTGTCCTTCTATCCCGCTCGAGCCAAGATGCTCGCGGACAGAGACGCACAAGCCGTCATCGATGAGTCGAATCGCATCATCGCCGCCGTCCACACCAAAGTTGACTCCACGCCGCTCCAGTCATCCGTCGCTTCCCTCGGTGAGTACCGAAAGCTCGACGAGTCCACCGTCCGTGGGCTCACGGCCGACACAGAGGTGAAAGCTCGGGCCACAGCGGCAGCGGCCGCCGAAGTGGACCGCCTCGCGGCAGAGGCTGCAGCCGCAGCCGCAGCCGCAGCCAAAGCCGCGGAGGAGGCTGCCGCCCGGGCGGCAGCCGAGGCCACAGCGCAAGCGTCTGCCCAGGCAGCGGCGGGAAACCCCGGTGATGCTCGCAGCATCGCCAGGAGCATGATGGCTTCGCAGTATGGCTGGGGTGAGGGCGAGTTCTCGTGCCTCGACAGCCTCTGGGAGCGCGAGTCCGGCTGGAATTACCAGGCGTACAACGCCAGCAGTGGCGCGACCGGCATCCCGCAGTCCCTTCCCGGCAGCAAGATGGCCAGTGCCGGCGCCGACTGGCAGACCAACCCGGCAACCCAGATCGCCTGGGGCTTGTCGTACATCAAGGGCAGCTATGGCACCCCCTGCGCGCTTGGTCGCACTCCGAAGCGGTGAACTGGTATTGAGCAAAGCAGCTGAGTGACCTTTTTCCGTCCCGCTCCACCGCGCAGCCAAAGGCAGTACGAAATCCTTGACGCGGTACATCGGAGTTCTCAGCGACCGGCTCGTCCTTCTGAAAGGTAGGCGAGCCGGCGCAGGGTCTCCGTATTGCGCGCATGGACGACCCCGTCGCGCAGAAACCGGGGAACCAGCCGCGCCGGCCCCGCAATCACGTCCTCGGTCATTCGCACCAGGCATCCGTTGTCGTGGCGTCGCACGTCAACTGCGACATGCGCTTCGCCGACCGGCCAGGCTCGTGCCTTCAGAAGCGCGTGCCGTGCCGGTTCCCATTCAAGCATTGTCGTCGCGTCGTTAAGCAGCAGCGGCCAGGTGCCCACGGAGTGGTGGATCGCGGTGCCGGTTGCCGGCCACGAGGCGTCCACCGCCCGCATCCTGGACGCACCGACCACCCAGACCGGGTAGAGCCAGCCGTCGGCCAGTACGTCGAACACGTCGGCTGGCTCACAGGCCATGCTCCTCTGGTTCACGGTCACCGCGTCATCCTCTCGGCGTCTGTTGGTGGGCGAGGTTTGGGGGTGTGTCAATGTGGTATTCGCGTCGGAGTGCGCTGAGCGCCGCCCGCCAGCCGGGCAGGCCATGCACACCCGGTCCGGGCGGCGTGGACGAGGAGCACAGATAGACGCCCGGCAACGGCGTTTTCCAGGGGTCGGCAGAGAGCACCGGCCGGGCGAGGAGCTGTTTCATGCTCACCTCGCCCGCCGCGATGTCACCGCCGACGTAGTTCGGATTGTGGGTTTCGAGGTCCGTGGCCGTTCGGCTCGACATCGCCTTAATGGTGTCCCGGAAACCCGGTGCGAATCGCTCGATCTGCCGGATGATCTTCTCCCGCTGGTCGACGTCGGAGCCTCGCGGCACATGCGTGTACGTCCATAGGGTCTGGCTGTCGCCAGGAGCGCGGCTGGGATCGCACACTCCGGGCTGCGAGACGAGAACGTACGGCTTCTCGGCATGACGGCCGTGTGCGACGGCGTTCTCGGCGCGGGCGATCTCAAGGCGAGTACCCCCGAGATGCAGAGTGCCTGCGCGCCGAAGTTCTGCGTTCTGCCATGGCACGGGACCGGAAAGGGCGAAGTCCACCTTTGCCACGCCGTTGCCGTAGCGGAACCTCTGCATCGTTCGCGCGTAGCCGGCCGGAAGCCGACTGCCCGCCAGCCCGAGGAACGCTCGAGGCGTGACATCCAGTAACACGACCCGCGCGGGTGGCAGCTCGGCGAGCGTCCTGACGAAGTGTCCGGTGATGATCTCGCCGCCGTGCGCGTACAGGTCGTCGGAGAGAGCACGGATGATGGATCCGCTGCCTCCCACTGGAATGGGCCAGCCCACTGTGTGCGCGAGAGTTGCCAGTGTCAACCCGGCACCCGCTGTGGAGAGACCTGGCAGGGAACGGATCGAGTGGGCGAATACGCCGGTGAGCATGGCTGGGGCGACCTCCCTGGTGAACCGTAGGTTCCAGAGCGGGCCACCCTGTTCCAGCACGCGCAGGCCGAACCGGAGGAGAGTCGCGGGATGCCTAGGGATGCGCAACAACTGATTCCCGGTGATCTCTGAAACAGCACCGGCCTGGTCGACCAGCGGCCCGAACAGCCGGCGCCATGCGGGTCCGTCCGGCCCGAGCGCGTCTGCTGTGCGGTCGAGATCCCGGTAGGCAATTCCCGCCCGCCCGCCTGGCAGCGGATGCCCGTACGAGATCTCGGGCACGGCGAGCTCGATCCGCTCGGCGAGGCCGAACTGGCGGAAGAACTCGGAGGCGAGGGCCATGGGGTGCACCGCGGAGCAGACGTCGTGAAGGTACCCGGGCAGGGTGAGCTCCTCGGACGCGGACCCGCCGCCGATCGTCGAAGATTTTTCATAGACACGAACAGACAGGCCTGCGCGGGCCAGGGTGACGGCCGCGGAGAGCCCGTTCGGCCCGGAGCCCACGACGATCGCGTCGATCTCGTTGTCACGCACGTTTCCCCGATTCCCGACCTGAGACCGCCTGACTCCCATCGAGTCTAAAGCGCACGAAGCCTCTCAAGCAGGGGCCCGGCAGCCTCTGCAAGGAACTCCTCCTGTCCCTCATCACCCACTTGCACGAGTGCGATATCGGTGTAGCCGGCTTCGATGAAGGGTCGAACACTGGCGGCAAGTTCGTCGAGGTCAGGACCACAGGCGATTTCGGCCGCGACATCCTCCGGCCGGACGAACT
>JAODMM010000173.1 GCA_025465015.1 Cryobacterium sp. | reverse complement strand
GCCTCTCCCAGGCCCGGGATGTTCGAGAAAAGGAGGGGCGGCGCGTGGCACGTGATGATGAGAGCGAACCAGAACCCGACGCCCGCTCCGCCCCGCTGTCAGAGCGTGACATCGCCATCCTCGCTTTCGAGCGACTGTGGTGGAAAAACCCGGGGGCAAAGGAGGAAGCCGTTCGGCTTCGGTTCGGCTTGTCGGCCGCCCGGTACTATCAAGTGCTGGGGGCACTGATCGACTCTCCGCTCGCACTCGTGCACGATCCGATGCTGATCAAGCGACTGCATCGGATGCGCGAGGCGAGGGCTGAGGTGCGAAAACGTCGCACTCTTCAACCCGACGCCGCTGGACCATTAAACCGAGGACCGAGTCAGACTTCCGATGCCCAGTAAGTACCCGCCAGACCGATTCGACACCCTCCCACGCCGGGTGGAGCGGGTCGGTGCGCACCGCCCTCCCGGTAAACGCGGCCGCGGCTGGGTCGGGTTCTGGTGGGCCCTTGTTGCGACGCTCGTCCTGATCGGGATCGGCGTGATAGGGCTGTTCCTGCTGAACAACCGGCTCGATCTTCCCGGCGTCGCAGGGCCGACGGCTGTGGCGACCCCGCCCGCTGAGGCCACCCCATCCGCCTCGCCCACTCCCACGCCCACTCCAACTCCCGCCGAGGAGCCGACCGCTGAACCGACCGTCGACCCCAGCCTGAGTGTGACCGTCCTCAACGGCACGCCCGGCACCGGTGTGGCGCGGGCCGTGGGAGAGATCCTCGCCGACGCGGGATGGGATGTCGGCGCGACATCCGACGCCGACTCCGAGGACGTGCCGACGACCACCGTGTACTACGCTGATCCCTCGCTCGAGGGAGCCGCGCGTGGTGTCGCCGCATCGGTTACCGGATCGGACATCCTTCTCTCCTCTGACTATGCAGACACGGGCGCCTCCCTCACCGTGGTCGTCGGAAACGACTACCCGGTTGACGAAGGCTAAGGGAAGACCGCTGAATTGTTGCCAATCCGCGACAATTCGTGCTGCAGAGCTATTACACTCCGCTCCGGCGTGTCGCTAGTATCTGGTCTTGGTCGCTCATTTTGTTCGTGCAGCCCGATCGCCAGGTCGAACGCGCTGAAGTGCTTAATGAACGCAGTCGCTGCGTGAGGCCCGGTACAGGCGATGGGCAGGTGCTGACGGTTATACGGCAAATGGGAGTAATACATGGCGAATGGAACCGTGAAATGGTTCAACGCTGAGAAGGGCTTCGGCTTCATCACCGTCGACGGGGGAGGACAGGACGTATTCGTCCACTACTCTGCGATCGACATGAACGGATACAAGGTCCTCGAGGAGGGCCAGCAGGTCGTCTTCGAGGTGGGTGCCGGGGCCAAGGGGCCGCAGGCGGAATCAGTCCGGCCAGCCTAGCCACGCTGATCCATAGGCACACCACTCACTAACGCCGCCCGGTTCACCTGGGCGGCGTTAGTGTTTGGCAGATGACCTCGTCTCCCCGTTTCAGGCACGTTTCCGGTCCGGTTCTGTCGTCACTCGCCCTGATTGTGCTCCTGAGCGGGTGCGCGGCTGCCGTCCCGGCATCCGCCCCGTCGGCGCCCGCAGTGGATCTCCCGACCGCGATGACACCAGACGCGGTGGAGTTCGCACCTCTGCGTGGAATCGAGGTCCCGGCCGGCAGTCTCGCCCGCCCATCACTGGCCGTGAAGATTGACAACCACGAGGATGCGCGACCGCAGATCGGACTCGAACGTAGCGACATCGTGTTCGAGGAACTGGTTGAAGGTGGACTCACCCGGTACGTCGGCGTATGGCACTCAGACATCCCCGACCTGCTCGGACCCGTCCGTTCGATCCGGCCGATGGATCCGGACATCATCTCGCCCTTTGGCGGCATCGTGGCCTACTCCGGCGGTGCCGAGGAGTTCGTCGAGATGATGATGATCGCACCTGTCGTCAACTCTGTCTTCGATCTTGACGACACCGGTCTTTTCTACCGGGTGGACGACAAGGAGTCCCCGCACGACGTCGTGGTCAAGGCGGCGGAGTTGGTCCGGCGGCACGCGGACCTGCCCGCGCCGCCTCAGTTGTTCATGTACGCCGCCACCGGTTCCGCGTCTTCTGCAACGGTCAAGGGGGACCCGGTCAGAGCGGTCAACGTGACTTTCTCGGAGTCGAGGTGGCCGGGGTGGAACTGGGATGCTGCATCCCAGGGATACCTGCGCTCACAGGAAGGCGCTCCCGACCTCGACGGCAACGGGGCGCAACTGGCCGCGACAAATGTGCTCGTCCTCAGCGTGGACATCGATTGGCGATACGAGGACATTCCTAAGACCACGATGATCGGTTCGGGCGAGGCCTGGGTCTGCGCCGGCGGCAGGGCGCTGCACGGAAGCTGGAGCAAGGACTCGGCGACCGCGCCGATCGTTCTGACCGCCCACGACGGAAGCGTCGTCGAGTTGTCACCCGGCAACACGTGGATCGAGCTTGTGCCCGTCGCCGAGGGCTCGGTCGAGCTGCAGCCCTGACGCCGTTTCTCCCCACTTGCACTCTCATCCCCTGAGTGCCAGAATCGCTTTTAGCACTCTAGGTATTTGAGTGCTAACCCATCACAGTTTTGGAACGTCCGGGAGGGACGAGAAACACACATGGCAAAGATCATTGCTTTCAACGAAGAGGCCCGTCGTGGCCTTGAGCGCGGCCTGAACACGCTCGCTGACACGGTCAAGGTCACGCTCGGCCCTAAGGGCCGCAACGTCGTGTTGGACAAGAAGTGGGGCGCCCCCACCATCACGAACGACGGTGTGTCCATCGCCAAGGAGATCGAACTCGAAGACCCGTGGGAGCGCGTAGGCGCTGAGCTGGTCAAAGAGGTCGCCAAGAAGACTGACGACGTCGCCGGTGACGGAACCACCACTGCCACCGTTTTGGCCCGC
>JAODMM010000135.1 GCA_025465015.1 Cryobacterium sp. | reverse complement strand
CATCAAAGTGTGGTTGGTGACCCTGGAGATCATCGGCTACCTCCCGACGATTCCGGTGCGGTTGATCAGGGTGTCCAGCATCTCATCGACAGCGGTCAGAACCCGGGCAGCACCCTGGTAGGCGTGCTGGAACATCAGCAAGTTGACGTTTTCCTCGTCGAGGTCGACCGCAGAGTTCGAGAGCTGCATGTTCACTGCCGACGTTGCGGCCAGGTCAGCCAGCGAAGCCTGCTGCAACGCCGACCGCGTCGCCACACCAATGGTGGTGACCAAGGATGACCATGCTGCGCTCGGGGAGTCGGCGGAGACGCCGAGTTGGGCGATGCGGTCGGCGATGGTGCCATCGCGCCCACCAGCGCCTGGCGCTCCCGATGCGATGTCTGCTGCGTCCGATGGGGTAACCGACAGCGTCTGTGCCGGCCGCCGAGAGTCCACCTGGAAGAAGTCCAAGCCCGTGACGCCGCTGCGCGTCGACCCTGTACGGTGAACGGCGTTGACTTTGTCGGCCAGGTCCCGAGCGAAGGCATTGTAGGAGGAGGCCACCTCTGCGATGGAGCCGCCTCTGCCGTCGTCGGCGGGCGCGAGCACGGACAAAGCACCCGCGATCTCGCCTCCGTCTGCTGTAACGCGGACGCCGGACCGCTCCGCCCACTCCAGTCGGGGAGGATCGCCGTCAGCGGCATCCATGCGGGTTGCGCCGTCGATTCTCAATGCCTGGAAAGTCACTCCCGAGACAAGAGTGTTCCCTCCGACGAGTACGTCCACGGCTCCGTCACCAGTGTCGCGCAGGGTCGCTCCGCTCAAGGCGGCGAGCGTGGTGGTGAGAAGGTTCCGCTGGTCCAGTAGTTCATTCGGCGAGCCCCCGCTGGCGACGGTCTTGCGAATGCGCCCGTTGAGTTCGGCAACCTGAGACGCGGTGGCGTTCAGCTCCGCCACCATTCCGTCGAGGTCCCGCCGCACCTGGGTCCACTGGGCGTCCACGGCGTGGTAACCGTCGGCCAGACTAGATGCCAGTGCGTTCGCCTGCACAATGAGCAGTTCAGCGGGTGCTGACTCCCCAGCTCGATTGGAGAGGTCCTGCCAAGCCGCCCAGAACTCGTTCAACCGGGCCGATAAGCCGTTCTCGCCGGGCTCGTGCAAAGACATTTCCACGGCACTCATTGCGTTCGCCCGGATGGCGGAGTATCCGGATCCGCCGGCCGTGAACCGTACCTGAGCATCGAGGTTGGCGCTGCCCAGGCGCGCGATCCCATCGATAGAGACGCCTTGACCCGGGCGAACGCCACCTGCAGCCATTCCCACAGGATTCGCCGCGCCCACCGCCGATGTCAATACCCTCTGCCGGGTGTAACCCGCGGTGTTGGCGTTGGCCACGTTCTGCCCCACGACGTCCAGGGCCCGTCTGGCGGCGGCGAGCCCGCTGTGGGCCGTGTTCAGGCCGCTGAATGTGCTCACTGGTGCCCCTACAACTGCCTGTCGACGAGCCGGGCGCGACCGCCGGTTGCGTCGGTGGCACCGTGGGAATCGTAGGTGCTGGAGTCGGGGGTCAGTCCCGACAGGGTTTCCAGCGTGGAGCGCGCGGCGGCACGGAGGAACTGCTCGTTAACGTCCCGCAGCCCCTTGATCTCTGTTGTCAGCTGCGTCATTGCATTCAGGTGGGACATGAGAATCTCGCCCCATGGTCCGGCAGGAGCATGGGCGATCAGTTCGCGCAGGGTGGCTCCCTCGTCGGCGCCCCACTCCCGGCCCACGGCCGAGGCCTCGACGGAGAGGCCGAGGTTCGCTTCCCGCATCCGTTCTATGACCTGTTCCACCTCGCGGGTGGCGTGCTGGAGCCAGCGGGTCTTGCCTGCGGTGAGGAGGAGTTGTTCCTCCTCGAGCTTGAAGATCAGAAGCTCGAGGAGCTCGCGTTCGCGCCAGATCGACGCGGAGAGTTCATTGGCGCCCACGTCTCCTCCAACCCCATAAGTTGTGCGAACGCCGGGTGTCCATGCGGAGCCATGGTTTCTACCGCGTTCACCATGCACTATCGGCACGGCTGGGTCTCATGTTAGTGACTCCCGAGCAGCGGGTCATTCGCCCGGCCGGAAGGCCTTTTTCCCGAGCACCTGCCGACGCGGGAATGTGGCCTCCGGACGAGGGTAGACGCGCGTTCTATGAAACGCCCCCACAAATGGGGGCAAATGCTGATCGGTGACGATTTCAGGACCCGGTAGCTTTAGTGACGACGGAGATGCGCCCCGGACCAGAGTCTGGCTGGACGCTCTCGGTCAACTCCACGAAAACGGCAAACCCGGCGTAAGCCGGGGACGCAAAGCCACGGGACCCAATGCGGGTCAGCCGGGTTACCGAACCGAGAGAAGGACCTGCAGTATGCGCAGTTCCATATGTGCCGTCCTCCCAGCGACGGCCGACGTCGCCGTGCCTGATGTTTCCGATTCTCGTTTCGGGACGGTCGCTCTGTGGCGCAGCCGGGCCCACCCTCGAGCACGGGTTGTCCGCAATGCCGGGGCACAGGCTGGCCTGCGGTGAAGAACTCACCCCGCAACGTCCTCGTTATCGAGAACCTGCCTCTCGTCGGGTACCTGGTCTCCGAAGTGTGGGCTAAGGCGCGGCACCTCTCGCGCGACGATCTGGCTTCGGCTGGCGCCCTCGCCCTGATCACCTCGGCGGACGCCTTCAACCCCGACCTCGGCATTCCCTTCGGAGCTTTCGCCCGGAGGCGGATCCTCGGCGCGTTCGCGGACGAGATGCGCTCCAATGACTGGGCAACGCGATCCGCCAGGCGCCGGATCAAGGAAACTCTCGCTGTGCAGGAGACCCTCGCCGGCGCGCTCGGCCGCAACCCGTCCGTGGACGAGATCGCAGCGGCCCTCGGGGTCGACCGGGAGGAGGCGGCCGCCGGGCTGGCGGATGCCTCTCGAACGCTCTCCACCCTCGAGGGCACCACGGCCGAGTTCCTGGTCGCCGACAGCGCACTGCCGGAGGAGACGCTCCTCGTCTCGGAGCGGCTCGACTACCTCCGCGCCGCCGTAGCGGTGCTCCCCGACAAGATGCGTCACGTCGTCGAGCAGGTCTATTTCGAGGACCGGTCGGTCAAAGACATCGCAGAAGAACTCGGGACTACGCACTCCGCCGTCTCACAGCAGCGCGCCGAAGCAATCCGACTCCTCCGCGATGGCCTGGCCACTCACTACGCCGATGACAGTCAGGCCGAAGTCATCCCGACGTCGCGAATCTCCGCGGCCAGCCGGACAGCCTACCTCGACCGGCTTGGAGGCCAGGACGCAGTGCGTCTGAACAAGATCAGCCGGAATCGCATCACGGCCACGGTGATCTGACTCCCGCCTAATTTTTCGCATACTTCTTACGAGGGTGACTTCCCGGCCGATAGGTCACAGTGCCGGCCCATGGATGGGCAGGCATAACCAGACCCACTCACGGAGGAATTCATCATGGGTATGCAAATCAACACGAACATTGCGGCGAACAACTCGTACCGCAACCTCTCGAACACGCAGAACGACCTTTCAAAGTCGCTCGAGAAGCTGTCGAGTGGCCTCCGCATCAACCGGGCAGCGGATGATGCAGCAGGACTTGCGATCTCGGAGGGCCTGCGCGCGCAGATCGGCGGCCTCACCGTAGCCGCGCGTAACGCACAGGACGGAATCTCGGTCATTCAGACCGCGGAAGGCTCCCTGACTGAGGTCACCTCAATCTTGCAGCGCGTGCGCGATCTCGCTGTTCAGGCCGGCAACGACTCGAACAACGCAGAATCCCGCACGGCGATCCAGACTGAGGTCACCGCGCTGACCGACGAGCTCGTTCGGATCGCGGACTCAACGAACTTCAATGGTATCGACCTACTCAAGGGCGGCAACCTGAGTTTCCAGGTCGGCGCCGACGGTAGCGCGTCGTCGCAGATCAAGGTCGGTCTGACCGACATCAAGGCATCCCTTGCATCGATCACGGACATCACCTACGGCATCGGCGGAGCCGCGAGCACGCATGCACCGAACGCGATCAACTTCAAGTTCGACTCTGCTGCGAACGCTGCGCTGGCTGTCACCGCGATCGACGCGGCCATCACCGCCATCTCCACATCACGGTCCGAGCTTGGTGCGGTTCAGAACCGCTTCGAGTCCACGACCAAGAGCCTGACGGTGTCGAAGGAGAACCTCACCGCTGCGGAGTCTCGCATCCGCGACACGGACATGGCATCCGAGATGGTGAAGTACACCCGCTCGAACGTTCTGTCCCAGGCGGGTACGGCAATGCTCGCGCAGGCCAACCAGTCCAACCAGGGCGTTCTCCAGCTCCTTCGCTAAACGCTGGCCGTTGATCTGACTTGAGCGAGCGGCGCTGAGCGGCGGCTGGTGACGGTCGGCGGGTGAACTGGACCTCATCCGTACGACCGTCGCCCGCCTCTGCTTTCGCCGCGGCGCGCACGTAACCCCCAGGAGCAACACATGTCACTCGCGATCGACGGACTCGTCAGTGGTCTCGACACCACAAGCCTGATCAATTCCCTGATGCAGATCGAGGGAAACCCGCAGACGCTGCTCAAGAACAAAGTTTTCGACTCCCAGACCTACGTGACGGCGCTACGAGCGTTGAATACCAAGGTCGCCTCTCTCGCTGAGCTGACGACGAAGATGGCCACCGCCGGATCCCTCGACCTGTACTCGGCGACCAGCAGCTCTCCCACGGTCACGGTCACCACCGCTAGCGGTGCCTCGGCTGGCCAGCTTGCCTTCGTCGTCGATCGGCTCGCGCAAGCGCAGAAATCCGTCTCAGCAGCGATGGTCTCCTGGCCGGATTCGCCGCCGGTGCTCACCATCGTCGGCAGCGACGGCGTCGCCACCGAGGTCACGGCTTCGTCGACCTCGCTGAGCGATGTCGTCACAGCCGTGAATCGAGCCGGGGCGGGTGTCGTCGCGACCTTGGTTTCCATCGGCGGAGGCGAGTCCCGGATTCAGTTCACCGCCGCGGACACCGGGGTGGCGGGCAGCTTCACGGTCTACCAGGGCAGCGGTACCGCAACACCTCTCCCGGTGACGCAGATCCAAGGCGCACAGGACGCAGCGTTGACGCTGTGGGCAGGAACGGCAGCGGCGGCGACGATCACGTCGCCCCGCAACACCTTCGACAATCTGCTCCCAGGGGTGTCAGCGACGGTTTCCGCGGTCTCTGCCGAATCCATCACTGTCTCGGTCGCTCAGGACGACCAGAGGATTGGGAAGCTGGCGGGAGAGCTGGTCTCCGCCCTGAGCGATATCTTCGCCCTCATCGCAGCCAAGTCCGCAGTCGCGACGGGCGCGGATTCGACCGGCACCACCCGGACCACCGGTGGTCCCTTCACCGGGGAAAGCACCGTTCGCGACGTGAACCGGCAAATCCTCGACGCGGCGACACTGCCGGTGAACGGACGATCCCCGTCCGAGATCGGAATCAGCATTACGAAAACGGGGACTGTCACCTTCGACGCGGAGAAGTTCGGCTCCGCGCTCGCGAAGGATCCCGCCGCCACTCGGGGCATGCTGCAGGAGGTCGCGTCCCGAGTCGCCGCCGCTGCCACAAGCGTGTCGGACAAGTATGAGGGTCAGCTCTCCCGGAAGATCGCAAGTCAGGACTCGGCCGTGCGAGAGCTTGGCCTCCAGATCGACGACTGGGACCGGCGGCTCGAGTCGCGGCGGGCGACCCTTGAGCGCACCTATTCCGCGCTCGAAGTACGACTGAATTCTCTGAACACCCAACAAGGCTGGCTGACCTCCCAGTTGGCGTCCTTGCCGACGTGGAGCTCCTCATGATCCCGACCATAAGAGGAGCTCAGGCGCAGCGTTCGCAATACACCCGCGATGCCGTGTACTCGGCGAGCCCGGTACGTCTCCTGACGATGCTGTACGACCGACTGCTCCTTGACCTCCGCCGGGCGGAAGCCGCGCAGCAGGGAGAGAACTGGTCGGTGGCAAGCGAAAATCTCCTGCACGCTCAGGCGATCATCACGGAGCTGTCATCCTCTCTCAAGGTCGACGTGTGGGACGGCGCCGAAGGCCTCATGGCTGTGTACACCCACGTGTTCACGGCGATGGTCAATGCGAACATCAACCGGGACGCTCGGGGTACAGCGGAATGCATCGCCCTGCTCGAGCCATTGCGCCAGACCTGGCATGAAGCGGCAGCCCAGCTGCCCGTGCAGCAGCCTGCCGCATCCCAGACCGGTGGGACCCTCGGCGTTGCCTGACACTCCCCGGCAATCGGCGGGCTGGGTGGGAGCTCTCGAAGATCTTGAGGAGAACCTTGTCGAGGGTGAAGCCGGCCGGGTACCCGGATGGCAGCCTCCCGCGCATCTGGGACCGCTCCCCGTGGAACTCGAGAGCCGAGCGCGTCGATTGCTCGCCAACCAGCAGGAGCTCATCGTCGCACTAGAGCAGACGCGACGCGATACGGCACGGCACTTGCTGGCGGTGCGCTCTGTTCCGGCCTCACGCAGCGACTCCTCATCCATTTACCTCGACGTCTCTGGATGACGAGAATCACCTTTCGGCTGATACCTAACGAAGCGCGGGCATTGGCCGATAGCTACTGGTGAGCACGGATCGCTCACCAGAAGAGGCCAGGGATCGGCCGATTGTCCCCACCACCACGAAGCGGGTAGTCGTGTTTGAATCCGTGACCTCTGCCGCGATAGCGAGTGCACTCGATGGACTGGCTCTTCGCCAGCGAACGATCGCGAACAACATCGCGAACGTCAACACCCCTGGTTACCACGCGAAGCGGGTTGCGTTCGAGGACGCCCTCGTGCGTTCGGTGCGCGCCGGCGACGGTGCCGCCACAGCCACCACGGAGCGGTCCCTCGAGCCGACCCGGCTGAACGGGAACAACGTGAACCTTGACACCGAGACGTTGTCGAACATCGACACAGTGCTGCGGTACCAGTTCGCGGCTCAAGCAGTCAACGGCACCTTCACCGGCGTTCGCACGGCCCTCCGGACGAGCTGATGACTTTTGACGCCATTGGGATCGCGGGTACCGGGCTGACCCTGCACCGCAAATGGCTCGATGCTGTCTCGGACAACCTCGCCAATGCGAACACCGTCACAAGTGCCGACGGTGATGCCTTCCAGGCTCGCTACATCGTTGCCCGCGAGGGTGAGGGCACGACCGGCGCGTACGTCGCCGGTGCCTCCTGGGGCGACCCCGCCGGACGGCTGGTGCACCAGCCTGACCATCCCTTGGCTGACGAAGCCGGATACGTGCGATACCCCGACATCGACATGGCGGAACAGATGGGGCAGCTCATCATGGCTCAGCGTGGATACCAGGCAAACGCCGCTGTGGTCGATCGGGCCAAGGCCACCTACGAAGCCGCACTGCAGATTGGACGTTCCTGATGCCGTTCCCCGCTATAAGTCCAATCCAGGGCGTGGCGGGCACGGGCTACCTGCCCGGGATGCCCAACGCAGAGGTATCCGACGGCTCTGGCTTCGCCGTCAGCCTCACGGGCGCCCTCGAGAACCTTCAGCAGCTGCAATCGACGTCCAACGATCTCGCGATCCGGGCCGTGACGGGGGACCTGAGCGACATCCACAGCGCCACGCTCGCGTCCACTCGTGCTGCGGTGACCCTTGAAGTGGTCGCCGCGGTGCGCAATAAGGGTGTCGACGCATTCAACGACATCATGCGGATGCAAGCCTGATGCCCGCCCAAGTGACCTCTTTCTTCCGTCGGCTCGCCACTTCCGTGCAGCAATTCACGATCGCGCAGCGCACGGTCGCCCTGATCGGGGTGGCCGTGCTTGTCCTGGGAATCGCCGCGCTCGCGATGTGGGCGTCGAAGCCGGCCTTCACGCCCCTGTTCTCCGGTCTCAGCGGCACGGATGCCAATACGATCGTCGAGCAGCTGCGCACCGACGGAGTCCCCTACGAACTCAGTAATGGCGGCACCACCGTCCTCGTTCCGGAGGGGAACGTCTACGATGAGCGGTTGAAAGCCGCCGCCGCCGGGCTGCCGTCATCCGAGACCGGGGGATACTCACTCCTGGACAAGATAGGCGTCACCTCATCTGAATTCCAGCAGTCGATCACCTACAAACGAGCCCTCGAGGGCGAACTTGCGACCACGATCGAAGCATTGCGGGGTGTGCAGACAGCGTCGGTGCGGTTGGCAATCCCCGAAGAAACGGTGTTCGTATCGGAGAAAAGTGACCCGACGGCATCCGTTTTCATCGGCACTGAGAACGGGGTGACGTTGGACTCCGAACAGGTGCAGGCGATCGTGCACCTGACCTCAGCGTCGATCGATGGTATGGCTCCGGCCGATGTCGCGGTGATCGATGCCAACGGGGCGGTGCTTTCCGCGGTGGGGATCGGGGTGGGCGGGTCCGCCGGGACCCAGGCCGCGGACTACGAGGAACGGGTGCGCACCGCGGTGCAGTCCATGCTCGACCAGGTAGTCGGGCCGGGCAATGCCAGCGTCGTCGTCGCGGCCGACATGAGCCACGAGTCGGCGGAACGCGTCGAAGAGTCGTTTGCCACTCCCGTCGACGCGCCCGCCCTGATCGAATCCCTCACGACCGAGGAGTACGCCGGTGGAGCTGGTGGCGCTGCCGGCGCCCTCGGGCCGGACAACATTGCGGTTCCCGCCGCTGTCGGCGGCGACGGAACCTTCAACTCCGAGTCCATGACGCGCAACAACGCGGTGAACAAGATTACCGAGTCCCGCACTATTCCGGCGGGTTCCCTTGACCGTCAGAGCGTGTCGGTGGCACTGAACGCCGCCGTTGCCGGCGATCTCAACGTCGATGATGTTGCCGCCCTGGTGGCGTCCGCCGCCGGGATCGACGATGGCCGTGGAGATGCCGTCACGGTGGAGCTGGTCGACTTCAACACAGCCGGCGCGGACGAGGCAGCCGCGGCGCTTGCCGCCGCAGAGGAAGCCGCAGCCGCGGAGCGCATCGCCGACATCATTCGGTTTGGCATCGTAACGGGTGCGGTCCTCGTGGCGTTCATCCTCGGCTTGATCCTCTACGCTCGCCGGTCACGGCGCCAGAGACGGGAAGTGGTGGAAATCGGCGAGCTGAACCAGGTCCGCCCGGAGCTGGAACTGTCGACCGTCCCGATCGGGCTTGAAGCCTCCCGAGTCCCGGCCCTGCTCCCGCCGACGGAACGGCTCGACCTGCCCCAGCAGGACGCCGACCACCGCCTGGCCGACATCGATGCTCTCGCCGCACAGGACCCCCAGAAGACAGCGGAGTTCCTCCGTGGACTAATGGATGACCGGCAGGCCGTATGACCGAGGCGAGCGTTCTCCTCACGGGCACCCAGAAGGTTGCCGTGGTGCTCATGAACCTGGACCGCCAACGGGCGGCGCAAGTCATGAAGCAGTTCAGCGAGGGAGAAGCTGAAGAGATCGCGGCGGAAATCATCCGGTTGCGCAGGGTCGACTCCGATGTCGCCGAACGCACATTGGCTGAATTTCACGAGCTGACCATCCGTGGTGGGCCGCATGGGCGCGGGGGACGGGATAACGCCGCAGGCCTGCTTGAGGCCTCGTTCGGCGCTGAACGAGCCGCCGGTGTCATGAACCGGGTGGCATCGTCGATGGCTGGGAAGGCTTTCGAATTCCTCGACACCGCCGAACCGGGACAGGTCGTCACGCTGCTTGACGGCGAGCTGCCCCAGACGATCGCCTTGGTGCTGGCGCACCTGCGCCCCGAGCACGCCTCGGCCGTCTTCTCCGGCCTTGACGGTTCACTCCGCAGTGAAGTCGCGCGCGGGATTGCGCTCATGGGGACAGCGACCCCGGAAGCCGTGAGGGTCGTGGCGGACACGCTCAGGGAACGCGCCGGCGCCGTCGTCGCGCCGCGCGAGTCCCTTGACGTCGTGGGAGGTGTGCAACCTCTGGTCGACATCATCAACCGGGCCAGCGTGTCCATCGAACGCGCCCTGCTCGAGGCGTTGGAGGAGCGGGACCCGGAGCTGGCCGAAGAGGTGCGATCCCGGATGCTCACCTTCGCCGACATCGTCAAGCTCGAGAGCCGCGACGCGCAGCAGGTTTTGCGCGGCATCGACGCAGCGATCCTCGCCGTGGCGATGAAGGGATCCTCGCCGGCGGTTGTCGAGGTTATCCGGGCGAATCTCTCTGAGCGGATACGCGACATATTGGACGAAGAAACCTCCCGCCTCGGGCCGGTCCGCTCGTCGCAAGTGGAGGAAGCGCGAGCCCAGATCGTGCGCTCGATTCGCGACCTGGCGGCTGACGGCGCCATCACCGTCGTTCGCGGAGACGAGGACGAATATGTCGTCTGACCTCGAATTCACCCGGCTCTCATTCCCCCGCCTGCCCGAAAACGCGCAGAAGCGCGTTGAGGAGCTGGCACAGGTGCGCGGCCACGCAGCCGGATACACCGCGGGGCTGCGGGCCGCGCGTCGTGAGCTGGACGAGCGCATGATTCGCATCCGGGCAGAGCATGACCTTGCCGTGGCGCAGGTTCAGGCCGAGGGAGAGCGCGCCGTTCAGGTCCTCCTTTGCGCAGCACAGGCCTTGAACGACAGGTCTGTTCCCCTGCTCGACGAAGCGCACCGCGCGCTCGCAGCAGCTTCGGTCGACCTCGCCGAGGCGATCATCGGTCGGGAGTTGCGAGAAGCGGAGGACTCCGCACGATCCGCGCTGGACCGGGCCCTTCGTGACGTGGGCACGCTTCTCGTGCACACCATCCGGATGCATCCGGGTGATCTCGCCGCGCTTGACGGGGCCGATCTCGCCGGAGCGGGTGTGACCTTTATCCCAGATCCAACCCTCCAGCCCGGCGACGCGATAACGGAGTTCCCCGACGGGTACCTCGATGCCCGGATCTCATCCGCCCTCGAGCGGGCGTCGGCTGCGCTCATGAGGGAGAACTTGTGACTCTGATGACTAACGAGCATCCGCTTCGGATCGACTCAGCCAGAATGGCCGCCCGGCCGCAGCGGGTCGGTACCGTGTCATCGATCGTCGGCCTCGGCGTGGACGTGGTCGGTTTGCAAGCCGCAATCGGCGATTTGATCGCGGTGGGAACGGCGCCGGGCGTTGACGCCGAAGTTGTCGCCACGACTCACGACACCTTACGCTGCATGCCCCTCGGGCGACTGACGGGAGTTACCGTGGGCGCGCCCGCGCGGTCCGCCGGGACGCCGGTTCTGGTGCCGACCGGAGCCGGGCTCTTCGGTCGCGTTCTGGACGGGCTCGGACGACCCATCGACGGCAAGGGTCCTCTCAGGGGCACGACACTGGTTGCGTTGCAGAACGACGCTCCGTCGGCGATGCACCGCGCTCGGATCGACACCCCGCTTCAGTTGGGCGTCCGCGTGCTCGATACCCTCACCACGGTTGGCAAGGGCCAGAGGCTGGGCCTCTTCGCCGGCTCCGGTGTGGGCAAGTCCTCCCTGCTCTCCATGATCGCCCGGGGCACAGACGCCCAGATCTCGGTGATCGCCCTGGTGGGAGAGCGCGGACGAGAGGTTCGCGAGTTCTTGGAGGACGACCTCGGGCCGGAGGGTCTTGCTCGCTCGATCGTCGTGGTCTCCACCTCCGACGAACCGGCACTGATGCGGATGCGTGCGGCCTTCGTCGCCACGCGCATCGCTGAATCGTTTCGCGACCAAGGCGCTGACGTGATGCTCCTCATGGACTCGCTCACCCGCGTCGCCATGGCGCAACGCGAGATAGGTCTGTCCGTCGGCGAACCGCCGGCTACCCGCGGGTACCCGCCCTCGACATTCTCGGTGCTCGCGCAGCTCCTTGAACGTGCCGGGACGGCCGAACGGGGATCCGTGACGGGTATCTACACCGTCTTGGTGGACGGTGACGACCACAATGAGCCAGTAGCCGATGCGGCTCGCTCAATCCTCGACGGCCACGTCGTGCTCGATCGGAAGCTAGCCGTCATCGGTCATTTCCCCTCGGTCGACCCGCTCGCCTCGATTTCGCGAGTCGCGAGCAGGGTGAACAGCACGGATCGCACGCACGCAGCCGGCGTGCTTCGCGCTGTCCTCGCCGCACGCCGCTCCGCCCAGGACCTTCTGGATGTCGGAGCCTACCTCCGGGGCACCAACCCGCTTGTCGACGCCGCGATCGAGCACGAGGCAGAGATCAATGCATTCCTGCGACAACGCATGGATGACCAAGGCCGCGCGGATGAATCGTGGAACCGTCTCGCTGCCCTCGCGCGGACTCTCGGGGGTTCGTGATGGCACGGGCATTCCCCCTGGCAGGACTTTTGCGACTCCGGCACCTTCAACAGGACCAGGCTTCAGGTGACCTTGCTGCCGCCAACGCTCGAGTGGCGGAGAACAGGACGAGCAGGCAGAGGGCTTTAACCGCTTTAGGGGGGACCATGAGTGAAGCGAGCAGTGCCGAAACCCTCTACGCCCTCGCAGCAGCCCGGTCGGCGGCTCGCAGCATGCTTGCCGACGTTGCCGCGCTCGGGTCCCATCACCTCGCGACTGCCCGGGAGGCGCAGGCGGTCTTCGACGCCGTCCGGGCCCGGGCCCTGACTCTGGAGAAGCTCGAAGCTCGTCATGACGAGACCGCAAGAAGCGAGGACCTCCACGGCGAGCAGATTCTCCTCGACGAGATGGCGACAACAGGGTGGCACCGTGTCAGGGGAGGGGACGCCCGATGTCCATGATCGACGCAATGAGCAGGGTCGGGCAGATCCAGTCCACGCTTACCCAGCTCTCCGGGTTACGAACCGCACCCGACTCAGCGCGTTCAGCGTCGGCTTTCGCGCAGATTCTTGGAGGTGCCGGGAGTTCCGCGGTTGGCAACGGTTCCGGAGCGGTTACTGCGCTCGGCACGACCGGTACGGGAACAGCGACGGGCTCCGATGTGGTCGCCAGCGCGCAGAAGTACCTCGGTGTTCCCTACGTGTTCGGCGGCGAGGACGCCTCGGGAATGGACTGCTCCGGCCTGGTGCAACGGGTGTACGCCGACCTTGGTATTGAGGTTCCGCGGCTCGTTTCCGGGCAGATGACCATCGGAACCGAGGTCGGATCACTCGCCGAGGCTAAGCCCGGTGACCTCATCGTGACCGGCGGCGGGGACCACATCCTCATCTACGCGGGCGATAACAAAGTCATCCACGCTCCCTACCCGGGCCGCCAGGTGTCCCTCGTTGAGGCCTACATGAAGGACGCGGACATCACAACGATCCGGCGTGTAGTGCCCGACCGTGCGACACCTCCCACCGCGCCGATGGTGGCGGGCACTGATCTCGTTTCCTCAGCGCTGGCCGCTCTCGCGAGAGGGGGAGCAGGGTGAACGTCTTATCCAACGCGCCCGTCGCGCTGACCTCCGCCCCAGCCGCCCGCCTGCTATCCAAGGCCGCTCCCCACGGCGATGAGTTCGGGCTGGTGATGCAGGGCGAACGGGACGGGCGAAGTGCCGACACGCGTGCTGCCGACGGCTCGGCGGGGGGAACCCTCGCATCGGGAAGCGAGGTGATGCCCATCCCCGCAACTCACGACCACGTCGTCTCGATGGCATCTGCCACCATGAACGCGACCGTCCTCTCGCTGGATCTCCTCGCGCCGACGCCAGCTGCTTCTCCGATCTCGGAAGCGACCGGTGCCGATCAGGCAGCCGAAGCGGTGATCTCGGTCTCGGCGGCGGAGACCCTCAATCATCCAGGGTTGCTCGGAGGTGGCGGTGATCAGACGCCGCAGTCTCCGGGCGCAACTGCCGGTGGTCCCTCTGCCGTGGACGTGTCACCCCCGCAGCCCCCGTTGTCGACTCCGCGCGGCGCGGCCACGCCTCCCGCGCCCGGGTCTCGGTCTGTCGCCCCTGCCGCAGCTGCCGGGGTGCCACAGAACAATGTCCCGGGGACGGTCACACTGTCGCTGGAGGCCGGGGAGACCGACATGCTCCCGCCCGGCAGTGTCCCCAGCGCTGTCCCAGCCACGACGGGCGCTTTGGCTGCCCCTGCGGACCCTGAGCGCCCTTTGATCGGCTTGTCGGCACCGCAGGGTGCCGCCGCCTTATCCGGGGGAGAGGGTCCCCGAACGGACGCGGCGCCTGCGCCTGCGCCGGCAGCGGCCCTCAGCACGGCGCCCACTGGCCCCGGTGCCCCCTCCGAGACGTCGGTCGCCCGGTCCACTGTCCAGCAGGTTCCGCTCACGGCCCAGGTGTCGGGACCTCTCAGTCATGTGTTCGGTAAACCCGGCGAGCATGTACTTACCGTCAGCGTCACGCCCGACAATGTCGGTCCTATCACTGTGCGTGCGCATGTCACGGCCGACGCAATCAGGGTGGAGCTGTTCGCGCCCACGGACCTCGGGCGTGAAGCGCTTCGCGCCATCCTGCCGGATCTTCGTCGGGACTTGGCTGGCTCCGGACTGGCGTCGACGCTTGACCTGTCCTCTCAGAACAGCGCCTCGAACCCTGACCGGGAATCACGCCGAGACCGCCAGACGGGTTGGCCAAGCGCGGATGCCAGGCGCGAGAGCGAGCGGTCAGCCTCCTACCGAGGCCCGGCGGCACTGACCTACGGGGCTACATCCACGATCGACGTGATGGCCTGAGAAGGAGAAAGAACACCTGTGACAATCGATGCAATGACAGCCCGTGGCGCCGGCATGTATCCCGCCCAAGCCGCCGGGCCCCCGAAACAGAGCATGAACTCCGAGGTTTTCATGTCTCTCCTGGTCACTCAGCTTCGCAACCAAGACCCCACGTCCCCCATGGACACGAATGAGATGATCGCCCAGACGACTCAGCTCGCCATGATGGAGAAGATCACCGAGATGGTCTCAACCAGCGACGAGAATTTCTCCTTGCAGATGCGCATGGCTGCCGCCGCGCTGATGGGCCAGGACGTCACTTACACGACCGACGGGGGCGCCCCCGGCACGGGCACTGTTACCGGTGTCTCATACTCCGGCCCGATTCCGAGGATCACGATCGGCACGCAGTCCGTCGCCCTCGACGCCATCTCCGGCGTCACCGCTCATCCCGTCTCGTAACTCCCACTGAAAGGCACAATCACATGCTTCGTTCTCTTTACTCCGGCATCTCGGGTCTCCGCTCGCACCAGACCATGCTTGACGTGACCGGAAACAACATCGCCAACGTCAATACGACTGCCTTCAAAGCGTCGGCCGTTCAGTTCCAGGACACCCTCTCCCAGATGACCCAGGGTGCTGGCGGGCCGCAGCCGGAGACCGGTGGCACCAACCCGGCACAGGTCGGCTTGGGCGTGCAGGTCGCCGGAATCTCGACAAATTTCGCCCAAGGTTCAACGCAGGCGACGGGTCGGGCGACAGATGTGATGATCACCGGTGACGGCTTCTTCGTCACCCGGCTCGCCGGTGAGGCGCTCTATACCCGTGCCGGCGCCTTCGATTTCGACGCGCAGGGACGCCTGGTGTCCCCTGACGGGGCGATCGTGCAAGGCTGGAATGCCGTCAACGGACAGATCAACACCGGTGGTCAGGTCTCGGACATCACCCTGCCAACGCAGGCGGTGCTCCCTGCAGTCCGGACGACGGCAGCGACGGTGGCCGGGAACCTGCCCGCGGACGCGGCCGTCGGTACAGAGCAGGTCCGGGACGTTCGGATCTTCGATGCCTCCGGTGAGGCGCGGACGCTGTCGGTGGCGTTTACGCGCACGAGCGCAGGCTGGGATGTCACGGCAACCGACCCGGCGGGGAACACAACCGGAACGGGCACGCTCGCCTTCACCGACGGGGTCCTGACCCAGGGGGGCAACCTGACGGTCAACGATATTGCTGTCGACATGACCGCAGTGACGGGGTACAGCGACATCACCACCATCGCCATCACCGGCCAGAACGGCACCGACGCGGGAACCCTCCAGACCTTCACGCTGGGCAAGGACGGCACTCTTGTCGGGCTGTTCAGCAATGGGGGACAGCAGGCCATTGCCCGCATCGCGCTGGCCACTTTCATTAACCCGGGAGGCCTGGAAAAATCGGGAACCTCTGCCTACCGTGTCACCTTCAACTCGGGTGCCGGAGAGCTGGGTGCTCCGGGTCAGGGAGGATTCGGGGCGATCATCGGCGGAGCGCTGGAGATGTCCAATGTGGACCTGTCCCAGGAATTCACGAACCTGATCGTCGCCCAGCGAGGTTTCCAGGCGAACGCCCGCATCATCACGACCTCCGACGAGGTGCTGCAGGAACTGAGCAATCTGAAGAGGTAATGGGGCGGATGGCGGCGTCCGCGGCTGCGGCTCTGCAAGCGTTTCCTGTGCGCCCCATTGACGGCGAGCTGCCGGTGCTGGCTCTGCCCGCCACCCGGCTCGATGGCCTCGCCGCCTAACGCGCCGACCGCCCCGGCCGACAGTGCTCCCTGGCGTCTCACCCGAGCCGCATCGACCAGGGACAGGCCATTGATCGTACTCACCCGGCTGAATGAGAGCCAGTTCGCGATCAACCCGGATCTCATCGAGCGCATCAGCGAGAACCCGGACACCACCCTGGTGATGATCGATGGCGCGAAGTACATCGTCACGGAATCCATGGACGAGGTCATCAG
>JAODMM010000122.1 GCA_025465015.1 Cryobacterium sp. | reverse complement strand
CGATCAGAAACATGGAGACGACGATCTCGATCATGCCGAATCCGGCCTGGTCAGCGTCGACGTCGGCAGTGCGGGCTGTGCTCATGTGCGGCTCCCTCCGGTTCGAGTTGGGATGCAACGGACGTTGAGGCGCCGCCTAGGACGACGCCCCAACAGGTACGGCCTACTACGGAATTAGGGCCCCCGAGGCCGAGCAGGTGCCGCCGACTTTGGCCGAGCTGGTGTCGCTAATGGCAGCTTTCTTGGTGCTGCCGACGAAGGTCGCCGTGATGCAGAAGTGGTCGCCGGCAGTCGACCAGGTGAGGTTGACCGGGATTTCCGCACTGGCGGTATAGGACGAGACCGCGTCCATCGACGCGGGCTTCGTGCCATCCACCATTTCAGAGACCACGGCGGTCTTTGCGGTGGTGACTGCCGCTTCCACGGCACTCCCCTTCGCTTGGTCTTGCTGACCGAGGAAGATCGGTACGGCGACAGCGGCGAGGACGCCGATGATGAGAACGACGACGAGAAGTTCGATGAGGGTGAAGCCTTTGTCCGTGCCGGTGAGGGCAGAGCGCTTGCGATCAAGCGTTCCCGAAATGCTGCTGATCATGTGACGGGTCCTGTTCAGTGAGGTGTGATGAGCGGCTGGGTGGCCGTCCGCTTGAAGATTAGGGGAGATGAGAAACGCTCAAGAACCCGCGTTCAGGGGGCATTTACCCTGATCACGGCCCCAATAGGAGGGGCAAGGCCGGCGCGTCACCTCACGTATTCGAAGATGCTGAACATCGGCAGGTACAGTGCCACGATCATCCCGCCGATGACAGCGCCGATGACAGCGATCATGAGCGGTTCGATCATCGCGGTGAGCTGCTCCGTCGTCGCCTGCACCTCCTGGTCGTAGAAATCTGCAACCTTTCGCAGCATCTGCTCCAGCGCACCGGCGTCCTCTCCGACGGCGATCATCTGGGTGACCATCGCCGGAAAGATGGGCTCCTGTGCCAGGGGCCCGGCTATGGAGTTACCCTGCCGTACAGACTCCTGCACCTTCCTCAGCGCGGATTCCACAACCCAGTTGCCCGAAGTCTCCCCCACAATCGCGAGCGACTGAAGGATAGGCACGCCGGCACCAATCATCGTGGAGAAGTTACGGCTGAACCGCGCCACGGCAAGTTTCGCGAGCAGGGGGCCGAACACGGGGAGCTTCAGTTTGAGCGGGTCGACGACTTGTCGAACGCGAAGCGTGTTCTTGTTCCTGGCCCACCAGCAAGCGAAGGCGACACCGGCGACAAGGAGCACCGGCCCGAGCCACGTCATCGCGGTGGAGAGAACGACGAGCATCCGGGTGGGGACCGGCAACTCTCCCCCGAGTCCCTTGAACATGTCCTCGAAGACCGGAACGATGAAGATGAGCATCCCGATCACCGCGAGCACGGCCATGGCGAGCACGATCACGGGGTATGCGAGAGCCGACTTGATGGTGTCGCGGAGCTTGACCTCCGCTTCGAAGTTCTGGGCCACCGAGTTGAGGGAGTCTTCCAGGAAGCCGCCGGTCTCGCCTGCTCTTACCAGGTTGACCATGATGGGTGGGAATACCACGGCGTGCTTTTCCAAGGCATCCGAGAGGGCAGTGCCGGACTCGACGTCGCTCTTGATCACCCGCAGGATGCGCGCGAGCTCCTTGTTCTCGGTCTGTTCGGAGAGGATCGCCAGGCTACGGAGGAGCGCGAGTCCCGCGGTGGTCATCGTTGCCATCTGCCGGCTCATCACGGCCAGGTCTTTGAGACTGACACCCCTGGTGATGCCGGGGATTCGGATCTCCCGCTGAAGCCCCGTACCCTCGCGCGACTCGGCCACGGTGATCGGGGCCACTCCCATGGTGCGCAGTCGCGCCGCTGCCGCGCCTTCGGATGGGGCATCCAGTTGTCCCTTCACCACCTTGCCGGCACCGTCCCGGCCGGTATAGGCGTACGTGAGCATGCTGACTGCCATCACTGCCCCCTTGGGGAGTAGAAGCCGCCGAAGTCGATCCCTCCGGCGGACATGGGGTTAGCCGCTGCATCCGTGGCATCGGAACGACGGATGAGCTGCTTGAGGCTTTCGGTGTCCTGCGCCTCGTCTTCGGCCGATTGACGGGTGACCACCCCCGCGTTCACCAGCTCGGCGAGGTGCTGATCCATGGTGTTCATTCCGAGGGCGCGCCCGGCCTGCATGGCGGACGCGATCTGGTAGGTCTTCCCCTCACGGATCAAGTTCGCCACCGCCGAGGTCATCACGAGCACTTCGGTGGCGACGACCCGGCCGCCGCCGACCTTTTTCACCAGGGCCTGGCAGACGACACCCTGCAGTGTTGCCGCGAGCTGCGCTCGCACTTGGCCCTGTTGATGCGGTGGGAACACATCGATCACGCGGTCGATGGTCTGTGCAGCGTCCTGGGTGTGAAGGGTGGCGAATACGAGGTGCCCCGTCTCGGCTGCGGTCAGCGCGACCGAGATCGTCTCGAGGTCACGAAGTTCGCCGATGAGGATTACGTCCGGGTCCTGCCGGAGCACATGCTTCAGCGCCGCGGCGAAGCTGTGGGTATCGTGCCCCACCTCCCGCTGGTTCACAAGGGATTTCTTGTGCTTGTGGAGGAACTCGATCGGGTCCTCCACCGTCACGATATGGTCGGCTCGAGTCGCGTTCACGAGGTCGATAAGGGCGGCGAGAGTGGTGGATTTTCCCGAGCCCGTCGGCCCTGTCACCAGCACCAATCCCCGTGCGAGTTGGGCGAACTGACCCACGGCAGCTGGCACTCCCAGCTCGCTCAGTTGACGGATCTCCCGGGGGATCAACCGGAATGCGGCTCCGATGGAGTTGCGCTGGCGGTAGTAGTTCACCCGGAACCTCGCCCCCGCGGCCGTATAGGCGAAGTCGAGTTCGAGGTCACGCACGAACTGCTCACCCTGGGCGTCGGAGAGCAGACTGAACAGGGCCGCGGTGACCTTCTCCCGCGTCCACTCCCGCTCATCCGGCAACGGCCTCAACCCTCCGTCGACGCGGATGCGGGGGGCCGCACCGACGGTGATGTGCAAGTCGGACGCTCCGTTTTCCAGCACAGCCGACAAGGCGTGAATCAGGCTGGAGTCCGGTGCGCCAGACGCATCCTGCCGGTCCATTCGGCGCGCTCGACGGGAGGGTGGCTCTGCGCCCGGGGAACCGGGGGTTTCGGAAACGACACGTGCCGTCCCATCCGCAGACATCCATTTGTCTCCGATTGCACCGGAAGGCGCAACGGGGATCTCGTAAACGGGCTGGTTCGTCATGCGTTCCCTTTCAGCACTATGCGACCACTCGCAGGATCTCGTCGATGGATGTCACACCGAGTCGGGCTTTCTCCCACCCGTCCTGCCGCAGCGTGAGCATCCCCTCGTCGCAGGCCACCCGAGCGAGGTCCGCGCTCGAGGCCCGGGCGACGGTGAGACGTTCGATCTCCTCGGACACCGTCATCACCTCATGCACAGCAACGCGACCCCGATAACCGGTGTGGGAGC
>JAODMM010000044.1 GCA_025465015.1 Cryobacterium sp. | reverse complement strand
GGATCGGCCCTAGTTCTGTTCACCTCCCGTGAGACCGACCTGACAGCGACCGAACGGGAGACGCTCACCGAGCTGGGCGTGGCGGACTGGGTGCTGCTGCCCCAGGAGGAGACCGCGGCGGGGGATCGCTCCGGTGAACTCGAATTCGCTCTCGCCGACATCTTGGAGGAGGCCGACCCGACGGCGATCGTCCTCGGCAGTGCAGACAAGCGGGTTCGGGCTGGATCGTCGCGAGTGGCAGACAGCATGGGCGTACCTGTGTTCCTCACCGGGCAGGCGCGTTCCTCCGACGACAACGCACGTGCGATGACGGTTGACGTGGCGGCATTCCTCGGCACGAAGCAACGTGCCGTCGCCGCGTTCGGTGAACGCTGGCAGGTCGAAGGCGAGGTAGTGCGCCTGGGCGACGGAACCCTTCTGGCACTCACCGGAACGGAGACCTACAGCCGGTCCACTGCGCCGTCTGGGACAACCGCCGACATACCGCTCGCCGCGTCCACTCGGCTCATTACGGCCGGTGTCGGACTCGCCGCCGGGGCGCTGATCGGTGTGCTCGGAACCGTGGCGCATCAGTCCACCCTCGCCATAGGCGAGGCAGTCCTGCCGGCCGGGCTGATCCTGGCTCTTGCCGCGGCGGCGGCCCTCCTCGTTGGTCTGCGCTTGGTCTTGCACGACCGCTTCATCGTTCTGGCGTGTGCCATGGGGATGCTCGGTGTCATCTTCCTGCTCTCGCTGCGCAGCGTGGGTGGTTCGGTGCTCATCCCCGAGGGACTGCCGGGGCTGGCCTGGACGACTGTCCCCACACTGGTAGCGGCCCTTGTGGTCGCCTGGCCCCGTCTGCCGGCGAGGGGCTGATCAAGGCGTAGACTGGGACTCCAGTACGCGAAGGGGACTCGACCACTGTGACCTATGTCATTGCTCTTCCTTGCGTTGATGTCAAGGATCGCGCCTGCATCGACGAATGCCCTGTTGATTGTATTTATGAGGGTGAGCGATCGCTGTACATCCAGCCCGACGAATGCGTCGACTGCGGCGCCTGTGAACCGGTGTGCCCGGTCGAGGCGATCTACTACGAGGATGACCTTCCTGAGCAGTGGGCCGACTACTACAAGGCCAATGTGGAGTTCTTCGACGACATCGGATCGCCCGGTGGTGCCGCGAAGGTCGGTGTGATCCCGAAGGACCACCCCCTCATCGCCGCCTTGCCGCCGCAGGTCCAGCACTAATCCGCGTGCTGAAGTCGCTTCCCCACTACCCGTGGGACCAGATGGTCCCCGTCGCTGCCCGCGCCCGCGCCCATCCCGACGGAATCGTCGACCTGTCGATCGGGTCACCCGTCGACGGTACGCCGGAAATCATTCGGCGTGCACTTGCCGAGGCCACGGATGCCCATGCTTACCCGCAGACAGCCGGCACGCCTGAGCTCAGACAAGCGATTGCATCATGGTACGAACGCCGCAGGGGAGTGACGGGCCTCACCGTCAACCACGTCCTCCCCACAGTCGGTTCCAAGGAGCTGGTCGCTCTCCTGCCGTTCATGCTCGGTGTCGGCGAGGGCGACACAGTGGTGCACCCACGCGCGGCCTACCCGACGTACGCCATCGGTGCAGCCATGGTCGGAGCTGACGCGTTCCCCTCGGACGACCCGAATGAATGGCCCGACAGCACCAAGCTCGTCTGGCTGAATAGTCCAGGAAACCCCGACGGTCGCGTGCTGACAATTCCTGAACTCCGTGCCGCCGTGACGCGAGCCCGAGAACTCGGAGCCGTCATCGTCAACGACGAGTGTTACGCCGAGCTCGGCTGGGACGAGCCGTGGCGGAGCGAGCCGATCCCCAGTATCCTCGACCCGCGGGTGATCGAGGGCAACCGCAGAGACGTGCTCGCCACCTATTCGCTGAGCAAGCAGTCGAACATGGCCGGGTACCGGGCGGCGTTCGCGGCGGGATGCAGCGATGTGCTCGCCCGCCTGCTCACGGTTCGGAAGCATGCCGGGCTGATGCTCCCGGCGCCCCTGCAGGCGGCGATGACGCTCGCCCTCGGGGACGACGAGCACGTCGCGGTGCAGCGTGAGCGGTACCGCGCCCGGCGGAACGTGCTCCTGCCGGCCCTGCGGACCGCCGGTTTCCGGGTCGACCATAGTCAGGGTGGGCTCTATCTCTGGGCCTCGGAAGGTCGGGACGCCTGGGATTCGATCGCCCGACTGTCCGACCTCGGCATTCTGGCGGGACCCGGCCACTTCTACGGTAATTTCTTTCCCCAGCACGTGCGGTTCTCACTCACCGCGACAGATGAGCGAATCGCCGCCGCCGCGAACCGCCTGACCGCTGGTTAGCCGCTCCGCACGACTTCTTCGAGCGTTGATATAGCCGCTGGACAACGGCGCTCCGAAACCCCCGTTAGGCTGTATCGGAGGTAGACGCCGACACGCCGTGCCGTGGTCGTGCGTCACCCACAGACAAGCAGTGAAAACAGGAGGCCCCGTGGGTGACGTCGCGCAAGGAACAGCATCGAGCGAACCCGAGAAGGCCACGCTCAGCTTCCCAGGGGGCAGCGCGGAATTCCCGATCCTGAAGAGCGCCGATGGCGCATCCAGCATCGACATCTCTACGCTCACCCGCCAGACCGGCCTCACGACCCTCGATGCAGGGTTTGTGAACACCGCTTCCACCCGCTCTGCCATCACCTTCATCGACGGTGAGCAGGGCATCCTCCGCTACCGCGGCTATCCGATCGAACAGATCGCACAGAATTCCAGCTTCCTCGAGACGGCCTGGTTGCTGATCTACGGAGAACTGCCGAGCGCCAGCGAGCTCGCCGAGTTCGACAACCGCATCCGCCGCCACACTCTTCTCCATGAGGACCTCAAGCGGTTCTTCGACGCGATGCCCTCGACGGCCCATCCCATGTCGGTCCTGTCCTCTGGTGTGTCCGCCCTGTCGACCTACTACCAGGACTCGCTGAGTCCGAAAGACCCGGCACAGGTCGAGATCTCGACCGTGCGCCTGCTCGCCAAACTGCCCGTCATGGCGGCTTACGCGCACAAGAAGAGCATCGGCCAGGCATTCTTGTACCCCGACAATTCGCTGAGCTTCGTCGACAACTTCCTGAAGCTCAACTTCGGCACGCTGGCCGAGCCGTACGAGGTGAACCCGGCAGTGAGTAAGGCGCTTGAGCGCCTGCTGATCCTGCACGAAGACCACGAGCAGAACGCCTCCACCTCGACCGTCCGGCTTGTCGGATCCACCGAGGCGAACCTCTTCGCCTCCGTTTCAGCGGGTATCAATGCGCTGTTCGGTCCGCTTCACGGCGGGGCCAACGAAGCAGTCCTGTCCATGCTTGCGGAGATTCAGGCTTCCGGCGAGGGCGTCGAGAAGTTCGTCGACCGTGTCAAGAACAAAGAGCACGGCGTGCGCCTGATGGGCTTCGGTCACCGCGTATACAAGAACTACGACCCTCGGGCGAAGCTTGTGAAAGAAAGCGCCGACGAAGTGCTGGCCGCTCTGGGTGTGCACGACGACTTGTTGGAGATCGCCAAGGAACTCGAGCATATCGCCCTCAATGACGACTACTTCAAGGAGCGCAAGCTCTACCCCAACGTCGACTTCTACACCGGCGTCATCTATAAGGCCATGGGCTTCCCCACGCGGATGTTCACGGTGCTGTTCGCCATCGGTCGCCTGCCGGGGTGGGTCGCGCACTGGCGTGAGATGAACACCGACCCGGCCACCAAGATCGGTCGCCCCCAGCAGCTCTATATCGGTTCGCCGGAACGGGAGTTCCCCCGGCGATAGAGGCCCGCGTCACATTCGGTTAGTCGCCACGCGTGGGCATGAGAGTCAGCGTGTCCACCGTGGCTTCCTCCACGGCGGCCTGGGTGAAGCGCCACGGCCGCGTCTCGTGGCGCTGCCACAGTGGGGCCTGGTCGGCATAGTTCCCATGGAAGGCGTGGCCCGAAGCGCCGGTGAGGTTCACCCAGGTTGAGTCATCCCAAGATTCCAGGCTGACGACCTGCCGCATCGAGGGCACGCGCGTGGCGTCGTACCCGGTGGTGGCGTCCCATGAGACGGCATTGACGACGGATGCTCCGCCGTCCACCTCATACGGACCCCGGTTGAAGAGCCACTCCAGCGGGGCGATTCCGGAATTCCCGAAGCTGGCATTGCGGAGCTCGAGGGTATGGATCCTGCCCCAGCGCCAGTCAGCCGGGTCCTCGCCCATCAGTTCGCTCGCCCTGTCGGCAGCCCGAGTGAGCACACGGGCGAGCATGCTGTCCCGGCCTGCCGCTCCGACTTCCTGGTTGGTCCACCAGGGTGATTGCGGATCAGCTAGAAGGGCTGACACGACCGCGAAGGAGCGGTCCCCGCCGGTGAGGTGTGTCCCCTCGGGAAGTTTGCTGTCGAAGAGCTGGTGAAGAAGGGTGCTCCAGACGACATTGAAGTAGCCCGCAGCCGCACTGTCGGAGTCGAGGGTGAGGTCCCATCCGACGAGCAGGGCCTGGGCCTTGGCAGCCTTCCCGCTTACGCTGACGTTTAGGAGGGCCGGCACGAGCTCGGCGGCGATGCTGCTGTAGTTGTCACCCTGGATGTCACTCATCATGCGTGTCGTCAGGGGAGTGCCGGCGTCGATGAGCGCCTGCAGGCGTGCCGTGATGCGGCTCGCTCGATAGCCGAGGTCCCAGTCTGCGGTGATGAGGTAGGGGTAGTCGGTGCCCACTGCTGCGTTGTTCGCTGTCACGATGTATCCACTGGGCGGGTTGTAGCTCGTCGGGAGAGAGGCGAAAGGGATCCTTCCTGCCCAGCCGTTGGCACTGGTCCAGCCGGGTACCGGAAGGGTGCCGTCGCCAGTCTTGCGGATGGGGATCGACCCCGGGGCCTGGTAGCCGATGTTGCCGTCGACGTCCGCGTAGATGAGGTTCTGCGAGGGAACTTCGAAGAGTTCGGCAGCGGCTCGGAAACTCGGCCAGTCGCTCGCGGTAGCGAGGGCGAAGATGGCTGAGGGAGTGTGCCCCGGTGTCAGGGCCGTCCACTGCAGCGACACTTGGTATTCCAGCGCCGGAGCACCCTCTTCGGGTGCAGTCGTCGTCTCCAGATCAGCAACCCTCGGGTAATCGCTGGCGATCTGAGCGTACGGTGTTCCCGCGATGCCGCTGACGATCGGCCCATGTTCCGTCGCGCGGATGTCGAGGGTCACGCTGGCAGCGCCGGCGACGTTGATCCGTTCCGTGCGCACCACGAGCGGCTTCTGCACACCGTCGAGTTCATAGTTGTCGCCGGTGACCTTCTCGATGTACAGATCTGCGACATCCGGACCCAAATTGGTGAAGCCCCACGCGACACGGGCGTTGTGACCGATGACGATCCCTGGCATACCGGAGAAACTGTAGCCGGAGACATCGAACGGGCATTCGGCATTCACCTGGGCGCAGCGCAGGCCCACCTGGTACCAGACCGATGGCATGGCGGCACCCAGGTGCGGGTCGTTGGCGAGGATGGGTTTGCTGGTGTCGGTCAGAGCGCCGGAGACCACCCAGGAGTTCGAACCGATTCCGTCGCCTGCTGGGCCGAGCAGTTCTGGGACGGACCCGAGCGCATCGCGCAGCCGGGCGAGCGGAGCCAGTGCTGCAGGTTCGCCCGAAGTATCCGCCGTTTGAGCGGCGACTGCGCCGGGGCCTGGGACTGCACCGGGGTCGGGTGTGTCGCCGGTGGCGTCGTCCGGCGGACCCGTCACAGCGTCGAGTGCCGCCACCGCGGCGGCCTGGTCGGGGAACCCGCCGAGGATGGTCGGATTCTTCGCGTACGGGTATGCGGGGTGCAACGCGGTGGCGTCTTCGGGGGGGAGAGAGGCGGCTAGGAACGACCGGTCGATTTCATCGTCGAGGTTCGAGCGAAGGTCCCAAGCCATAGCCTTCAGCCAAGCGATCGAGTCCGCGGGCGTCCACTGCTGCGGCTTGTATCCGGGATTCTGCACGCCCAGAACGGCGTATTCAAGCGAAATGTCGGCACCCGAATGGGTGGCGAGGTACGCGTTGACCCCGTCGGCGTAGGCCTGGTAATAGCCCAGTGCGACCGGGTCGAGAAGGTCAACCTCCGCTTCGGCGACAGCACGCCAGCCCAGAGTGCGGATAAAAGAATCGGTGCCCACTTGGCTCTCACCGAACAATTCGGAAAGGCGGCCTGCGGTCACGTGCCGTCGGAAGTCCATCTCCCAGAACCGGTCCTGGGCGTGCACATAGCCCTCGGCCATGAAGAGGTCCTGCGCGGTCTTCGCCTCGATCAGGGGGATGCCTGCGTTATCCCGGTATACCGTCACAGCGGCGCCCAACCCGGGCACGCGCAGCTCGCCGGAGAGCGTCGGGAAGGACCGCGTCACGGTCCAGGCGGCAAACCCGCCGCCGGCCAGCGCGACGGTAAGCACGATGCCCAGCGTGACGAAAACTGCCCTCAAGCCCCGGTGGCGCCTGCTGCGCGGTGCGTCCGTTCCCACGTCACTCCCTTGTGATCAGCGGATGTCGCGGCGCCGTCAGGCGTGCAACTGCTCGTTCAGTAACACTCCGGTTCCGCTTCGGGACTGGACCTCGACCGCCCCGGAGAGCGAATTGCGGCGGAAGAGGAGGTTCGGCAACCCGGAGAGCTCGGCGGCCTTGACGGTGCGCGGGCTGCCGTCGCTTGTCGGCGACTCACCGATGAGGACGACCTTGGTTCCTGCGGTCACATAGAGCCCCGCCTCGACGACCGTGTCGTCGCCGATCGAGATGCCGATGCCTGAATTGGCACCCAGCAGTGCCCGCTGTCCGATCGACACTCGACGAGTACCGCCGCCGGAGAGGGTTCCCATGATGGAGGCACCGCCTCCGATGTCGGATCCGTCGCCCACGACGACGCCCTGCGAGATACGTCCCTCGACCATCGAGGTGCCGAGGGTGCCGGCATTGAAATTGACGAAGCCCTCGTGCATGACGGTCGTTCCCGGCGCTAGGTGTGCTCCGAGTCTCACCCTCGCGGCATCGGCAATCCGCACGCGTTCCGGTGTCACGTAGTCAAGCAGGGGCGGGAACTTGTCCATGCCGGTGGCGCTGATGCCGTGACGCTTGAGCTGCGGGCGCAGTCGGGTGAAGTCCGCGGGCAACACCGGCCCGGCGTTGGTCCACACCACCGACGGCAGGTGCGCGAAAATTCCGTCGAGGTTGATGGTGTTCGGGCGCACGAGCAGGTGGGAGAGCAGGTGCAGGCGAAGGTAAGCATCCGCGGTGCCGGCAGGTGCCGCCCGCAGATCGATCTCGGTGGTGACCGCCTCGAGGCGCACGTTTCGGCGGGAATCCTCCCCGGTCAGCGATTCCAGCTCCGCCGGCACGATCCAACGGTCACGCCGAGGCGGCAGCGAGCCGAGTTGAGGGGCTGGGTACCAGGTGTCGAGCACGGTCCCATCTCCGGCTACGGTGGCCAGGCCGTAGCCCCAAGCGTGGGAAGGAGGGAGCGCAGATGAGGAGGGCTGGGCGAGCATGCATCTAGATTAGTAGGGTGCCCCTCAACCTCTCCGCCAGCTCCGTCGAGATCACTCGTGCCATCTGCGACATCGAGTCGGTGTCGGGGAGCGAGCGAAGGCTGGCGGACGCCATCGAACAGTCTCTGAGCGGGTACGACCACCTCGAGATCATCCGGGACGGTGACACTGTCGTAGCCCGCACCGACTTGGGTCGACCCGGGCGTGTCGTGATTGCTGGTCACCTCGACACCGTACCGCTGAACAACAACCTCCCCACTCGGTTCGAGACGATCGACGGCGAAGAGTACCTGTGGGGCCGGGGCACCGTCGATATGAAAGCCGGCGTCGCAGTGCAGCTCAAGCTGGCAGCCGAGCTCAGCAACCCGATCGTCGACGTGACCTGGATGTGGTACGACCACGAGGAGGTCTCCGCTGAACTGAACGGGCTCGGTCGACTCGCTGCCAATCGTCCCGACCTGTTCGTCGGTGACTTCGCCATCCTCGGCGAACCGACCAACAGCCAGGTCGAGGGCGGATGCAACGGCAACCTGCGGGTGGAGCTGCGAGCGTTCGGCTTGAGAGCGCATTCCGCCCGTGGGTGGGTAGGCGAGAATGCCATCCACAAGGTGGCCCCCATCCTCGACACCCTCGCCCGATACCAGCCGCGTGAAGTCGAGGTCGAGGGGCTCGTGTACCGCGAGGGGCTGAACGCCGTCGGGATCACGGGCGGGATCGCCGGGAACATCATCCCTGACGAGTGCATGGTGCACGTCAACTACCGCTACGCCCCCAGCCGCACCTCCGCCGAGGCCATCGCGCACCTGCAGGAGGTGTTCCCCGGTTTCGAGATGACCGTCGTCGACCAAGCGGAGGGCGCTCGACCCGGACTTGACGCGCCCCTCGCCCAGGAATTCCTCGCCGCAGTGGGGGGCGAGGCGAAGCCGAAGTATGGCTGGACGGACGTGGCCCGGTTCTCTGCTCTCGGCGTCCCGGCCGTCAACTACGGTCCCGGTGACCCGTTGAAGGCCCACGCGGATGACGAGCGGGTCAAAGTGGAACAAATTTTCGAGTGTGAGCGGGGCCTGCGCTCCTGGCTGTCGGCCCCCACCGAGTGAGAGGTGCACCGGCCATGTCGACCGCGAGTGCGGTTCCCGTGCGGGTTCGCGAACGCTGGGTGGCACGCTACAGGCTGACCCCGTGGTGGGCACGGATCATCGTGGTCTGGGCCGCCTCCCGGGTTGTGACCACCTCGCTTGTGCTCGTGTTGGCGGGAGTTCAGGGTGCCAATCCGTGGACCGCAGCCTCGCCGCGCTACGTCGACTTCGCGAACATCTGGGACGGCCGCTGGTATAACATCGTCGCGCTCAGCGGGTATCCTTCGGAGTTGCCCATCACCGAGACCGGTCACGTCGGCGAGAACGCCTGGGCGTTCATGCCCGGATATCCGGTCGTCGTGCGGCTCCTGATGGTCCTCGCCGGGCAGCCTTGGGGTCCCGTCGCGGTGTTCGTGTCGCTGGCGTTCAGCTTGGCCACGGCGATGCTGCTCTACCGGCTGCTGGTGCGGGTTCTCGCTCCTTCGACCGCCCTGTACTCGATCGTGCTCTTCTGTGTGGCACCGCTCTCGCCGGTCCTCCAGTTCGGGTATGCGGAATCGATGCACCTGTTCTTCCTGACGCTTGCGCTGTACCTGTTACTGGAGCGCCGGTACGTGCTGC
>JAODMM010000113.1 GCA_025465015.1 Cryobacterium sp. | reverse complement strand
TGGCGCTGTTCCAGTCCGGTCTCTACAACCTGAAGAACGTCTCCGACGGTGCCTCCTTCGACTGGGGCGTCGCGTCGATACCAACCGGACCGGCCGGTCGGGTGTCCGTCACAAACGGCATCGTCGCCGCCGGCAATGCCGAAACCTCGCATCCTGAGGAGACCAAGAAGGTCCTCGAGTGGCTCGGATCTGCCGAGGGTAACCAGTACGTCGGGGCCAGTGGCGCCGCGGTTCCGGGAGTCGTCGCCGCACAGCCCACCTACCGGGAGGTGTGGAACGCGCAGGGAGTCGACGTCGAGAAGTTCTTCGACGTGGTCGACGGACCCACGGTCCCCGCACCGCAGGGCGCGAACTTCGGGGCGGCCTACGGTGCTTACGGACCGATCTTCGAGGACATCTTCGCGGGCCGCGTTCCCGTGGCCGAAGGTCTGCAGAAGGCCCAGGACGCCGCGAACGAGGCGATGAAGGGCTCGTAGCCGGCACAACAGGGCTCCCTTGCTCCTCACCGTCGACGGAACGGGTGGCGTAGACGCGTCGAATCCGGTAGCCTAGGCAGGTTGTCTGCGTGCCGGAATCCCGGCTAGCGCTTTCAGCACATGCACAACCCTCCTGTTGCAGAAATGCTGCAACCGATTTAGTCCGAAGGAGGTGGGTTAGTCATGCATCAGTACGAGTTGATGGTCATCCTCGATCCCGAGATCGACGAGCGCACCGTAGCTCCCAGCCTTGACAAATTCCTCAACGTTGTTCGCAACGATGGTGGAACGATCGACAAGGTCGACGTCTGGGGCCGCCGCCGTCTCGCTTATGAGATCAACAAGAAGACAGAGGGCATCTACGCCGTCGTCGACTTCACCGCCAACGCAGACGCAACGGTCGAACTCGACCGCCAGTTGAAGCTTTCCGAGGCTGTCATGCGCACCAAGGTTCTGCGCGCAGAAGAAGCCATCGCCCAGGTTGCCGCCGCCGGCAAGCTTGCCGCTGAGAAGGCCGCCCGCAAGGCTGCCAACCCGAAGGCCGCTGCTGCCCCCGCCAAGGCTGACGTTTCCGAGGCTGCCGCCCCGGCTGCGAAGGTGGCTTCGGCTGCCAAGCCCGCCGCTGCGTCCGCCGACAAGGCAAGCGACAAGTAGCCGATGGCCGGCGAGACCGTAATCACCGTGGTGGGCAACCTCACCAGCGATCCGGAACTGCGTTACACGCAGAACGGGCTGGCGGTAGCCAACTTCACCATCGCATCCACTCCGCGCAATTTCGATCGCGCGGCTAATGAGTGGAAAGACGGCGAAGCGTTGTTCCTGCGTGCAAGTGTCTGGCGTGAATTCGCCGAGCATGTCGCCGGTTCATTGACCAAGGGTTCCCGCGTCATCGCTACCGGGCGTCTCAAGCAGCGTTCGTATGAGACGAAGGAAGGTGAGAAGCGCACCAGCATGGAACTCGAGATCGACGAGATCGGGCCATCGCTTCGCTACGCCACCGCTTCACTCACGCGCGCGCAGTCGTCGGGTCCTCGTGATGGCGCACGTGCCGTCACTGGGAACGACGAGCCCTGGGCTGCCAGTGCCCCCGCCGCAACATCGGGCGGGGACGTCTGGAACAGCCCCGGCAACTTCAGCGACGAGACACCCTTCTAAGCCGAGCCCTGCGGCTCCTGGCTGAACTCACACACTTTTAGAAAGCAAAGGAAATCATGGCTGGAAAGAGCAGCGGCGACCGCCGCAAGCCACTCCGCGGAGCCAAGGGCGGCAAGAACGCCGCCCCCGCGAAGTCGATCCGGGTGGGTGTCATCGATTACAAGGATGTCGCCACCCTGCGCAAGTTCATCTCCGAGCGTGGAAAGATCCGCGCCCGCCGCATCACCGGCGTCTCCGTCCAGGAGCAGCGCCTCATCGCCCGTGCCGTCAAGAACGCCCGCGAAATGGCGCTCCTGCCGTACGCAGGCTCGGGCCGGTAGGGAGCCAACACATGTCAAAACTGATTCTCACGCACGAGGTCTCCGGCCTCGGTGCACCCGGTGACGTCATCGACGTCAAGAACGGCTACGCCCGCAACTACCTCATCCCCCAGGGCTTTGCCGTGGCGTGGACTCGCGGTGGCGAAAAGCAGATCGACCAGATCAAGGCGGCACGCGTCGCTCGTGAGCACGCCACCCTCGAAGAGGCGCAGGCTCTCAAGGCAGCCCTTGAGAACACCCGCGTCCGGCTGGTCGTCAAGGCCGGAGAAGGCGGACGCCTTTTCGGATCTGTCAAGACCACGGATGTCGCTGACGCGGTCGCTGCTGCCGGGCTCGGCCAGATCGACAAGCGCAAGATTGAGCTCAGTCCGATCAAGGTGACCGGCGAGCACGAGGCGACCGTTCGCCTTCGTGATGAGCTGAGTGCCACGATCACTCTGCAGGTGGTCGCCGCCAAGTAAGGCGTCACACTTCGTGTAGCGGTGGGTCCCGAAAGGGTCCACCGCTACACCCCGTTAAGGGCGCATTTTGGGCGGTTTCCCCACACCTTTGTACACAGGTCGCTCGCTGCATGCTCAAGGTTCAAGGTGTACTTGAGGCTAGTTTCTCCACACAGCTGTGCAGAGAATAAAGAGCTGGTCAGAGGTTGAAAATTGGTGGTTCTCGCGTGAGTTTCCACAGCGTAGTGCACAGCTTCTGCACATACGACGCGGCGTTTCCCGACTGTTTCCCACAGCGTTGTCCACAGGCGGCATTTGTCGCCTGTAGCCGGGGATCCCTAGTGTGGGCAGGCGCCGACACCAGCGGTGCGTAACTCTGCACTCCCGCTGTCAGCGGGTCCTGATACACCTGAGAGCACGCGAAGAAGGAGGCCGAGTGTCCATCGCCCATTTGGGTTTGGCCGATCAACGAACCGGCGACCCACGCGGAGGATCGGACTCGCGGCAGGCGGAGCGCACTCCCCCGCATGATCTTCTAGCCGAGCAGAGCGCCCTTGGCGGCATGATGCTGAGCAAAGACGCCGTCGCGGACGTCGTCGAGACCGTGCGCGCCACCGACTTCTACATCCCCAAGCACGAAATAATCTTCGACGCGATCCTGTCGCTGTACTCACACGGCGAGCCGACCGATGTCATCGCTGTCACTGATGAGCTGACCAAGGTCGGGGAGTTGTCGCGCGCCGGTGGTGCCGAGTACCTGCACACGCTCACAAGCCTGGTACCCACTGCCGCCAACGCCGGGTTCTACGCCTCCATCGTCGCGGAGCGAGCGCTGCTGCGACGCCTGGTTGAAGCGGGTACCCGCATTGTGCAAATGGGCTACGCCGGCGAGGGTGAGGTCCTCGACCTTGTCAACAACGCACAGGCCGAGATCTACTCGGTCACTGGTAGCACGGAAACCGAGGATTACGTCCCGCTCACCGAAGCCGTGACTGTGGCGATCGACGAGATCGAAGCGGCCAAGCACAAAGACGGCCAGATGACCGGAGTGCCGACAGGGTTCGCCGACATGGATGAACTCACCAACGGTTTCCACCCGGGTCAGCTCATCATTGTCGCTGCGCGTCCGGCGCTGGGAAAGTCGACCTTGGCGCTGGACTTCGCACGTTCCGCCTCGATCAAGCACGACATGCCCAGTATCTTCTTCTCTCTCGAGATGGGCCGAAGTGAGATCGCCATGCGCCTCCTGTCAGCCGAGGCATCCGTTCCTCTGCAGAGCATGCGCAAGGGAACCGTCGACACCAGGGACTGGACCACCATTGCGTCCACCCGCGGTCGTATCAACGACGCCCCCCTCTACATCGATGACAGCCCCAATATGACGCTGGTCGAGATCAGGGCCAAGTGCCGCCGCCTCAAGCAGCGGGTGGGGCTGAAGATGGTGATCATCGACTACCTGCAGCTCATGACCTCCGGGAAGCGGGTTGAGTCTCGTCAGCAGGAGGTCAGCGAGTTCTCGCGTGCGCTCAAACTCCTCGCCAAGGAGCTCCAGGTGCCCGTGATCGCGCTCTCGCAGTTGAACCGTGGACCGGAACAGCGGGCGGACAAGATGCCGGCCATCTCCGACCTTCGTGAGTCCGGTTCGCTCGAGCAGGACGCAGATATGGTGATCCTCCTCCACCGCGAGAGCGCCTACGAGAAGGACAACCCCCGTGCCGGCGAGGCCGATTTGATCGTCGCCAAGCACCGTAACGGCCCCACCCGCACGGTCACCGTGGCATTCCACGGTCACTACTCGCGTTTCGCGGACATGGTCCCCGGCGCCTGACGCCTGCTTGTGCCGGAGTCTTGATCATGCCCACTAGAGCGCCGCACTGACGTTTTCGCGGTAGAAACCACCGGTGTCGGGTTGACGAGCAGTACGCTACGAACACGGTGTGCGCTGCGGCTCGCTCGGGTTTACAGTTTGTAGCGCTGCATTGTCGCCCTGTGACAGGAGGGTGCGTGAAGGTCGGGATAGCTCGGGAGTCGCGATCCGGAGAGCGGCGAGTAGCAGCCACGCCGGAGACCGTGGCTCAGTTGCGGAGGTTGGGCCTCGACGTCGTCCTCGAATCTGGAGCCGGTGAGGCTTCAGGTCATGCCGACGCGGCATTCGCCGCGGCGGGCGCGCAGGTCGTCCGGCAGCTGGACCGAGGCAGCCTCGATGTTCTCTGCCATGTGAGGCCCCTTACCCCCGTGACAGCATCGCAACTCCGTCCCGGAGCAGTCACCATTGGCTTGGCATCGCCGGGAACCGAGCTCGATACGGTAGAGGTGCTGGCGAACGGGCAAATCACCTCGTTCGCCCTCGAACTGGTCCCGCGCATCTCCAGGGCGCAATCAATGGACGCCCTCACTTCGCAGGCGCTCGTCGGCGGCTATCGCGCCGTTCTCGAGGCGGCGATCCGACTCCCCCGTTTCTTTCCGCTCTACATGACCGCGGCAGGGACCATCCCGCCGGCCCGTGTACTGGTGCTCGGGGCTGGAGTCGCCGGCCTGCAGGCGATCGGTACAGCGAAACGTCTCGGTGCGCGGGTGTTCGCCTACGACGTGCGGCCGGCCTCGGCGGATGAAGTCGTATCGATGGGGGGAACTTTCGTGAATCTCGGCCTCGATGCCGTAGAAGGTTCCGGAGGCTACGCCCGTGAACTGGGCGAGCAGCGCGCCATCCACCAGCGGGAACTGTTAGCCCCGCACGTGGCCGGGTGCGACGTTGTGATCACCACGGCGGCGATCCCCGGTCGACCGGCGCCACTGCTTGTGACCCATCACATGGTCGCCGGAATGCGGGCGGGTTCCGTCGTCATCGACCTTGCAGCCGAGTCCGGCGGGAACGTGGAGGGTGTGCGGGCCGGGAAGGATCTATTGGTGCCCACGCAGACCGGGAACGGGACGGTGACACTGGTAGGGCTGGCAGATGCCGCATCCGCCATGCCCACAGATGCGTCGCGCCTGTATGCGAACAACGTTGCGAACCTGCTCGCCCTCATGGTCACCGACGGTACCGTCGTGCCGAACCTTGCCGATGCTGTCCTCGCGGGTGCTTGCCTCACCCACGCCGGTGTCGTGCGTCACGCACCGACCGATGAGGCGTTGAAGGGGAGGCGCTGATGGACGTTGTGACACTGCTCACGGTGGTCGTTCTCGCCGCGTTCGTCGGCTTCGAAGTCGTGTCGAAGGTCACGAGCACCCTGCACACCCCGCTGATGTCCGGGGCGAATGCAATCCACGGAATCGTGCTCATCGGCGCGATCATCGTGGCCGGAGAAGCCGACGGCCCCTGGACCCTGGGCGTGGCACTGGTCGCAGTGGCGCTGGCCACGGTGAACCTCGTGGGTGGATTCGTCGTGACGGACCGGATGCTGCACATGTTCCGTGCCCGGAGAGCGGCGGATGGCGCCGGGAAGGACGCCCGGTGAGCCTGCTTGCGCCCGAATGGACTGCGATTGCCTATCTGTTTGCCGCCGTCTGCTTCATCCTGGCCCTCAAGGGGCTGAGCTCGCCGAGGAGCGCCCGCCGCGGCAACCTCATCGGCGCGGCAGGGGCTGTTCTGGCCGTGGTCACCGTGTTCTTCTCCGTGCGGCTGGAGAACATCCCGGGAATCCTCGTCGCCATCGCGGCCGGGTCTATCATTGCGGCTCCGCTCGCCCGACGGGTTCAGATGACGCAGATGCCCCAACTCGTCGCCCTCTTCAACGGGGTCGGCGGCGGAGCTGCCGCGCTCGTCGCCGTCTTGGAACTGCAGCACAGCGAGGATCCGTGGGTGAGAGTGGCGGTGGCCTTCACGATGCTCGTCGGAGCCGTCTCATTCGCCGGCTCGGCCGTTACCGTGGCGAAGTTGCAGGACCTCATCAGCACCCGCCCGCTGATCTTCTCGGGCATGACGTGGGCGGTGTCGATCGTCCTGCTGGCAGCGCTCGCGGCATCCACCCTTGTCGTAGCCACCGGCGAGTCGTTTTGGGCCGTCGCCCTGTTGCTCGTCGCCCTCGTCGCGGGTGCCCTGCTGGTTCTCCCCGTCGGCGGTGCTGATGTTCCAATCGTGATCTCACTCCTGAATGCCTTCACAGGACTGGCGGTCGCGGCATCCGGGATCGTGCTCGGAAACGTGCTCCTCGTCGTTGCCGGGACCCTGGTTGGGGCCAGCGGTGCCATCCTCACTCGCGCGATGGCCGCGGCGATGGGGCGGGGAGTCGTGGGAATCCTCTTCGGGGCCTTCCGCAGGGTGTCGAGCGCTGGCTCCACAGCGCAGAGCGACCGCCCGGTGCGCTCGTCGGCCCCTGAAGACGTGGCGGTCCTTCTTGGTTACGCAGAGCGCGTGGTGATCGTTCCCGGGTACGGTCTAGCGGTCGCCCAAGGGCAGCACACGGTCGCCGAGCTCGCCACAGCCCTCGAAGCGCGAGGCGTCACGGTCGACTTCGCGATCCATCCGGTGGCCGGTCGCATGCCCGGTCACATGAACGTTCTCCTCGCGGAGGCGAATGTGCCGTACGAGTCGCTCAAGGAGATGGCGGAGATCAACCCCGAGTTCGCGAACACGGACGTCGCACTTGTGGTTGGGGCCAACGATGTGGTGAATCCAGCGGCGAAGTCCTCCCCGGGGTCGCCGATCTACGGGATGCCGATTCTCGAGGTCGGTGACGCCGGTCAGGTCGTGTTCCTCAAGCGCTCGATGCGACCTGGCTTCGCAGGAATCGAGAACGAGCTGCTCTACGACCCGAAGACCACTCTGCTCTTCGGCGACGCCAAGGACTCATTGGTCAAGGTGCTTTCGGCGCTGAAGGCGCTGTAGAACCCACGAGCGCAGCGCCGTCGGAGGACCAGGGGCCCTCCGGTGAGAGGATTGCGCAGGAGGATGGCTGCAGAGGAGGACCCCAGCTGCTGCGAAGTACACTGGGTGGGTACGAATCCGCAATGAAAGAGGTCGCCGCGTGGCGAACGCCCCCACATCTCCCGCTGCCGGCTCCCGGTACTGGATCGTGCCTGTCGCGCGGGCCGTTGTCGCTCTCACCGCCGCCGCGGCCATCACGTTCACGGCCGACCACTCTGCCGAATTCGGCCTCGTTGTGTTCGGAGTGTTCACCCTGGTCACGGGCATCAGCGTTGCCGTGCTCGCGCGCTTCACCCCGGCGCGCGAAAGCGTGCACACGCTCTTCACGCTCCAGGGCGTCGTCGGTGTGGTCGTAGCCGTCCTCGCCCTCACATTCCACAGCGGCGGCCTGGGGTTTTTTCTCTACCTGGTCAGCGTGTGGGGAGCCGTGACGGGCTTCCTTGAGATGTACAGCGGGATCCGGGTTCGCGGGCGCGGGGCCTTCGCCCGCGACTGGGTCCTCGTCGGCGCCGCCACCGCGGTGCTTGCGCTCGCCTTCCTGCTGCTCCCGCCGCACCCTGTCGTCTCGGTCGGGCTTCTCGGCGCCTACCTCGTACTGCTCGGCGTGTACCTGACAATCGCCGGACTTTCCCTCAAATGGGCTGAGACGGATGCCGTGGCATCCGTTGCCCCCGCCGCCAACGATACGGATCTCACGTGAGCCAGACCCCGCAACAACAGCCGAGCCGTTCCGACCGACTGAAGCCCGCTGAGCTGGTCGGGCTGTCCGCAGTGATGGCGCTCTTCGTCGGCCTGGTCATCCTCCTCACCACGCGGGAGTTCGTGCTGGCACTCATCGGGTTCGGCGTCGCCTTCATCGTCGTGCTCGTCGTCATCGCGATGTTCGCTTTGAATATGAAGCCCAATGCAGCCGAGGAGTCCGACCTCGACGACCAGAACCACGGCCGATGAAGAGACCAGGTGCGAAGCAGCTGACATCTGCATCGTTCAGCTGAGCAGAACGCTCCCCTGCTGCTCAGCCGAACGAAGCCGGGCAGTCAACGCGGCAGCGCCCCGCCCCGCGTCCGGCCGGAGTGCCGGTCAGTTGAGGTAGTCGACTAGTGCGTCGGCCCGACCGAGGTAGGAGGCCGGCGTCAGCGCCAGCAGTCGCTCTTTCGCGTCATCCCCAATCGTGAGCCCGGACACGAACGCGATGAGGTCTTCCCGACCGATGCGCTTGCCCCGTGTGAGCTCCTTGAGGAGCGCATACGGATCGTCGATGTCTGAACGCCCCGCGGTCACCTCTGCGCGAATCACCGTCTGGATGGCCTCACCGAGGATCTCCCAGTTCGAATCAAGGTCGGTCGCAAGGAGGTCACGGTCGATGTCGATCTCACCCAGACCCCGCAGAATGTTGTCCAGCGCGAGCAGAG
>JAODMM010000127.1 GCA_025465015.1 Cryobacterium sp. | reverse complement strand
CGCGCACACGTTGTCGACTCGATCATCTTCGACCGGGTCATACTGCGCCCTGGAGCGAAAGTGCACCGAGCGATACTCGACAAGGAAGTGGTGGTGGAGGCGGGGGCAGAGGTGGGCGTCAATCGTGACCGCGACCTCGCTCGGGGGTTCAGCGTCACCGATTCGGGGATCACCGTTGTCGGCAAGGGCGTGCGCGTACTCCCGTGACCACGCCCGTTCGTTTTCTCGTCGTCCTTGATTCCGACTCCACCCTCATCGAAGACGAGGTGATTGAATTACTGGCCGATGCCGCAGGGTCCCGTGCGCTCGTCGCCGAGGTGACCGAGGCTGCGATGCGTGGTGAGCTCGATTTCACCGAAAGCCTTCGCGCGCGCGTGGCCACCCTCGCCGGATTGCCGGTGACGGTTTTCGAAGAGGTCGGACGACTCATCCGACCCACTCCCGGCGTACACGAACTGATTGCCGGCCTCCACAACTCCGGCAGTCGTGTCGGCGTCGTCTCCGGCGGCTTCCACGAATTGCTCGACCCGCTTGCCGACTCCCTGGAACTCGACCACTGGCGCGCCAACCGCCTGGAGGCGGTGGATGGCCGGCTCACTGGACGCCTCCTAGGTCCGGTGATCGACGCTCAGGCGAAGGCCTGTGCCCTTCGCGAGTGGGCCGAAGCGGATGCCGTTCCGATGGAACGAACCGTGGCCGTCGGCGATGGTGCGAACGATCTCGCCATGATGGCCGAAGCGGGCCTCGCTGTGGCGTTCAATGCCAAGCCGCTGGTCAGGGCCGAAGCGGATGTCGTCGTCACGGTTCCCGACCTCAGCCAGGTGCTTCCCCTGCTGGGGCTACGCGGCTGAACCTCAGAGCTAGCTGGGCCGGCCGAAAGGTTCGCCGTCAGTGACCCATGCCGAGGCCGCCGTCGACGGGAATCACCGCACCGGAGATGTAGCCGGCGTCGTCCCCCGACAACCAGGTGACCACCCGTGCCACCTCCGTGGGTGTGGCAAAGCGGCCGGCCGGGATGTTGCGCTTGTATTCCGTCTGCTGGGCCTCGGGCAGGGCCGCGGTCATGTCGGTCTCGATGAATCCCGGCGCAACTACATTCGCTGTGATTCCGCGGCTCCCGAGCTCTCTGGTGACGGAGCGGGCGAAGCCGACCAGACCACTCTTCGACGCCGAGTAGTTGACCTGGCCGGCCGAGCCGTAGAGCCCCACCACGCTGGAGATGAGGATGACGCGACCGAATCGCGCCTTCAACATGCCCTTTGAGGCGCGTTTGACCACCCGGAAAGCGCCTGTCAGGTTGGTGTCAATCACCTGCGTGAAGTCCTCCTCCGACATACGCATCAGGAGGGTGTCCCTCGTGATGCCCGCGTTCGCGACGACAACCTCGACGGGACCGAGCTCAGCCTCCACGGTGGTGAACGCGGCGTCCACTGATGCGCCGTCTGTCACATCCGCTCGAACGGTGAGGCTTCCCGCGGGCCCGTCGCCCGATCGTGCGGTGACCGCCACCCGGTGACCTTGGGAGATGAATTCCTCGGCGATGGCGTAGCCGATTCCCCGATTACCGCCGGTGACCAATACCGTACGAGCTGTTGTCATGTCAGTAACCACTCCTTCGCCGGCCGGGGAGACACGCGATGGGCCGAGTTCCCAGCTTACGGCTTCCCCGTCCGGGCCCCGTCGGACGTAGGCTTGTGGGAGTAGAGTTCCCACCCGCTCACGAAGCGACACTCATCATGAAACAGCAGTCGATCACCTCCCTCCCGCTTTCACCGGAGCTTGAGCGCCGCAATCGGATGATCAAATATTCAATCGCCATGGGTATCCGTATGATCTGTGTGGTGATGTTGTTCTTCGTGCAAGGCTGGTGGCTGCTCATCTGTGCCGTCCTAGCCGTCACGCTCCCCTACTTCGCGGTCGTCATTGCGAACGTGCACTCCGACCCGAGACGCGCGCCGGTCGTACGGCCGGGTGCGCCGGAGCTGCGCGACCGCCCCGGCGGGGACGAGGCGTGATCGGGCTCGGAAGCGGCCCGGACGGCGTCAGCTGCTCACGAGCGGCATGCAACCTGCCCGCCACCTGGCGCCTGGAATGGCGCAATCCCCGGATCCACAAGGAGGGTCGCGTGAAGACCTGGCTCGCCTGCGACGAACATCTCGAATTTCTCCGCGAATTCCTCGCTGCCCGGGACTTCCCGCTCACCGTCTCAGCTCTGCCGCAGAATCCTGCCTCCGTCGCCGCCACGGCGAGGGAGCAGGAGTGAACGGCTGGAGGTTCGCGTTCACGCGACGCTGGGCAGGCTACCTGGCTATTACCATCCTGTTCGCCGCGGTCTCTTCCGGGCTCGGCACCTGGCAGCTGGCGCGGCGAGCCGAGGCGCGGGCGGAGATCAGCCGGGTCGACACTAACTACGATGCGCGCCCTGTTCCCGTGGCTGAGGCACTGGATGATCTGGATGCGTTCGACGACTCGCAGAAGTGGCTCCCGGTTGAACTCAACGGAACCTACCTCACCGACGAGCAGATGCTTGTGCGCAACCGCCCCCTCAACATGAGCCCCGGTTTCGAGGTGTTGACCCCCATCCTGATGGAGGACGGCAGCGTCTTCATCGTCGATCGCGGTTGGCTTCCCACCGGGCAGGAGCAGGACGCGCCCGATGATGTGCCGGCACCGCCGGAGGGTCAGGTGACGGTCGTCGCGCGGCTGAAGGCCGCAGAACCATCGTTGCCCGGGCGAAGCGCGAGAGGCAATCAGGTCGCCACAATCAACCTCACCGACATTGCCGGTCGCCTCGATCTGCCGGTCTATACGGGCGCATATGGTCTACTCGCATCGGAAGACCCCGCTGTGGCCGCGACACCGGTTCTGAGCACCCGGCCAGAACGGGATGAAGGTCCGCACCTCTCATACGCGTTCCAGTGGTTCGTGTTCGCCCTCCTCGCCTTCGTGGGGCTGGGCTGGGCGGTGCGGGAGGAATACCGTTCCGCAAACGCCGATGACCCGGAGGAGCGTGAGCGCGCCGCCGAGCGCGCCCGCCGCAAAGCAGCGAGGCCGCTCAGCGACGCAGACGCGGAGGATGCTCTGCTGGAGCGTCGACTGTGACGTCCAGCCGGCTACCCA
>JAODMM010000066.1 GCA_025465015.1 Cryobacterium sp. | reverse complement strand
GTCGTACAGCACGCAGCCGCCGACCCAAGCGATTTTGTATGCCAGCCAGCCGCCCTCGCGCACATCGAGTTCAGCTGCGAGATGAGTGAGGTTGGCGGCGTTGTGGAGGGTCCAACGATCGTATTCGGGTGAGTCCCGTCGTATCTGCTCCGGGTGAACCCTGCCACGCCACGGAACGAATGGTGCTCGCTCGACAGGCCGATCGTCGGCCAGGTACGACAGGCCCTGCACCGCTGCGCCGACGAATCCGCACCCGAGCCGCGTGAGAGCGTCGTGCAGCCGGCCCAGCATCCCCGGCTCCAACCACACATCGTCGTCGAGGAACAGCACCTGAGCGGCGGAGGACTGTTCGAGAAGGAACTGGCGGTGCTCTGCCAGCCCTCGGCGCGGCAGGTGGCGGAGGAGGCGCACGTCGCGTCCCTGCGCGCGCAGCACGCGCACCATAGCCGAGACTGACGGATGCTCCCACCCCGGCTCATCGTGGGATTGGTCGCTGACGATCACCCGGAAGGCCGGGTCGTCCTGGCTGGCAAGCCCGGCAAGGGTTACGGCGAGCTCACCCACCCGCCCGGCAGTCGGAACCAGCACGTCGACAATGGGCGTGCGGTCGCCGGGCGGATGAGCCCACTCCCCGGACCAGCGGCGGGTCGTCATGCGCCGACCACCGGGCGAGCCTCCGAACGGCTGTCATCAGCGCCGAGGATGCGCTGCACCACAGCCGTCGTGGACTGAGCAGGCACATAGTCGAGGATCCGCACCTCGCCGCCGTATGCGCGCACGGCGTCGCCTTCAGCAAGCATGTCAGGGGTGTAGTCGCCGCCCTTCGCGTACACGTCGGGCTGGAGCATTTCGATCAGAGGGACGGCCGTATCGGTGTCGAACACAGTCACGTAGTCGACGCAGGCGAGGGCTGACAGGAGGCTCGCCCGGTCCGCTTGCGAGTTCACGGGTCGCCCGGGTCCTTTCAGCCGGCGAGTGGACTCGTCGCTGTTCACCCCGACGACGAGCACGTCACCCAGCTGCCGCGCCTGGTTCAGTGATGTGGTGTGCCCGCGGTGGAGCACGTCGAAGCATCCGTTGGTGAGGACCACGCGCTTTCCCGCCTGGCGCTCAGCACCCAGCCGAGCAGCCAGTTCGAGTTGGCTGAGCACAAGCCCCGTCCGGCCGAGATGGCGCACGAGGTCGCCGCTGGAACAGACGGATGTCCCGGGCCGCTGAACCACGATGTCAGCGGCGGCCTGAGCGAGATCAGCGCTGAGGGCAAGCGGCAGGCCCGCAGCGCGAGCAACGGTGAGTGCTGCGACGAAGGTGTCGCCCGCCCCCGACGCCTGCTTCTCCGCCGCGGGGAGGGCGAAAGTCCGATGGGAAGGTTCACCGGGGCGGAGGAGAACGGTGCCGTCGCGGTCAAGCGTCACGACGGCCGCCGCAGCCCCCGTCGCCCTCAGAAGTTCCTCGGCGTGCGCAGCGATATGGACAGGGCGATCACACCCACCGGGAAACGAGGCACCGAGCACCCGCGCCGCTTCGGCCGCGTTCGGTGTGACGAGGTCGGGCGCGAGCGCACGCCACCGCGCGGGGTCGTGGGCGTCCACGACGGTCAAGGGGCGCACTGGCATGACGGCCAGCGCAGCGAGAAGCCCCTCGGAGAGCGAACCGGAGTCATAGTCGCAGATCACCAACGCGTCGGCGTCCGCGGCGAAGCGGACCGCGGAGTCCTGCAGTACGCTCAAGTCCTCCTCTGAGAAGCGGCCACGATGGGTTTCATCGATGCGAACCAGCACCTGCCCGGCGCCGACGATTCGCACTTTGGTCGTGGTGGTCACCGCTGGGCTGGAGCACAGTCCTGCGACATCGACCCCAGCCTCGGCGAGGAGGCCGCGCAGGGTACGACCGGCATCATCAGCCCCGATGAGACCGACCGCGCACACGTGGGCCCCCAGAGCGGCCAGGTTCATGGCTGTGTTCGCCGCCCCTCCAGGAGCGTACGCGCGTTCCTCGAGGTCGATGACAGGCGCCGGTGCTTCCCGGCACATCCGCTCGCTCCGGCCCCGCCACCATCCGTCGAGCAGGAAGTCGCCGACCACGGCCACACGGGGAGCTGCCTCCCTGAGTAGGCCCGGTAGCGCAGGTCCGAGGGCGACCTTCTCGGGATCGATCACAGCCGCCTCCTTCGCGGGATTTTCTGGGCGTTGCTCTGAGCGCGTCCCTCGCCTGTGCAGGGCTTGTCCAGCCGGGGGGCGCTGGGCCATCGCTTCACCACGCCGGTACCCACTTCACCCGTGCAGTACACGCGCAATTGCCGCCGGATGCGGCCAACCCGGAAATGTTCGGTGGTCTGTTTCGGGGACCAGCAGCCGGGGAACGGGGACGGTATGCAACCTTCCTTGACCTATGACCGGTTCGACGACGTGCACCGGATAGCGATCCTCCGTGGAGGGGGTCTGGGTGACCTGCTGGTCGTCGAGCCGGCTATCCGTGCTTTGGCGAGCGCGTACCCCGAGGCTGAGATCACGCTGCTCGGCGCACCTCTGGCCGTGGACCTCCTCTCCGACCGACCAGGTCCCGTGACCCATGTCGAGCAGTTACCGGTCAAGCCCGGTGTGCGCGACGGCGGCACGGAGGACCCGGCTGTGACGAGCATGTTCCTCGATCGCATGCAAGCCCGTCGGTTCGATTTGGCTGTGCAGTTGCACGGCGGCGGGCGCAACTCGAACCCGTTTCTGCTTGAGCTGGGCGCTCGCCACACCGTGGGCATGGCCACCCCGGATGCGCTA
>JAODMM010000120.1 GCA_025465015.1 Cryobacterium sp. | reverse complement strand
GCGGCATCCTCGGGGCCGGCGATCACTCGCACGGTTCCGTTCTCCGGGTGGGCGAGCAGGGCGCTCAATCGCAGCGTGTCGCTCACGCCGCACCGTCCAGCTCATCGAGTCCGTACGCCGAGGGGACCACGTGCCGCATCCGGTCGGAGGAGCTCGACCACCACGCCGGCCCCTCGAGGTGGATCACGGCAACATGCCGCGCCCTCGACAGATCGGTCACTTCGAGGATGTCCCGTGAGATAGCGTCGAGCACGACGATCAGATCCGGCGCGGCGGCTGCGAGACGCCCGTCGGTCATGAAAGCGAGGTTCTCGGAGCGGGCCACGAGGCGATGCACCTCACCGGCGCTCCCGTCGATGCCGAACGTGGTCACATGCGGGTCACGGGTGTCAGCATCCACCGCGGTGATCCGTCCCTCAGCGAGCAGCCGCCCGCCGAGGGCCGCGGCGAGCACGGCGAGCGACCCGAACTGGTGAGCGAGGAATGCAGCGCCGAGGCTCAGCGAACGGGCGCAATTGCCCACGATGGCATGCTCGCGCAACTGGCCCACGGTGAAACCTGCGAAGACCATCCCACAGGCACCACCGGCCTGGATGGTTGCCGCCCGCACGACGCGCTCGACGTCGAGGGCGCGATCCGTTTGCACGAGCGCCACCCCACCTGCTCCTGTGTCGCACGTCACGATGACTCCGGGCACGCCATCAACGAGCAGCGACATCTGATCGAGAGCGGGAACGGCACGTCCGGTCAGGTCGGCGTCGACGATCAACCGATCGCCTGCCAGGGTGAATGGCGCGAGGCCGTTGATTCCGCCACCTTCGATCGAGCAGACAACCGGCACGCGGTGGCCGAGCCAGCGCTCCGCTGCTGCAATGAGCGGGGCGAAGGGCGCCGAGCCCGGCAGCCGTTCGCCAAGAAGCATCGACGAACCCACGAATGCCGCGCCGAGGCATGGCAGCGAGGGATCGAGCTCCTCGACGTCGTGCAACTTAATCGGCCAGTCCGCCGAACCCCGGAGCGCGAGCTCGAGGATCATGGTGGCCCCACCGCCGCCGGAGCCGAGAAGGGCGAAACCGGTCGCGAGCGCGGGCAAACGGGCGAGCCCGAGGGAGGTCGGCATGGGTCCAGCCTAGGCTCGGGCCCCCTGCGCGGTGACCACCGCACGAGCGTCCGTTTGAAAGGTCCTCGCTGCCTTGGCTGCGGCGGCATCGCCCTCCACGGGTACGAAAGGTTCGACCAGCCCGAACGCCGTCGGCCCGAACGCCTGCAACGCCTCAGGCGTGCGCATCATCGCTGGAGTCGAGATGCCGAGTACACGCACCCGCTGCCCGTACCGGAGCCCTTCGGTGGTGATCGGCTCCGCTGATTCGTGGTCGACCACGCAGATGAGGTCCGGCACGATAGCCACGACCTTGCCATTCTTCCGGGCGATAAGGTTTTCGTTCTGAAAGACAATCTCCAGACGCTCGTCGCTAGACGGGTCGAGCGACGAGATCACGGCAACGCCCTTTGCGAAGCCGTCTGTCGTCCGCCGTTCCACATCCGACACTTTGCCGACGAACAATTCGCGGACATGCGAGTACAGGGTGGTCGTAAGGGTTGTCGCGATCGCCTCGAACGGCGATCGATGATCCTCCCGGGCAAGGCGGATCGCGCGCCCGAGGGCGAGTGCCATCGAGATCGTGCGCGGGACCGCGGTCCGTTTCACATCGGCGCCGCGCATGGCGTACTCGGCGATGTGGGCGACGCCTCCGAGACGGATGGTGATGCCACGTGCGAGCCACTCCATCTGCCGGTCATCGTCACCAGTATCGATGATGACTCGCTCGCCACGCTCGCCCGCGATGGCGAGGGGGGAGCCGTGCACTCCGTAGACCGCGAAGGTCTCCATCGAGAGCTCGGGGAATGCGCGTCCCATGCCGTCGGCGTCGACAACGGGCAGGCCGGTCTCCGCGGCGACGAGAAGGGGAATCATGGAGTTGATGCCGCCGCACTCGATCGGCATGGTGGCACCCGCTCGCCGACCGAGATGCTCCTCCAGAGTGCGCAGTGCGAGCGTCGGTTCGAAGCCAGCGGGTATCTTCTCGATCATCACCGTCGGTGCGCCCATTTGGGCGGTGGGGATGACGAAAAGGTCGTCGTCGATCTCTTCCGGGTCGAGGATGGTGATCGACCGATCGCCGAGCACCTGCTCGACGAGCATCTTGCCGATGTAGGGGTCGCCGCCGCCGCCGGTGCCGAGCAGGGTGGCGCCGCGGGCGAGGTCGGGCAGATCCGCGGCGGTGAGCTCCCAACTCATGCTGCGGCCCCACCGCGATCGTCGGTGAGATGCTCGACACGACCGTCGAAGCGATGGGAGGGCGTGTCGTATCCGAAGTAGCCTGGGCCGACCATAGCGAGGGCCGCCGAGCTGTGCCAGCGTTCGTCGCTCGGTGCCGCGATGACCCGCACTCGTTGGCCGTACCGCAGTCCCTCGGTCGTGATGGGCTCACCTGAGTCATGTTCGAGCACAATGATCAAATCGGGGGTTGTAACGAGGGTGCGGCCGTCGAGCTCAGCGATGAGGTGCTCGTTCTGGAACGAGAGCTCGAGCGTGCCGGCCGCACCCTCAATGCGTGCTCGACCGCGAGCGAAGCCCGTAGTCGTCGCGCGCTGGACGTCCGTGACTTTACCCGCGAAGAGTTCCCGCCCGCCGAGCAAGCGCACCGTGCGCTCGACGGGGTCCGTTTTCGCCTCACGGGCGGCGGTAATGCCGTCACCGATTTCGCGGCTCAAGGACAACGAGTCGGCGACCAGCGACTCACGTGCCTGCAACCCGGACATCGGAAAACCCGAGATCATCACCGAGCAGCCCATCTCGACGCATGCGACCCTCGCGATTCGCTCGGTCCAGGCGTTGTCGACGGTGTTCAGTACGCCGACGTTGCCTTTCTCGTCGCTGAAGGCGAGCGGGGAGGCATCGATACCGTACAGGGTCGGCAGCACCATCTGGAGCTCCGGGAAGGCGCGACCCATTCCGTCGCCGTCGATGAGCGGCAGGCGGAGGGCCGCAGCCGCGGCGATGGGGATGGTCGAGTTGACCCCGCCGACCTCTGCGCACGCGATATGGGTGACGGCACGGCCAAGGAAAGCGCCGAGCGCGTGCACGGGAGCGATGACCTCGTCAAGGCTTGGAAGTTTCTCGACCATGACTGTTGGCGCTCCCATCATCGCCACGGTCAAGACGAGCGCGTCGTCCGGCACTTCGGCGACAGAGACGACGGTCACGTCGCCATGCTGCTGAATCGCCTGCGCGGCGAGGAGTGCTCCAATGTAGGGATCGCCGCCGCCGCCGGTTCCGAGCACGGCGGCACCGCGGGCGAGGCCCGGCACCAGGTTCGCGGTGATCGTCCAGCTCATCGAGGGCCTCCCATGTCGAGGTCGCCAACGGCCTTCACGCGGATGCGCGTGGCGTTGCCGGGCAGGTAGGGGATGGGTATCTCATCGAAGTCGACGATGCTCACGGAGTTGGGGCGGGCTCCGGCGGCGATCGCCTTGTCGATGGCTTCTGCGCGGACCTCGGCGATGGCCTCATCCCGACGTCCTGGCTCGATTGCGTACACCTTGTCGATTTCGCCACCGACCTGCGCGATGGAGGCACCGATGGCGTTTGCGACCGCATAGTTGTCGGGGCGGTGCACGGCGCCGAAGAGCGGCAGTTCGTCGGAGAGGAGGATCGAGCCGCCCCCGACAGCGACGACTGGGATCGGGTCGGGGGAGGTGCGCATCCGGTCCACAGCTTCGGCGACCCGGGCAGCGATGCGGGTGAGGACGCGGTCGACGAAGGCGGGGTCGAGATGAGCGACCTTCGACGGGTCGCCGATATCGGCGCGTCCGGCGGCCACGGCGATGTCCGTGGCTGTGAGCGTGGAACCGCCGAAGACGAGCGCCTCCGTCGTGATCCGGTAACCGACCGATTCGGGGCCGACCTCCGCTGTCTCCTCGTTCACGATGCTGCCGCCGCCAATCCCGAGCGACAGCACGTCCGGCATCCGGAAGTTGGTGCGGATGCCGGCGACCTTGACCTCGTTCGAGGTTTCGCGGGGGAAGCCGTTGATGAGCAGGCCGATGTCGGTCGTCGTACCGCCGATGTCGATGACGGCGCAGTTGGTGAGGCCGCTCGTCACCGCGGCGCCCCGCATCGAGTTCGTGGGGCCTGAGGCGAAGGTCGCGACGGGGTAGAGGCGCACGTAGTCCTCGTCCATGAGCGTTCCGTCGTTCTGGCTGAGGAAGATGGGCGCCTCGATGCCCTGTTTTCGCACCGCCGCCGTGAGTCCGTCGACGATCTCCGACGCCAGCTCGCGCAGGGCAGCGTTGATGATCGTGGCGTTCTCCCGTTCCAGCAGTCCGATGCGTCCGATCTCGTGGGACAGGGAGATCGCGACGTCAGGTCCGAGCACTTCTCCCACGATGCGCGCCGCCTCGATTTCGAGATCGTGATTGACGGGGCTGAACACGGACGAGATAGCGACGGAGCGGATGCCATGCGCCTTCATGTCGGCGGCGTGCGAACGCAGTTCATCCGGGTCGAGAGGGGAGATCGGCCGTCCGTCGAACTCGTAGCCGCCGTGGGCGAGGTAACTTCTCGCGCTGAGAGCTTTGACGAGCTCGGCGGGCCAGTCGACGAGCGGCGGAAGCGCCTTCGTCGCGGGCAGGCCGAGGCGAAGCGCGGCGGTCGGAGCGAGATGCTTAGCCTGGACGAGCGCGTTGATGAAGTGCGTTGTGCCGATCATCACCGCGGAGATCTGCTCGCCGTCGAAGTGGTGGCCAGCGCGCAAATCACCGATCGCCTGAACGATACCGTCGGTGACGTCCGGTGTGGTGGCGTGCTTGACCGCCGCCAGGGTGCGGGTGTCGTCCATGAGGACTGCGTCGGTATTGGTTCCGCCGACATCGATGCCGATATGCATGTGGGGGTTCGCTTTCTGCCGGAGCAACGGTTCAGTTTGTTACGACGCGGGCGTCAGAGTCGGCGCCGACACCCGGAGCCGCTTCGGCCTGAGCGGTGCGAGCGACGCCCACACCACGGACCCAGCCGAGCTTGCCTGCGATGACGTAGAGCACCATGGAGAGGACCAGCGAGAGCACCGGCGGGATGCCCCATGTGATGACGTACCCCGTGAGAGCGGAGACCACCCAGATCACGATGGTCGCCGGGACGATGCGCGGGGCGGTCTCGGGCAGCCTGCCACTGGCGCGGGTCGCGTCGAGCTCGGGACGCCAGCGGCGCACGATGAAGTACTCAGCGACCATGATGCCGGCGATTGGCGGAAACGCGACACCCAGGATGATGAGGAATCCGGCGAACTGACCGAGGATGCCGGCAGCGGCGAGCACGGAGCCGACGATACCGAGGACGATCGTGGTGGTGACCCGGTGGAGGTTCTTCCCGAACGCTGTCGAGATGAAGTTGACGAGGCCAAGCGAGGAGGAGTACAGGTTCCAGTCGTTGATTTTTAGTGTGCCGGTGATGACGATGATGAGGCCGACGAAACCGATCGAGGAGGTGACGATCGCTACGATGTTGCCGGAGGCCGCCGCGTGAGCGAGAAGGACACCGGACAGGCCGATGACAAACTCGCCGAGTGATACGCCGACGACGGTCTGCTTGATCACATCGGCCCGTGAGCGGTTGAAGCGGGTCATGTCGGCGGTGATGATGGCCCCGACGATGAGGCCGCCAGCGACGATGCCGGTTCCTGCCCACACACTCATGGTTGGCCCGGGCGCGGGACCCGTGAGGAGTTCGCCCAAGTCGTGCCGGGCGAGCTCGCTGATGATGGACCAACCGACCAAGACGAGGAAGAGCGGCACCGTGATATTCGCGAGCCACTGCATGCCCTTGAATCCGAAGGCGACGATCGCGGTCACCGCGAGACCGAAGACCAGGCTCCAGACCCACATCGGTAGGACGCCGGGCATGAGGGCATCGAGCGACTGCGCCGAGATTGCGCTCTGAATGCCGAACCAGCCGATGAGGCTGATGCCGATGGCCAGCCCGACAAGGGAAGCACCGATCTCACCGAAGCCGGTCCAACGGGCGAGGAGGGCGGTATTGAGTCCTTCTTTTTGCCCGATGATGCCGACGACGCACATGATCACCTCAAGAATGATCGAGCCGAGGAGGAGGGCGAGGAAGGCCTCGCCGAAGGTCATGCTGTAGCCGAGGGTGGCCCCGAGGAGGAACTGGGAAAGGGCCGAAACCTGACCGAACCGCTGTACCGCGATGCCGAACCAGGGTTTCTGTGCGTCGGGACGGACGCGGCTAAGAGCGAAATCGTCTGCGTGCGCCATGCGAGCCATGATTTCTCCAGAGGTGGGGGACGTGTTTCGGTAACGATACTGAGCCGAGCGACTGAGATGAATGTGCACCATGCAGCAATCGAGGAGAGAAATCAGCACTATGCACATCCGCGTGTTCGCCGTGCATGACACCCTGCCCAGGTCCCGCGGGATTCGCCGCGGACAGGGTGGCCGGGACGGTGGGCAGCAAGGTGGCCCGGAAGGCAGAGGAAGCGGGTAGCCAGCTCCGGTTCACGCCCCCGAGGAGTACCGGTTCCTGGGTTTGCGCGCGGAGTTGGCGGCGCCGTCCTGAGGTTCACGGCCGAGCTCGGATGGCGGAGAACTCCTGAGGTTCACGGTCGACCCCAGATGTCGTAGAAATGATGGACGGGCCCGTTGCCTCGTCCCACCCCCAGCGAATCCGCGGCGCTCAGCGCGCCGGTCAGCCACGACTTGGCATCGTGAATCGTCCTCAGCCAGTCCGCTCGTTGCGGCCGCAAAGCCGCGAGGGCTGCGGAGAGCGAGCATCCGGTGCCGTGCGAGTTCCCCGTCGCTACCCGTGGAGCCGTGAAAGTGTGCGGGCCCTCCGGTCCGGCGAGTACATCCGCAGCGTATGCAGCCCCGGTGAGGTGCCCGCCGGTGAGGAGGGCTCGGGTGCCCCATCGGGCGTGGAGTTCGTTGGCCTGTAATTGCATTTCCGCCACGGTCGATGCAGGTTCCGCGCCCAGGAGAGCGGCCGCTTCGGGAATATTGGGTGTCACGACGGAAACAAGCGGAAGCAGACGGCGGAGGGCGTCCAAGGCGTCGTTCCTCATGAGCAGGTCCCCGCTGGTGGCTACCATGACCGGATCGAGGACGATGTGCGGGAACGAGCGTCGGGCCAGAAACGTGGCGACAGCGTCGATGATTTCGGTGTTGGCGAGCATGCCGAGTTTGACGCTGTCGATCCGCACGTCTGTGGTGAGCGTTTCGAGTTGCTCGGTCACGAATCCGGCGTCCACCTCGTGCACGCCGGTGACACCGAGGGTGTTCTGGGCTGTC
>JAODMM010000034.1 GCA_025465015.1 Cryobacterium sp. | reverse complement strand
GGCACATCGCCCCTGTCGTCAAACAGCTTCTGGGTCCTTACGGTAATCATGTTCGTCTCCTTGTTCTGGTGCGGGCGTCGGTCTTGCTTGTCGTGCCGTTCCTTCGTTCCTAGTTCCTTCGTTCCTTCGTTCCTTCTTGCTTCCTTCGTGCCGGATACTGTCGCGGGTCGCGAGGTCGTGTTGAATTTCGGGCTCAGAATCCTGTCTGCAGGACGAATATCCCCGGAAAAATCGCGAAGACAACTGTCATCGGGAGGATCAGGAACACGAGCGGAACCAACATCGCCACTTCCTTCTTCCCAGCGATCTCGAGGAGCTTGCGCTTCGAGTCATCGCGAGCGTCTTGAGCCTGGGCCCGCAGCACTTCGGTGAGGGGAGAACCACGGTCCAACGCACTGGTCACCTGGTCGATACAGCGCGTGAGGGGCGTCGAGCCGAGTCGTCGCGATAGGTCGTTGAGGCCCGTTGCCGACGGGATTCCTACCTGCACGTCCTGAACCACCCCGGCGAACTCCCGCGACAACTCACCGGAGCTCGCGGCGGAAACACGACGCCGCGAGTCGAGGATGCCCTCGCCTGCAGAAAGCGAGAGGGTCAGGAACTCCAGCACCGTGGGAAGTTCGCTCTCGATTCGGGCCAGCCTCGTGTTCGCTGCACGCTTCAACATCGAGTCGCGGGCGAGAGCGCCGGAAAGCGCAAGCGTCGGCGGAACGACGACCTGCAGAACTAGGGGCATCCCGCGCATCGACGGAACGGCGAAGACCACGACGACACCGATAGCAAAACCGACAAGGGCATAGACGAGTTGCTCGGCACGGAACTGATCAACACGCCAGTGCGATCCTGCCTGGTCCAGGCGCCGCTTCGTTCCCTCCGAATCACCCGTTAGAGCAGCGAGGGATTGCAGAAGCCGCCCGAATAGCGGTGCGAACAAAATGCCGAGCACCGGACCAGGGTCCACATGGTGACGGGCCGTGTAGGCGCGAGCTCCCGCCGAGACGTCAAGGACGTAGGGAGCCACACGATCCACTAGACGTGGCCGGCTGAGCCTCGGCATGACGCTGGCGAGTGACCACAGGCCGACCCCGAGCACGCTGCCACAGAACAGGCCCCACGCGATCGACTCTCTCACTGGAACCACCGCCGTTCCTCCGGTAGCTTCCCCAGCGTGATCATGACTCGGTAGGCGAGGACCGAGACAACCAGACCACCCAGGATGACCAGCAGACCTGCCGGCGTGTTGTAGGCGTGGGCAGCTTCGGGTCGGGAGGCCAGCAAGAGAAGAACAAGCCACGGGGCGGCGACACCGAGCTTCGCTGCATTGACGATCCAGGACTGACGCGCCTCGACCTCCTGCCGTACGGCCGTATCCTGCCGCAGCCAATGGGCGAGGCTGCGGAGGACGACGGTGAGGTCGCTGCCGCCCACCTCCCGCGCCATCCGGAGGGTTTCCAGGATCCGATCGGCCACCGGATCAGCCAGTGAATTCTTCAACCGGTCTATGCTGTGAGCGAAGTTTCCGGTCATTCGGTAGTCACGATCGAATTCAGCGAATGCCGACCGAACGGACGCGGGACCGGTCTGCGCGAGACCGGCCACGCTGTCGGGAAGGGCAAGCCCTGACCTGACCGCCGACACCAGATGATCAACGACATCAGGCCATACGGTGCGATTGGCGCGACGCTTGCCTGCCGCCCGCCACGAGACGAGGGCTGTCGGGAGCAGGAGCCCGTTGATTGTCGCCACGACAGTCAACGGCTGCACACCGAGCGTCGCCTGTGCCAGGGCCGCGGAAGCGATCGCGACGACCACAGAGAGGGTGATGAAGGCCGCGACGGGAAGTGAGCCGAGCCCTGCCTGAGCCATTCGGGACCGGTACCTGTGCGTCCAGTTGCCGTGAGATTTCAGCGGCGCCCGACGCTGAGGCCAAAGGAAGGGCGAAGCGGTGAGCAGGGTTCCGGCGCCCAACAGGCAGCCCAGCACGATCGTCATCAGTTCCCCGGACGCAAGACGACTGCAGGGTCGAGGCCGACAGCGTCGAATTTCGCGAGCTTCGTCGGATATCCGCCGGTGGCCGTCAGAATGCCGCCCGAGATACCGAAAATCGGGCTGGCCTCAATCATCGGCCCGGCGAGCTGGCCGCTCGGGGCGATGATCTCTGTCACTCGACGCCGGCCGTGACGGTCTAGCTCGCAGTGAACGACGATATCGACACATCCGGCCACCGTGGGAAGAACGAAGGCTGAGTCGATGTTGCGACCGGCGAGCAGAGGCAGGGTGGACAGTTTAGCCAGCGCATCCCGCGCACTGTTCGCGTGGATCGAGCACATTCCGGGCAAACCGCTGTTCAGAGCGATCAGCAGATCAAGGCTCTCGGCTTCCCGCACTTCCCCGACGACAAGCCGGTCGGGACGCATCCGCAGAGCTTCCTTGATGAGGCGGCGCAACGTGATTTCGCCTGTTCCTTCAAGGCTGGGCTGCCGGCACTGCATAGCGACGACGTCTCGTGCCGTGAGGTCGAGTTCGAACGTCTCCTCGACAGTGACGATTCGCTCGTTCTGCCTGGCCCCCGAGAGCAGGGCGTTCAACATCGTCGTCTTTCCCGTCTGGGTGGCCCCGGACACCAGGATGTTCTGCCCTCCGAGCACACACATCCGCAGGAACTCACCTGCCTGCTGCGTCAGCGAGCCCATGCCCACCAACTGGTTCAGGTCACGGATCCGACGGGTGAACTTCCGGATGTTCACCGCCCAGTGCTTCTGCGTGATGTCAGGGATGACGACGTGCAAGCGCGATCCGTCAGGCAGAGACGCATCAACGAAAGGAGACGAAAGGTCGACCCTCCGTCCCGAAGCCTGAAGCATCCGCTCCACCAGGTCGCGGACCTCACGCTCGGACAGCATCATGGTGGTGAGTTCGGGCACGCCGTCTCTAGCGACGAACACACGGGTGGGCGAGTTAATCCAGATCTCCTCAACCTGCGGGTCGTCAAGGAAGGGTTGCAGCGCACCGAAGCCTGTGAGTGAAGCCACGACGTCGCGCGTTGCCTGGTGTTCGTCGACGATCAGGGGAAGCGAGCCGCCCAGGGCCCGCTCGCTGTAGCGCTGGACTTCGTCTCGCACGTATTGCTGGGCGAGAGAATCGTCCCCGGCAAGGTCGACACCCTCACGTCGCACCCGCACCCGCACCCGCTCGGTGATCAGACGGACTGCCTCGCTCATGGATGCATGATGCCCGTTCTGTCCCCGCCTCCGGGAGAATTATCCACAGCATGCCGGTATGCGGTCCGGGCGTGGAACTGGTCGCCGGAGACCACACCCTAAACTGGTACGGCATCCGCGGGAGTGGTGAAATTGGCAGACACGCAGGATTTAGGTTCCTGTGCTTTCGAGCGTGGGGGTTCAAGTCCCCTCTCCCGCACACAGTGCGACCGGCTATGCCAGTGGTGACCGCTTCGGGGGGTCCCTCCCACGGCACACATTCGGAATGACCCGTTAGCCTGTACTGAGCGCCCGCTAACACCGCCGACCGGTCCCGACCGCCGACGACTGGAGTCCCTCCCGTGATTCACACAGCCCTCATTCCGTGGCTCGACCCTGAGCTGATCATAAATTCGGCCGGGCCATGGGCGCTCCTCGTCGTGTGTGCGATCGTCTTCGCCGAAACGGGCCTCCTGGTGGGCTTCCTCCTGCCCGGTGACACCCTGCTGGTGATTACCGGCCTCGTCACGGGAAGCCTGATCGCCATCGATATCTGGTGGGTGTGCCTAGCCATCGGTGTCGCCGCGTTCCTTGGAGGGGAGGCGGGATACTTCATCGGCCACAAGTTCGGCCCGCGCGTCTTCGAGCGCAAGGAGTCCGGGGTTTTCAGCGTCAAGAATGTGCAGCGCACAAATGCGTTCTTCGAACGGTTCGGTGGGATAGCCGTCATCCTCGCCCGCTTCGTGCCGATCGTGCGCACCTTCGCGCCGGTAGCTGCCGGGGTCGGCCACATGAACTACCGGAAGTACACCCTCTACAACCTCATCGGTGCGATGATCTGGGGCGCCGGGCTCACCTTCGCCGGGCACCTTCTGAACCTCATCCCCCCGGTTGCGGATTTCGTAAAGTCCTACATCGACATCATCCTGCTGGCCGCCGTTGTGCTCACGCTGATCCCCACGGTGGTGCACTACGTGCAGTCATCCGTCAAGGCCAGGCGAGCCAACCGGGCGGGCACACCAGACGTCGAGTCCCTCACACTCGAACCCAACGTGTTCGAGACCAACCACGACGGCAGGCACGAAGCCTGAGCCGCTACTGACGGTCACGTGACGGGAAGCAACTCCCGCAAGAGGGGCACGAGCTGGTCGAATGCCCGCGCGCGGTGGCTGAGCCGGTTCTTCTCATCCGCTGTCAGCTCCGCCGCGGATCCCGCATGGCCGTCCGGTTGGAATACCGGGTCGTAACCGAACCCACCCTCGCCACGCGGCTCACGTAGGAGCATGCCCGGCCACACACCAGTGACGAAGCGTTCGGTGCCATCCGGCAGCGCGAGTGCGGCCACACAGGTGAAGCTCGCCCTCCGGTGTTCCTCGGCCATGTCGCTGACCTGCCAGAGGAGTAGGCGCAGATTATCCCCCGAGTCCCGGGCGGGCC
>JAODMM010000018.1 GCA_025465015.1 Cryobacterium sp. | reverse complement strand
GCATGGGAGCTTTCCACGATGTCATGCACCGACTCAGAGCGCTGCGGGTACCCAGCCAAGCCGCCCTTCTGTCGAAGGCGGCTGAAGTCCTGTCGGCCGGTGAGCAGCTTGTGCACGTACGACTGGTGCCCGGTGTCAAAGACGATGGCATCCGTTGGTGAATCGAAGACCCGGTGGATGGCAATCGTCGTTTCGACGACACCGAGGTTCGGTCCGAGGTGACCGCCGGTCTTGGCGATTTCCGCGACCAGGAACTCCCGAATCTCGCCGGCCAGCTGGCTCAGCTGCTCCTTCGAGAGACCATCGAGGTCGCGGGGACCCGTGATCGTCTCCAGAAGGGTCATGCCAACCGCCTTTCGTGCGCCGAGTCAGGGCGCGCAGATCCGACTTCGAGTCTACGCGCCCGTCTTGAATGAGCCCGTGGCTTATGCGACCAGAGATCGCAGGACGTACTGCAGGATCCCGCCATTGCGGTAATAGTCCGCCTCACCGGGGGTGTCGATCCGCACCACGGCGTCGAACTCAACCGTCTGCTTTCCCTCGGGTGAGTGCTCGCTGGGTTCCGCGACGACGTGCACCGTCTTGGGGGTGGTTCCGTTGTTGAGCGCTTCGAGCCCCGTCACAGAAACCACCTCGGTTCCGTCGAGCCCAAGCGTGGACCAGGTTTGGCCGGCTGGGAACTGGAGCGGCACGACTCCCATTCCGATGAGGTTCGAGCGGTGGATACGCTCGAAGCTCTCGGTGATCACGGCCTTGACGCCGAGGAGTGAAGTGCCTTTGGCAGCCCAGTCGCGCGAGGAGCCCGACCCGTACTCCTTGCCGCCGAAGATGACCAGCGGAGTCCCCTGTGCCTGGTAGTTCTGCGAGGCGTCGTAGATGAACGACTGCGGTCCCTCGGGCTGGGTGAAGTCGCGGGTGTAGCCACCCTCCACTCCGTCCAGCAGCTGATTCTTCAGACGAATGTTGGCAAAGGTGCCCCGGATCATCACCTCATGATTGCCGCGGCGGGAACCGTAGGAGTTGTAGTCCTTGCGCTCGACACCGTGCTCGTCGAGGTAACGGCCGGCCGGGCTGTCCGCCTTGATTGAGCCGGCAGGGCTGATGTGGTCGGTGGTGACGGAGTCTCCGAGTTTGGCCAGCACCCTGGCGCCGCTGATGTCAGTGACCGGCGTCGTCTCCATCGTCATGCCCTCGAAGTACGGGGGGCGGCGGACATACGTCGACTCCGGGTTCCATTCGAACGTGGCCCCGGTGGGGGTGTCGAGCGACTTCCAACGCTCGTCGCCTTCAAACACCCCGGCGTACTGGTGCGTGAACATTCCGGAGTCGATGGACTCGTCGATCGTGCGTTGCACCTCGGCGGCGTCGGGCCAGATGTCGCGCAGGAAGACGTCGTTGCCCTCAGTGTCCTGGCCCAACGCATCCGTCTCAAAGTCGAAGTTCATCGACCCGGCCAGAGCGTAGGCGATGACCAAGGGAGGGCTGGCCAGGTAGTTCATCTTCACATCGGGGTTGATGCGGCCCTCGAAGTTTCGGTTTCCCGACAATACTGCGGTGACCGCCAGGTCGTTCTCCTGCACTGCCGCGGAGATTTCATCCTCGAGGGGGCCGGAGTTGCCGATGCACGTCGTGCAGCCGTAACCGACGAGATAGAAGCCGAGGTCTTCGAGATAACCGTTCAGTCCGGCTTTCTCGTAGTAGTCGGTGACGACCTTCGAGCCCGGGGCAAGAGTGGTCTTCACCCACGGCTTGGACTTCAGGCCCTTCTTCGCCGCGTTCCGCGCCAGCAGGCCCGCGGCCAGCATCACCGAGGGGTTCGAGGTGTTGGTGCAGGAGGTGATCGCTGCGATAGCGACAGCGCCGTTATCGATCGTGAACTCCCTGCCGTCAGCCAGCTTCACCTCCGTGGGCTGGGTGTGGTTGGAGGGCGCGTGGCTTGCATGAGCCTGGAACTCGTGCTGGTGACTTACGTCGGATGCGCTCTGGGCGTGAGCGGTCTGCTCGTCCTGGGCGGTGAAGCCAATCGGGTCTGAGGCCGGGAAGGTGCCTTCGACGGCGGCATCCACGAGGGAGTGCGGCTTGGAAGCGTAGTCGTCGAGGTCCTTCACGAACTGCGACTTCGCCGCACTGAGTTCGATTCGGTCCTGCGGGCGCTTCGGCCCAGCGATCGAGGGAACAACGGTGGACAGGTCAAGCTCGAGGTACTCGCTGAACACGGGTTCGATGGAGGGGTCGTGCCAGAGTCCCTGGAGCTTCGAGTACGCCTCGACGAGCGCGACCTGGTCGTCGCTTCGGCCGGTGAGCCGCAGGTAATCGAGGGTCACATCATCGATGGGGAACATCGCCGCGGTCGACCCGAACTCCGGGCTCATGTTGCCGATTGTCGCTCGGTTGGCAAGGGGAACGGATGCCACGCCGGAACCGTAGAATTCCACGAACTTGCCTACGACCCCGTGCCAGCGAAGCATCTGGGTGATCGTGAGCACGACATCCGTCGCGGTCACGCCGGTGGGGATGGAGCCGGACAGCTTGAAGCCGACGACCTTCGGGATGAGCATCGAGACGGGCTGCCCGAGCATAGCCGCCTCGGCCTCGATACCGCCGACGCCCCAGCCGAGGACCCCGAGGCCGTTGACCATGGTGGTGTGGGAGTCGGTGCCGACACAGGTGTCGGGGTAGGCCTGAAGCGTGCCGCTGACCTCGCGGGTCATGGTGACGCGGGCGAGGTATTCGATGTTGACCTGGTGCACGATACCTGTGCCCGGCGGCACGACTTTGAAGTCGTCGAAAGCTGTCTGTCCCCAACGCAGGAACTGGTACCGCTCACCGTTGCGCTCGTACTCGATTTCCACATTGCGCTCGAACGCGTTCTCTGAGCCGAAAAGGTCGGCGATCACGGAGTGGTCGATGACCATTTCCGCCGGGGCGAGCGGATTGATCTTCTTCGGGTCGCCGCCGAGTTCTTCCACCGCCTCACGCATGGTGGCGAGGTCGACGATGCAAGGAACACCGGTGAAGTCCTGCATGATCACGCGGGCCGGCGTGAACTGGATCTCTGTGTCGGGCTCGGCGGTGGGCACCCAGTCGCCAAGGGCACGG
>JAODMM010000003.1 GCA_025465015.1 Cryobacterium sp. | reverse complement strand
GTCCCGGACCCCGTCGAGCACGGTGGGCTCGAAAAAGCTGCCGGAACCCTCGATCGGAGAGCCACCAGTCAGAATGGTTGCCCCTTTCGCCACGGCATCATCCACGAGGCGCTTCGTGTTGGCGACGGCCTTCTGGTCGATCAGGGGCCCGATCAGCACACCGGGCTCGGTTCCTCGACCCACCTTCAGCGCCCGCACCCGCTCCGTGAACCGCCTGGCGAACTCGTCAGCGATCCCTTCCTGCACGATAAACCGGTTCGCGGCGGTGCAGGCCTGGCCGATGTTGCGGAATTTCGCAAGGAGCGCGCCTTCCACAGCGGCGTCGAGATCCGCGTCGTCGAACACGACGAACGGCGCATTTCCGCCGAGCTCCATGGACGCGCGCAGCACGTTGTTCGCCGCCTGCTTCAAGAGTCGAACACCGACCTCGGTGGAGCCCGTAAAGCTGAGCTTGCGGAGACGAGGGTCGGCGAGCAGCGCCTCGGAGAGCGGTCCGGTCGACCTCGTGGTGATGACGTTCACCACGCCTTTGGGCAAACCGGCCTCCTCCAGCAGCGCGACAAGGGCAAGGGTGGTGAGTGGGGTCAATGTTGCGGGTTTGATGACAACAGTGCACCCGGCAGCCAGTGCGGGAGCCAACTTGCGCGTGCCCATGGCGAGCGGGAAGTTCCATGGCGTGATCAAATAGCAGGGGCCGACAGGGTGCTGACTGACGATCATTGTTCCGCTGCCCTCAGGGTTGGCCCCGTACCGGCCTTGGATCCGTACCGCCTCCTCCGCGAACCAGCGCAGGAATTCGCCTCCATACGCGACCTCGCCGCGTGCCTCCGCCAAGGGCTTTCCCATCTCGAGAGTCATCAGCAGCGCGAACTCCTCCTTGCGCTCCTGCAGCAAGTCGAATGTCCGGCGCAGTATCTCCCCTCGCACCCGTGCGGGAGTCGCCGCCCACTCCGCCTGAACCGCCGCGGCGGCGTCCAGCGCGCGCATGCCGTCGGCCACAGTCGCGTCTGCGACCGTGGAAAGCAGCTCGCCGGTAGACGGGTCCACCACCTCGATCGTCTTGCCGCCCTCTGCCGCGACCCATTCACCGCCAATGAACAGGCGATTGGGCACAGACTGGAGCATTTCCGCCTCGCGGGTGGTGCTCTGCTGGTATGTCATGGGGGTCCTCCCGAAAACCTGCGTAAGCCTCAGAGACTAGAGCATCAAACGCCCCGCGCTTATATTCAGGACGTACACTGAGGCGTACTTGATTAGACGTGGCGTATAGAAGGGTGACGCATATGCCTCCCACGCTGCGGAGCCTCGCAGCCACCCGCCCACTCGGGTTGTTGCTCGTGACCAACGACGCGGACCTTCCTGACGGAGCGCTCGATCAGCCGATCCCTTGGGTGCACAGCTCCGACCTGACGGACCCGACGCCATTTGTCCAGCCGGGTCAGGTCCTTCTCACGACCGGGACTCAGTTCGGAATCGATAACGAGGCGCTGGTCGACGCCTACGTGGAACGCCTGCACCGGCACCGGCTCGGCGGGCTCGGGTTCGGCACCGAGGTGATACGGGCCGGGATACCGGAGGAGCTCATCCGTGCGTGCCTGAAATTTGGACTGCCGCTTTTCGAGGTGCCCTACCGAATCCCGTTCATCGCCGTTGCGCGCGAAGTCGCTCGCATCCTTGCCGAAGAGGAGTACGCCCGCCAGACGTGGGCAGTCACGGCACAGCGGGCGATCACGCACGCCGCCCTACGCCCAGATGGCTTGAACGCCACTCTGGCTGAGCTCTCGCGCCAGCTCGAGCAGGGCGTTGCGATGTACGACGCCACCGGAAAACTCGATCGGTCGTTCCCAGCGCAGTCCCATGTCGATCTTCACAGGCTCGGCGCGGAGGTTGCACGGTTGCTGCGTCGAGGCCGCAGGGCGAGCACCACGGTTGCTCTGGACGCAAGCACGTGGACGCTACAGACTCTCGGTGACGCGGACCGCTTGAGTGGGGTGATTGCAGTAGGCGGAGGAAGCGTTCTCGACCCAGCCAGCAAGGGCCTCGTGGAGTCGGTGATCGCCCTCGCGGGCCTCGCGCTACAACAGAACCGCGACCTGCAACGCGCGCGCACCGCACTGCGCTCCGGCCTTCTTCGCGCCCTGCTTGCCGGTGGACACGATATCGCGAGCGAGATTGCGGCCGAGATGTGGGGCGGGCTGCCCGCGCCCCCACTCCAGATCGGAACGGCCAGCGTCGACGCTTCCGAACGGGATGCCCTCCTCGACTTTCTCGAACTGCGCGCCGCTGCCGATCCCGGATCGCTGTTCTTCGCCATACACGACGACGACGTGGTGTTGTGTCTTTCGGGTCACGGTCGCGACATGGTGATGGAGGTGTCGGATCGGTTCAACGCCGCGGTCGGTATGTCGAATGACGTCGACTGGTCGGGGCTGGCGCTTGGACTCAACCAGTCGAAACAAGCACACGACCGAGCGATCTCGTCCGGCGGAGGGCCCGCTCATTTCCACAGCGTCGTGCGGGACGGGCTTCTCGGGTTCCTGTCGGGCGAGGATATTCGAACAACCGCACGCACCATGCTGGAACCTCTCAAGAGGTACGACACCGAGCACCATAGCGAGCTGGGCCTGACGCTTCGTAGCTGGCTCGAGCATGATGGCCGGTTCGACCGTGCCGCCGACGCCCTGGGCGTGCACCGACATACTGTCCGTCATCGCATCGAAATAGCGGCGAAGGTTCTCGGCCGCGACTTCAAGTCCTTCCCCGTGCGCGCGGACATCTGGGCCGCGCTTCTCGCCACTGCTGGGGACTAATCAGTGCACAGCCGATCAGTCCTCAGCCACACATGGGCTGAGGGCGCGTTCAAGCGGACTCGCGAAGAACTGCGGCGGCGGCCTGCAAATGCTCCAGCAGCATCGCCGCGCTCGGGTTCAGGTGCTGGCTCTCCCGCAGAGTTACACCAACCCTTCGGGTGATGTTCGTGAGCTCGATAGGCAGAACTGCCAAGCTGTCGTCGGCATCGGCAATGGTGGCTGGAAGCATGGCGATTCCCTGCGTCTCCACGAGCAGCGTCCTCACCGTTAATAAGGAAGTGCACTCGATGCGGTTATCCGGCAACGGCACATCGCTGTTCAAGAAAAGGGTGTCCAGCTCGCGGCGCAGCTCAGTTTGTGATCCAGGAAGAATCCACGGATAGCCGAGGAGATCCTCAAGGCGCGGTGTGGGCAACGCGAGTGCCGGATGGCTTTTCGCGGCGACCAGCCGGATCGGCTCTGCGTGGAGCGCGACATGGCGCAGCCCCGTCACCGGTTCGCCGCTCGTTAAACGACCAACAATAAGGTCGATCTCTCCCGCAACAAGGCTCGAGCGCAGCAAGTCTGGTGAGGCCTCACGAACGATGATCGTTACTCGTGGTCGGGCAGCTTTCATCGACGCGATCGCGCGCGGCAGCAGCAAATTGGACCCCGCGAGATGGATGCCGACGACGACCGTTCCCACAGTCGCATCGGCCAGCTCGTTCAAGTACCGTCGCGCATCCCGAAGATGAAGGTCGACCGCGCGCGCGTGCTCAAGGAATGACTCCCCGAAAACGGTGGGCACCATTCCCCGCGGATTGCGATCGAACAACTTGACTTCGAGAATTCGTTCGAGCTCCTGGAGACCTCGCGTGAGGACTGGCTGAGTCACGTGGAGGCTCTCAGCCGCACGGATCATGCTTCCATGCTGTGCAATGGCAAGCGCCAGCGCCAAGTGGCGGAGCTTCAATCGGCCGTCAGTTAGCACAAGTCTCCCGTCCATGTTCTATAGGCATAGCACGAGCTCAAAATAGCATTAGACAGGCATTGCTCGCCGCGACATGATTCCCTTCATGGAGCTTTCAACGGAATCGTACGGCTAACGTGCAGCAACCGACCTCAATAGACGTTCATACGCACTACGTTCCGCGCCAGTGGCCCGACCTCCGTGCGGTCACCGACAGCGACTTCGAATGGCCCTGGTTGCGCATAGAAAATGAACGTGACGCTGTCGTCATGTTCGGGACGAAAGACTTCCGGAAAATCCAATCCGACGCCTGGGACGCCGAAGTCAGGCTCGCGGACATGGACGCGGCGGGTGTAGACATCCAGGTGGTGTCGCCGACGCCCGCATTCTTCTCCTACGCCGCACCAGCCGATGACGCGGTAAAAGTCAGCCGGATCTTCAACGACCTGGCGCTGGAAATATGCGCCCCCGCGCCGGAACGCCTGCTGCCGTTCGCCCAAGTTCCGCTCCAAGACATCGATGCCGCCTGCGCCGAGTTGGACCGTTGCATGGCACTGGGCCATGCCGGCGTCGAAATCGGCAACCACGTCGGAGATCGCGACCTCGACGATGCGCAAATCGTCACCTTCCTGCAGCACTGCGCCGCGATCGGGGCGCCCGTCTTCGTGCACCCCTGGGACATGGCCGACTCTCCCCGGTTGCAACGGTGGATGGCGCAATGGCTTACCGGGATGCCGGCTGAGACGCACCTATCGATCCTGGCGCTCATTCTCGGCGGAACGCTGGACCGCGTGTCGTCCGACCTCAAGCTCTGCTTCGCCCATGGCGGCGGCTCCTTCGCGTTCTGGGTCGGCCGCATGGACAATGCGTGGCACCGTCGCCCTGACCTCGTCGCCACGTCCGAGCACCCCCCGTCGCATTACCTGTCACGTTTCAGCGTGGATTCCGCGGTGTTCGAGCCGAACGCCTTGCGGCTCCTGGTCGACACAATGGGTACGGACAATGTCATGCTCGGCAGTGACTACCCCTATCCGCTCGGGGAGCAGTCCGCCGGCTCGCTCATAAGGTCCGCCGATTTCCTCGACGATCAGACTCGAAATAAGTTGCTTAGAGGAAACGCAGAACAGTTTCTGGGGCTGCCTTCCCCAGTCAATGAGCCTTCAATCGCTCCACTCGCGGCCACACCCCGATGATCACTCTGGCCACGACGCAACGCGCAATTCATCCTTCCCGCCTGCAGCACCAAATCCTGAGGAGCAAGAAATGATCAAGCGAAAAACTAGAAGATTGATGACGGGCACGCTCGGCGCAACTCTGGCCGTGGTGATGCTGAGCGGCTGTGGCCAAGCCGCCATCGGTGGCGAAGCAAGCGCGGCCAAGACCGAGACTCTGAAGATCGGTGTTCTCATACCGACTTCCGGCGTGTACGCAGAAATTGGAAGCGACACGGCAAAGGGCTTCGAGACGTACCTGGAGCTGAACGATTCGAAGATCGCCGGCCGTGACGTTGAGGTGGTTGTCGCTGACACCGCCGGTGACCCCGCTATCGGAAAGACCGCCGCACAGCGATTGATCCAGCAAGACGAAGTCGACGCAGTCGTCGGTGTCGTGAGCAGCGCGGTGGGGCTGGCGATCGCTCCGGACATGGACGCGAAGAAGACTCCGCTGATCATCACCGTAGCGTCCGGTGTCCCGGTGGGCGACAGCCCCTATGTCTGGCGTTCCAACCTGCCCGCAACGGGCAGTGACGTGGGAGCAGCGCCGGTGGTCGGTAAGTACCTCGCCGAGACGGTGGGTGACGGTGTTTACACGATGGCATCCGACTACGCGGGAGGACGCACCCAGATCGAAGGGTTCCTCAACGGCTATACATCGGCGGGAGCGAAGACGTCCGGCGAGGTGTTCACGCCCTTCCAGACCACGACCGACTACCAGCCGTATCTGGCCGAAATTAAGGCAGCGAACCCCAGCGCCGTCTACGCCTTCTACGCGGGCGGGGAGGCCGTAAACTTCGTCAAGCAGTACGAGGCCTTCGGTCTGAAGGGTCAGATCCCCCTGTTCGGCCTGAGCACGCTGGCAAGCCCCGAGGTTCTCGAGGCGCAAGGTGATTCTGCTGTCGGAATCAACCAGTTCGGTGAGTGGTCCGCCAACATCGAAGGCGACGTCAACAAGGAGTTCGTCGCGGCCTACGTCGACCTGCACGATTCAGAGCCTTCCTGGTATTCCGCCACTGCCTACCTGGCCGGCCAGATGTTGGAAGAGGCCCTAGCGCAGGATGCCGAGGGTGAGGACCTTCGAACCAAGATCATGGAGGGCCTGAAATTGCTCGAGGAGATCGACTCTCCGATGGGCACGACCAAGTTCGAAGGATCGAACCAGTCCCCGACCCATGATGTACTGCGTGTCGAGATCACCCGCGAAAACGGCGTATTCGGCAACAAGATCATCGAAAATCTCGGCCCGGCAACCTAGTCGCCGGTAGTAACGGTTGGCTAGGAGGAGAGACTACGCATGTCCACATTGATGATCATCATCTTCAACGGCTTAGCCGTCGGGGTGCTGTTGTTCCTGATCGCCGTTGGTCTGTCCGTGATTTACGGGCTCATGGACGTGTTGAACCTCACGCATGGAGCGATGGTCCTTGTCGGAATTTACTTGGCATTTGACTTCGTCTCCCGCGGCATTCCATTCGCGGTATCTCTCCTCCTGGCCACTGCAGCTGGGGCAGTGCTCGGTCTTCTGTTGTACTTCGTGCTCAAACCTCTGCTGAAGTACTCAGAACTGACGCAAGCACTGCTCACGCTCGGTGTGGCCTACATCATCACCGACGTCATCCACGCTATTTGGGGTACGAGCTTCCACAGTGTTCCGGCGCCCCAAGCGCTGGAAGGCAGCGTGAGCCTGTTCGGTGAGGTCTACCCGATCTACCGGCTGGCTGTGCTGGTGGTGGGCGGCATCCTCGCTACCGCCGTCATCCTCGGATTCGAGCGCACCACCTACGGCGCCATTCTTCGGGCGGCCGTGCAAGACCGAGAGATGCTGGGCACGATCAGGATCAACGTGAATATGACATTCCTCGGTGCGTTCGTCCTCGGCACAGCGCTAGCGAGCCTGGGCGGGGCGCTGGGAGCACCCATTCTCAGTGCCAGCCCAGGGCTCGACCACCAGTTGCTCCTCTTCTCTCTTGTCATCGTGGTGATCGGCGGGCTTGGAAGCGCACGAGGAACGCTCGTCGGCGCACTTCTGGTGGGACTCGTTCAATCTCTGGGTGCCGCATACTCGGGCGGATTCGCGCCGTTCCTTCTCTACGTGACGATGGGACTATTTCTCATCCTCAGGCCGAGCGGTTTGTTCGGCCTCAAGAGCGCGAGGGCGGCCTACTGATGTCTACAGTGGTGAGCAAAATCGGCGTGACTGCTGCACGGTGGCGCGCAGCGAATCCCCTCCTTCGACCCGCCGCCGCTGTCGTTGTGGTCGTAGCCTTAGCGGTGCTTCCGTTCGTGATCTCAGCATTCGGCCTGGTCGTGCTGAATTCCGCGATGATACTCGGGCTGTTTGCTGTGGCGCTGAGCATTTGCGTCGGATTCAGCGGCATGATCTCGCTCGGCCACGCCGCGTTCTTCGGTGTCGGCGCGTACGCCTCAGCATTGCTCTTCACCCATCTCGGAGTGCCTGCGCCGATCGGGTTGCTGTTTGCCGCGATCGTCGGCGGTGGAGCAGGGGCACTATTCGCGCTTATCGCGCAGTACGTGCGTGGCGGATATCTGGTCATGCTGACCATCGCCTTGGCGCAGGTCTTTGCCAGCCTGAGCGAAACCCTCAGAGAATTCACCGGGGGTAGCGATGGTCTCTCCGTTCCCTACCCCAGCGTCTTGCCGGGCTGGCTAGAACTGAACAGCCTCGTTGCGAAGTACTGGTTCATCTTGGGCGCGGTGGTGGTGTGTGTCGCCGCCCTGTGGTTCGTGGTGAAATCCCCGCTGGGTCACTCTTTCCTCGCGCTGAAACAGAACGAGCCACTCCACGAGAGCCTTGGTTACTCTGTTCGCAGCGTTATGGTGGCTGTATGGG
>JAODMM010000266.1 GCA_025465015.1 Cryobacterium sp. | reverse complement strand
TTGCCCCAGCTGCCCGCGTCGCCAGAAGTCGAGCTAGGTCGCGCGCTTGCTGCGCAATTGAAGAATGACAAGGCGATTCTCGGCGTATTTGACGAGGGCTGCATGGGGATGTACAACGCGATCATCGACGACGAGCTGCTGAACCCACTGGGCCTGTACAAGGAGCGGCTTTCGCAGTCCGCTCTATGGGCCGAGATGCTCACGGTCCCTGATGAAGAGGCCGACGCCGTCGACTCCTGGGTGCGCAGCAAGGGAATGACCTTCCTGCTCGGAACGGACGAAGCAACGGAACTTACCGAATCCCAGCTTCGATGGCAGTACAAGATGTACATCGCGGCGCTGCGGATTGGTGACGATTTCGGAGTGGACTCCTTGGGCATCCAATATCAGCAGGGCTTGAAAGACATCTGTCCCGCTTCCGACTTGGCGGAAGGGCTGTTGAACAACGTGGATCGGCCCCCGGTCACCTCTCGTGACGGGTCACGAATCCTTTGGGAGGGGGCGGCGCTCCCGCACTTCAACGAAGCGGACGAAGGTGCCGCTGTTGACGCGCTCATCACCAATCGAATCTGGGTCGCTATGGGTCTAGATCCCGCGACCACCCTGCATGATGTTCGGTGGGGCAAGGACTTCGGTGGCCAATTCGTGTGGACGTTCGAGATTTCGGGCGCCGTCCCGCCATCGCACCTCGTCGGAGGCTATGCGGGTGCTCAAGGTATGCGCCAGAACCCCTTGTACTTTCCCCTTGGAGGGTCGACGATCAAGGGCCTCTCGCGACCGGGTGAGCTGGTCTGGTCACGAGTATTCGTAGAGGGTGGCTCACTCCACGTTGACCTTGGTCGCGGATCCGCTATCGAACTTCCTGCCGAGGAGACCGAACGACGTTGGCAAGCCACCAACCCAGAATGGCCGATCATGCACGCCGTATTGCACGGCGTCACGCGAGACCAGTTCATGGGGCGTCACAAGGCGAACCACGTGAATGTCGCCTACGCGACGGACGAAGCGTCTGCGGATGCGGCTTTGATGACCAAGGCGGCCATGTTCGCTGAGCTAGGTGTTCAGGTGCACCTTTGCGGCGATGTTCGTGTCTGACACCGCACCTACCAAGATCGGCGCGCTCGTGATCGGTGAGTCGCTCCTGGATGTTGTGGAGCTCGGCGATGGACAGGTGGCCGAGTCCCTAGGGGGATCGCCGTTCAATGTGGCGATCGGACTCGGCCGCCTGGGCGTCTCTACGACCCTTGTCACGGGAATCGGTGACGATGGCGTAGGTGCCATGGTCAGGGATGCTTTGCAGGCTGCGGGGGTGGAGTTGCATCCCGGCTCCGTCAGGCCTGGACCCAGTGCCGTGTCGCGGGCGGCGCTGCGACCCGACGGATCAGCCGATTACCGCTTCGAGAATGAACTCTCCGTCTCGAAACCAGTGTCGCTGCCTTCGGCCGCCATCATTCACATCGGCTCGATCGCGCTATTCGCGGAACCCGGGGCGACCTCGTGGAAGCGGGGGTTCAAGGAACTAGGGGCGAACGCGCTGATCACTCTAGATCCCAACATCCGCACGACTTTCCTCAGCGACCCCCAATCCGCTCGAGCTCACCTGCAGCAGTTCCTGCCAGGGACAGACGTGATAAAGCTTTCCGATGAGGACGCGGCATGGCTTTACCCCCAACGCAGCCCGGCCGACGTTCTCGCCGACCTCCGAGCGGCAGGCCCCAGCGTCGCAATCATGACTCTGGGCGCCGAGGGTGCTCTGCTGTCAACTCGCGCGACTCTGGTGCGAGTTCGGACGCCGGCCACCGTCGTCACCGACACCATCGGCGCCGGAGACTCCTATATGAGCGCACTGATAGACGGCCTCCTCAGAAGCCTCTCAACTGCCGGGTCAGTCGAGACATGGCGTCGGGACGCCGACAACATGACCGAAGACGAGCTCGTCGTGCTCGGGGCCGCTGCAAGTGCGGCCGCCGCAATCACGGTCTCCCGACGAGGCGCGAACCCGCCATGGCACTCAGAATTGACAGCTGTTTGATTGCGGTGAAGGTCCTCTCTGGCCGCGGGCACATGAAGGACGCAAGCTGACCGACGAGGGAGAACTCGAGTAGCGCCTTGTAGCGTTGCCATCAGACGTTGACCCGCCCTAGCGGTCGTTGGGTGGGGTGTCATTCCCCGGGCCAGAGTCGAGCTTTCAAGCCTTCCTGAGCTTGGCGATTGTTTCCAAGTCGGGCCAAACCCGCTCCCTGGTGCAGGGACACCGTCGGAAGGCCAGCCAGTCGTGAGCAAGAAATCAGCACGTCATCGGGGACTGCGCTAACGAGAGCATGACCGACCGGAATCTCGATCTGGTTGCCCTCGTTGAGCAAAATCTCCGCATGTCGGAGGTCAACCGGTTGCCGATTGCCGTTACTCGTGCCGTGCCGCCTCGCGCTCGGCTAATGCCACAATCCATTTTCGGCGTGGTCCAGCCGACCCGCTTGTCGGTGTCAACCCCGGTCGCGCGCATGATGATTCGAAGCCAGAGAGATGGAGGGAAGCCCCCCTAGCGCTACGGAATCTCAGGGCACCTCACAACCTCTTCCTATCTGACCTTGAGGTGTCACGTCATTCTCGCACCACCGACGGAAGGTTGGACAGGGATCTCGAACCTGCCGC
>JAODMM010000257.1 GCA_025465015.1 Cryobacterium sp. | reverse complement strand
CGGCGTCAAGGGGCGGGTTGTTGGGCTGCGCTTCGATCTGGGACGTCCATTGCGGAGGGGCGCCGAGCACTACCCGGACGTCCGCGCCGGTGCGCTGCTTGAAGAGCGGGATGAAGTGTTCCCGGATGGATTGCTCCCACTTGCCGCCAAGGCTCGTGATCGTGACCATGTTTCCCTGGGCGTGGACGAGGCTTGTCCGGCTCCAGGCGGCGAGTGCCGCTCCGCCCCCGAGCGCCTTCAGCAGAGTTCGCCGATCCGTCATCTTGATATCCCTCTGACTAGCGCGACTGGATACAGAACGGAGCACCTGCCGGGCGCTGCGGTGGCGAGAGCGTAGCAATGCAGAGGCCAACTGCAAGAGCAATCGCGGTCGATGGCAGGTAAATTCGGCTCGGGTCGCGGCTTCCGGGCAGCTGAGCTAGGTGCTAACTGGATACGGTTTACTCCGGACGGGTCGCGGTTTCGTCCCATGAACGCCCAGCAATCGGCCTACGGCTATCTCAAGGAGCGCATCACGTCGGGTGAGTTTCCGGCCAACGCGCCGCTTCGGCCGGAGCAGATCGGGAAGGCGCTTGGCATCAGCCGCATGCCCGTGCGCGAGGCGATCCTTCAGCTCGAAGCGGAGGGCTTCGTGACCATCGGCTCCAACCGGCGCGCGATCGTCACCTCACGTACGCCGGCAGACATCGTCGAGCTTTTCGAGATCCGGATCGCACTCGAGGGGCTCGCGGCCGAGCGAGCGGCGCCACGTCTCAACGCCACCCATGTCTCGGGGCTGGGACAAATCCTCAAGGAGATGGCTCGTGCCTCCGAGGATCCACGCCGCTGGATCGGCCTGCACGACCAGTTTCACGATGAACTCTACGAAGTGGCGGGGATGCCTCGCCTGCTCGGTGAGATCCGCCGGCTGCGTCACTCCACGCAGCCCTATATCCTTATGTACATAAGCCTGTTCACGGTGCCTGAGATGCCTGGAAGCGAGCACGGGGCGTTGCTCGACGTGATCCGGCAGGGCAGCCCCGACGCGGCCCGCACCGCCATGGCCGACCATATCCGGGATGCCGCGTCCGGGGTCGTTTATCACCTGCTGCGCGGTGAAGCAGCCGGCGCGGAGCCGCGGCTGCAGCGGCGTACATCGGTCAGAGCGAGGGAGAGGTCGAGATGAGCGGGAGCACGATGCGCAAGGAATATTCGGTCCCGGGGCTAAGCCCGCCTATCAGCCACTACTGCGATGCCGTCCAGTTCGGGAACATGTTGTTCATATCGGGCATCGCCCCGCTCGATCAGGATTTGAACGTGATCGGCGGCGATGATGTCGTGGCGCAAGCCGAGGCCATTTTCGTGGCGATGGATAAGATCCTGAAACTCGCGGGTGCTGGCTTCGGCGACATCCTGAAAGTCACCGTCTTTCTGACGGACGTCGATGACCGAACGAAGATCAACCCCGTGCGTCAGCGCTATTTCGGGGAAGCCCGCCCGGCCAGCACACTGATCGAGGTGAGCCGCCTCGCCATCCCGGGCATGAAGGTGGAGGTCGAAGCCGTGGTCGGGCTGCCGACTGCCGCCTGAAGCGGCAATCGGCTGTCGATTGCGGCAAGTGGTGCGGCCGCTCAGTCTGGCCGCACGATCTTCCAGTACGTGTCCTTGTTCAAAACAAGTCCGTCGCGGAACTCCCAGAGATCGCAGCCCTGGTAGTCCAGCACGGTGCCGTCCTTGGCGTTGCCCTTCACGGTCCAGACGGACACGGCGTGGTTCCCATAAACGTGGTCGTATTTGGGGTCCCAGCGCATGTCGGGGATCAACACGAACCGGTCGGCAAGCACCTTCCTCAGCTTATCCTTGCCATGAACGGTGCGGCCCGCGACCTCTGGGCCGCTAGCCATGTAGAAGGTGCAGTCTTCCGCGAAGTACGAGACGATGCGGTCGGCATTCCGACTGTTGAAGGCGGCCATGATCGCCTCCATGTGCTCGATCGTGACATCCTTGCCCTGATACCGCGCAACACTATCCTGCATGATACTCTCTCCTTTGAGGGCTGAAACGGGACAGGACCGGGCATCGAGTTGCCCGATCGCACACAGGGGGGGCTCAGGGGCGGACGAGGCGGCAAGCGACACCCCTGGTGTTCACCGATCCGCTCACAGGATCATGAGCGCTGCCATAGCTGAGAACAGCATTCACGTTCACGTCGAGCGCGCCGAAGTGCGGCAGGTCTGTCCCGGGTCGCCACCAGCCCATGCCGGTGGTCAGCACTCCGGGAAGCGTGTCTTCCGTCAGACTCGCCTTGAGGCGGCAGCGCCCGCCACTCACGTTCGTCTCGATGGCAATCCACTCGCCGTCGGACACGCCGTACGCGTCGGCCGTTTGCGGGTGGAGAAAGATGACGGGGTCCGGCGAGACCTTCCGGGCCCAGCTCTGCTCGCGAAAACGCGAATGATGATAGGTTTTCTCGCGAAGGCCGGTCTGGAGCACCAGCGGATAATCGGCTGCGCATGAGCCTTCCATTTGTACCGGGACGAAATCGGGCAGCGGGTCGTGCCCGAGTCGCGCAAGGGTTTCGGAATAGAGCTCGACTTTGCCGGTCGGCGTCGGAAAGCTGCCCGGCCCGAACCTGCCGTGCGACTGTGGCACGGGAACGAAGCCATCGCGCCGCAGGTCATCCAGTGAGATGTCGCAGTCGGTAAGCAGGTAGTCGTTCAGTTCGGCCTGGTTCCGCCAGGGTAGGAACTCGCCCGCCAGCAGATTGCCGGCCCGGAGCCGGTCCATGAGCCCGGCGGCGATCTCGATATCCGGGCGAACCTCGCCGACCCTTTTCGCAGCGGGAGCGGTGTAGGTCAGGCACCCTCCGCTCGCGTGGAACGAAATCTCCTCCTCCTCGAGGGCCGTCAGTTTCGGCAAAACATAGTCGGCGAGTGCCGCCGTGGGGCTCATCGTGTGCGACGCGACCACGAAGAGGTCGAGGGAGCGAATGGCCTCGATCGTCCGGGCCGAGTTGGGGTACGTCACGACGATATTCACCCCGCTCGCATAGAGTGCGCGCACAGGGTGAGGTTCTCCGGTCAGCATCGCGTCGATCACGGATG
>JAODMM010000256.1 GCA_025465015.1 Cryobacterium sp. | reverse complement strand
CCGCTGGGCACCAACCTGAGCAGCTTCCTGCTGTACTCGCTGGTGACGTCGACGGCGGGCTGGGACACCCTGCGCGCCGTCACCACCATCATCGGAATCGTTGTGGTGGGGCGGGCCATTCTCGCCGCATTCCGGCGGGTGAAGCCGGTCTCCAGCGCGGGCGGAAGTTTGCGCGGACGAGCCGCGCAGGCTCAATCCGACCCGGCCAGGGACCGGCTTCAACTCAGGGTTTGAGGACACTGCCGGGAGACCTCACCTCACGGTATGGGCCTCGCCTGGAATCCTTTAATCAGTAACGCGCCGGTTCCGCCCACTTCTCCTGGTGCCTTATCGAACCAATTCGCGCGTCAGTCCAAAAGGAACCTGTTCTGAGAGTGCGGCTGTATAGCTTCCGGCCCGGTTGCGCGTGACCAAGATCCCGTGCCTGCCGGTCAGCATCGCGGCTTCCTGCAGGTGCTTGACGGCGGTCTCGAGCCGTTCATCAAGGGCTTCGCGACTGGTCACATGAATATCAATGGGCGCAATAGTGGACTGCATGATTCTCCTTCGAGTGGGATATGGATTGTTTTTGGCGTCCGTGCGCAGGTCGTGACCGGTTGCGGTGCCGAAGGTCATTTGGAGCGGTTATGGCGGCTAACCCGGCCGTTCCCGGGCAGACACGTGAAAAAGGCGGGCTGCTGGACGGGCGCAAACGGGACCACGAGCCATTGGCCGCCATAGAATTCCACATACGAATCTGGGGGGCAATCGGCATAGGCTTCTTCGCGTGTCATTTCAGTCTGCCTTTCTCGCCAAATAGGGCTGTTGGGGAGGTACCGCCGGCGGGGTGCTGGCCATGACCCTGGGACTACAATCTGTCCCTATCAGTGTGGAATGTGTCCTATGCGCTGCACATCCGTGACCATCACGGATTTCTCCACGGGAACAGGGTGGGAGTCAGTACGGAAGGATGCCCGGGGCTCGTCGTCCATGGACCGGAACCTTTGCCAGCGGCCGTGAAAACTTTCCCTGATCAGCCACTAGAGTGCCAGCAGGCACCTCTACTGGCGACCCGTGGGCAGAACGTTATGGCTGTCGAGAGAGACAGGTCGGATTGGTGGCGCTTTGAAGTGCACACCCGTTTCTTTAGCTTCGGGCGGCCACCGACGTGAGAATCGGTGGCGCCGCTCTTTCCGGAATTTGCGGTTCTACAACCGGGGACTCGACATCCGCCAGTTGCGGAGAGATTCTAAACATAGGGGCAGAGCACTGCGGCTTTACTCCAAGCGCGGGCATGATGCGTTAGCGATGGAGTTCAAACGAGCCGGATGTGCGCACCGAGACTGGTACCGGACAAGGGCCTCCGGTTGATTGTGGCGTTGACCTGCCCCACTCGGGTTCAGAGAGGAATCCATCAATGCCGGCAGACAATACAGAACGGAAATCCGGGTCGGTCCGTGATCGGGGCATTACCTCCAGGGAGTGGGAGGTACTTCAGGCCGTTCTCGACCATCTGACGAACGGCGAGATCGCTGCGGCCTTAAGTATCAGCGTGCGCACGGTCGAGAGTCATGTCTCGAATCTCCTGACGAAGTTCGAAGTCCCTGACCGCTCGGGTTTGGTGGCTGCTGTGCGCGCTCACCAATCCGCTGATCCAGTGCGTATCGAGGTTCCCCCGTCACTGCTTCGCATGGCCAACGCAGACGAGTTCGTTGGCCGTGGTCCGGAGCTTCAAAAACTGCACAACGAGTGGAGGTCGGTACAGGGAGGCGCGCAGCGTCTTGTGCTGGTCTCGGGCGACGCAGGTATTGGAAAAAGCAGGTTGGTTGCAGAGTTCGCGCGGCAACTATTAGTCGATAACCAGGTATTGGTGCTGCATGGACGCTGCGATGAAGACGTGGCAGGCCCATTTGAGGCTGTCGGACAGGCCCTCGCACCCTATCTCCGTGCCTGTGATCCGGATCGCCTTGCGGCGGAACTTGGTGAGCTGGCTGAAGACTTGAGCAGAATCGTCCCAAATTCCGGCATTCGTTTACCAAGGGTCCCTGTTGACGCATTGCGGGCAGATCCGCACTTTATCCGTTCGCGGTTGTTCGAGGCCGTCACCCGGGTTTTCCGTCAGGCCTCGATGTCTTCTCCGTTGCTGTTCGCAGTTGATGATTTGCACTGGGCCCCAGAGCCGACCCTCCTATTGCTCAGGCACCTGATGCAGGAGGAGTCGCTAAAGCGCACCATGATTATCTGCACTCTTCGCCCGAAATATTCTTCAGACGCCTTAGTCGATTTCCTGGGGGAGCTGCGCCGGGAGGCAACGCCGGTTCAAATTGAGTTGGGTGGCTTGCATCGGCTCGAGGTTGCTCAACTCTTGGTAAGAGACGATGGGTCGCCCCTGTCTCCGGTCGACGTCTTCGCCGAACGCCTGGCCTATGACATCTACTCGGAAACCCGGGGAAACCCATTGTATGCCCGAGAGCTGATCCGAAGCCTCGGGGAAGATAGCGGACCGAGAGCGGCGGGTACAACAGATGTACCTCATGGGGTGAAGGACATCGTTGCGGCGCGCGTTAGGCGGCTTAGCCAAGAGACGCAGACGTTGTTAGGGATGGCTGCTGTCTTAGGTCAGACATTCGAACTTGGCGTGTTGCAACGACTCGCTGAAGCAGACGATCAGTCTCTCCTGGAGGGAGTGGAGGAAGCAATGCAGGCACAGCTTTTGTACGATGTCACAGCCGCTTCGCCCGACGCTGTGGAACGTTATGAGTTTGTGCATGCCATTGTGCGTAAGGCGATCATTGAGAGCGTGTCGCCGGCCCGGGTGCGTCGAATACATGCCGCAGCTGCCGCAGCTTTGGAGCAGTTGTATTCTCACAACTTGGAGGAGCGGGCAGATGAGATCGCACGGCACCTTGTTCAAGCGGGTCCGATTTCAGATAGGCAGAATATTCTGCGGTATCTCACCATGGCTGGCCGGGCCGCCCTGGGCAGTTCCGCGGCGGAAGAGGGGCTGCGCTATCTGAATCAGGCCATGGTGATCGTGGATACTGCCGACGCTTCTGACCGGGCGGAATTGTGGTTCCAGCGCGGTTTGGCGTTGCGGATGATAGGGCGTTGGCCGGAGTCGGTGGCCTCGTTGCGTAAAGCCCTGAACATCTATGCGGAAGTGGGTGATCTTAAAGCCATTTCCCGCACGAGCTGCGAGGCAACGTACACCATGTTTTGGTTTTTCCGGATGCCCGAAGCCCTCGAGTTAGCTGCTTACGGGCTAAAGATGCTTGACGGTCACGAAAGCGCGGAACGGGGAAGGCTGCTGGGCGCGTTGTCTTTTGCCCAGGCTTGGAGCGGTGATTACGGCTCAAGCATGAAGGCCATCGACGAAGAGTTCGGCATTGCCTCCCGGCTCGAGGATACGGAGCTCCGCGGACATGCCTTGGCCATGCGTGCCATGCAGCTTCCGGCGTTCCTTGAGCACAAGGACGCAGTCTCGGCAGGATATGAGGCGCTGGAGATACTCCGCGGCTCCGACGATGTCTGGACCTTGACGAGCATGCTCGGCTTCTTGAACTACACACTCGTTGGCTTAGGTCGCCTGGAGGAGGCCCGCG
>JAODMM010000115.1 GCA_025465015.1 Cryobacterium sp. | reverse complement strand
GTTTTCTTCATGTTCCGCAACGGCCGCAAGCGTCAAAAAGACCAGCAGGAACTGCAGAGCCGTATGGTCGCAGGCGCCGAGGTCATGACGAACTTCGGCATGTACGGCACCATCGTGAGCATCGACGAGGCTGAGAACAAGGTCGCGCTCGAGGTAGCCCCCGGGACCGTCGTACAGATTCACCGCCAGACCATTGCCCGCGTCGTCGAGCCGACTGTTGTCGCCGATGATGACGAGGCGGATGCCGTGGTGGAGGAGAACGCCGGCCTGGGTGACACGCCCGAATTCGGCCAGCGTCTCGGCGACCTGCCCGACACTCAGCCCAAAAAGGGCGACGAGTAAAAATCCCGTCTGAGCGTGCCCGCGTGGTTCTGGCGTGGGCACGCGCGTAGAAAGCTGAGTTCATAGGTGGCAAAGTCGACCCCGGTCAAGAAGGCATGGCGTTCCCTGACCTGGTTGGGCGTGGTGATCGTCGGCCTCCTCGCGCTCAACACGGCCGGCGTCCTCACCGGCGGTGGTTCGTGGACACCGAAACTCGCGCTTGATCTCGAAGGCGGAACCCAGATCATCCTGGCGCCGAAGCTGGAGTCCGGGCAGTCTGTGTCGCAGGAGCAACTCAACCAGGCCGTCGCGATCATCCGCCAGCGGATCGACTCGGCTGGCGTCTCAGAATCTGAGATCAACACTCAGGGCGGGCAGAACATCGTTGTGTCCATCCCGGGGACGCCTGACGATGAGACAATCAGCCGGATCGAGTCGTCCGCCCGCCTTGAATTCCGACCGGTGCTCGTGGCCGGAGCACCGTCTGCCGACAGCGTCGGGGGCGATGACGCGGCAAGCGCCACGCCCTCGCCGGCCCCGACCCCGACACCGGATGCCGCCGCCGCGCCGAGTGCGACGCCGACGAACGCGAGCGACCTCGCTTACATCACCGCGGCGCTCCAAGCCGAGTACGACAGTTTCGACTGCAAGGACATCGACACGACGACGGTCCCCCCGGCAGACCAGCCGCTCGTGACCTGCGATCCCGATGCAGCGGTCAAGTACATCCTTGGTCCGGTCGAGGTAAGTGGTGAGAACATCACAGACGCCACGAACGGTCAGGTCCAGACGCAGAGCGGAGCCACCACTGGCGAGTGGGCAGTGAACATGGTCTTCGACGGGACTGGAACCGAGGCTTTCGCCGATGTCACCACCCGGCTGAGCGGCCTGACCGGGGCGCAGAACCAGTTTGCGATCGTGCTTGACGAGCGAGTCATCTCCGCTCCGCGCACCCTCGCCGTCATCACCGACGGACGCCCTCAGATCACCGGCCAGTTCACGCAGGAGTCGTCAAAGGCTCTCGCGGACCAGCTGAAGTTCGGCGCCCTCCCCATCAGCTTTGCCGTGCAGAGCCAGGACACCATCTCGGCCACACTCGGATCCACGCAGCTGACAAGCGGCCTGATCGCAGGGCTGATCGGCCTCATCCTCGTTGTGCTTTATTCGCTGGCGCAATATCGGTTGCTGGGCATTGTCACCATCGCCTCCTTAGCGGTGGCAGCGGTCATCACCTACCTCCTCATCACGGTGCTGTCCTGGCGAGAGGGCTATCGCCTGTCGCTGGCCGGTGTCGCCGGTCTGATTGTGGCTATCGGTATCACCGCGGACTCGTTCATCGTGTATTTCGAGCGCGTACGTGACGAGCTTCGCGACGGTCGCGGGCTTGAGTCGTCCGTGGAAACGGGCTGGAAGCGCGCGCTTCGCACCATCATCGCTTCCGACACCGTCAATTTCCTCGCTGCCGCAGTGCTGTTCATCCTCGCTGTCGGGAACGTGCGTGGCTTTGCGCTCACCTTGGGCCTTACGACGATCGTGGACATCATCGTGGTGACCCTGTTCACGCATCCGATGCTCCAGTTGCTCGCCCGGACCAAGTTCTTCAATGAAGGGCACAAACTCAGCGGCCTGGACCCGCGCGCCCTCGGCGCGGTGTATCGAGGACGCACCCAGTTCCGGACACCCTCCGTGGTGACCTCGCCCAAGGAAGCGGCTGCCAGCCGTGAAGCCGCGCGGCGCCAGACGATCGCCGAACGGAAGGCGGCGGAGCTCACATCCGCTGGCTCCGATCGGTCCACCGGGAGGAAGGACTCCTAATGGCCAGTTTCTCCCAATTCGGAAACGACCTTTACACCGGTCGGCGGTCGATCGATATCGTCGGACGTAGAAAACGGTGGTATCTGGTCGCTGCGGTCATGATCCTGATCGCGATCCTCGGCCCGGTGCTTCGAGGCGGGTTCGTCTTCGGTATCGAGTTCACCGGCGGTTCGGAGTTCGTCGTCTCGGATTCGAGCACTCAAGCTCAGGGCCCCGCGACGGATGCCGTGTCCGAGATCGTCCCGTCTGCCGTTCCGAAGGTGTCCTCGGTCGGCGCGACCGGGGTACGGGTGCAGACTGACCAACTCACGGGCGATGAGACCCGGGAAGTGCGCGGCGCCCTGGCAAAGGCGTACGACGTACCCGACAGCCAAGTCACAGCCTCCTTCATCGGTCCGTCATGGGGTGCTGACATCACTGGCCAGGCGCTCCGGGGTCTGATCA
>JAODMM010000222.1 GCA_025465015.1 Cryobacterium sp. | reverse complement strand
TGTTGAATGCGACGCTGGACGAAAGCTCGGCATGTTTTAAAGGTCTGGTCACGTTGGTTGGTTGCCGATTGCGTTGAAGGAGATCAACGTCATGCCGAGTCCACCGATCTTCCCCAGCAATCCATGGAGCCGGGCTTGATCGATCACAACGCCGGACAGCGTGGTTGTTCCATCCGCTTCGTTCGTGATGGTAAGGCCTTCGAACCAGTCGTCCCAGTGCGCATCAAGGTGTCCCTGGACGCGAATCTCGTACCGGTTGTCGCCTGCCAGCCCCCGCGCTTGTGGTTCGCTCATGGCGCTCCGTTTCTGCTTAGATCCATGAGCAGATCGCCGCTGTTGGCACAGGGCTGTCGCCGACGGACGATCCGAATCTATAGGGATGCGTATCACGGGTCATCACCAGATGTGGTGACAGAGGTGGTGATGATCGACTGGCCTGGTGTTAGAGCAGCCCCAGTTCTCGTGCGCGTCGCACTGCTGCCGTGCGGTTGTTGACGGCGAGCTTGAGGAAGATGTGGCTCGTGTGGCTGCGGAGGGTATTCAGGGAGACGTAGATCTCACGGGCGATCTGGGGTCCGCTCAGCTCGGTCGACAGCAGCGTTAGAACCTCCATTTCGCGCTGGCTCAGTGCTTCCATGTCAGTCTGATGAGTAGGTCTCGTGCTCTCGCCCGGTCCGAAGGCACTGCGCAGGACGCGCACGTAATCGATACCGATCTGGTGCTTTGCGGCCTCCTGCAGCAGTGCTTCCATCGGCACGCCCTCGTCTGCAAAGAGACGAAGATAGCCCTCCGGTTCGCACTGAGCGAGCGCTCGGCCGAGGGGCGCTAGCGCCAAAGCCGTTCGCCCCGTAGCTTGGTGAGCGAGCGCTTGAAGGATGAGGATTTCGTTTGCGCTCCCGGTGCGTGACCCTGCTTCCGCCGCGCCGAGCAGTCGTTCGAGTAGATTGAGGGCTTCGCCGATTACACGGTTATCACCATCAGCTCGACGCTGACCCGCACTGTGGTTTTTCGCGCGGTGTTGTGCGATGAGCAGTCTGGCCAAGGTGATGTGATCGAACTCGCGAAGGTAGGTCACAGTATCCGCCGCAGACACGCCTTGCGTTTCTGCCCACGCCTCCGCTTCAGCCAGCTTGCCTTCAGCGATCCAGATGCGCGCTTTCATCGCCGCGATCGGACGGGTCATCGGCAAGAGCCCAGGCAGGTACAGGCGTTCTGCTTCGTTGAGCAGGTCAAGCGCGGTAGCGAAGTCGCCCTCGGCCTCCTTGATTCGGGACATCGCGACGAACCACCGGTACCGGTTCTCCGGCAAGGAGGCGCGCTCGCCAAGGGTTTTGCTCACCCTCAGATGCTCCGTGGCGGCGGCCAGCTCGTTCTGTTCACGGTGGAGCTCGCTGATGCCCGTGTGAAGGTCGGCGGTTGACTGCGGTACCGGTTCTCCCTCTGCCGTCGCGAGCTGCAACGATTGCTCGTACGCTCGTCGTGCTTCCCCTCGCCGCCCCTGCGCGATCAACATGTCGGCCAATACCAGCGTGCTGCCGAGAACATCGGATATGTTGCCGGCTAAACCCAGACTAGTTCTCGCGTCGGCGAAGGTGCGTGCAGCCGCGTCGAGCTCGCCGCTCGCCCACAACGCCATACCCAGAAATCCGGCTGCCGCGCCGCGCCCGAGATGGTCACCGGGTTGTGTAAGTTCCAGTGCACGTCGAGCGTGTCTTGTTGTGCCGGCCACGTCGCCGCGAGCCTGCGCCAGCGAGGCCCGGTAGACCGGGATCATCACCGGCAGCATCTGAAGTTCCTCCCCATCCGGTGGGTGCGGCAGCTCAGCCGCTTCAGTTGTCGCAATGAGCGCCCTCTCGGCGTCATCAAGCCGGCGCTCGGCAGCATCCAACTCCCCAGAGACGAGCATTGACCAGGCATAGTAGACGCTGAGCACAGGTCGGCCGGCGGTGACCTCATCCGGAAGCAGCTGGAGCCAGCCGAGGAGGGTCGTGTCCTGCCGGCGGCGGCGCATGTCGGGCATCGCCCGCTCAATTAGGCCGACAGCACGCTCGAAATCCGTCGCTGCCAGCGCATGCCTGACTGCATCTTCTGGCAGGTCATTGTGCTCGTGCCACTCGCTGGCGAGACGATGGAGGGTCTGTACGCGCTCCGGGCTAACCTTCAGAGACCTGGCCCGAATGACGTCGGCAAAAAGGTGGTGATAGCGATACCACTGACGCTGGTCGTCCAATGGCACGACGAACAGGTTTTCGCGTTCCAGGGTCTCCAGAACCTGGTCGCTGTCCGAGCGTCCCGTAACGGCGTCACACAACGGGCCACTGAAATGGTTCAGGAAGGCAGTCTGGGACAAGAACGTACGGATCTCATCAGTCTGGCCTTGCAGGACCTCTTCTCCCAGATAGTCGATGACGAAGCGGTGGCTGCCAGTGAACGCCTTGATGAACCCGGGGATATCCGATCGGTCCCGCATCGACAAGGCGGCCAGCTGCAGGCCGGCGATCCAGCCCTCTGTGCGAGTTTCGAGGGCGTCAACGTCTTCAGCCGTGAGCCTCAAACCCATGACGCGGTTGAGGAACACGGCAGTCTCTTCCGGGGAGAAGCGCAGATCCGCTGCACGCAACTCCGTCAGCTCTCCCCGGACGCGCATCCGAGCCAGCGGCAGAGGAGGATCCGAACGGCTCGCTATCGCCACGTGCAGATTCGACGGGCGATGGTCGAGTAGGAACGTGAGGGAAGTCAGGGCGACGCCGATCAGCTGGAGGTCGTCCAACACCATGATGATGCGGTGCGATGCGCGTGAGATCTCGTTCAGCAACGCGGTTAAGGACGCTTCGACGGAGATAAGCGGAACGGCCTCCTCAGCGAGCGCAGTAGAACGCTCCGCGGAAACGGCGCCCTTAAGCGCCGCAACCAAGTAGGTGAGGAATCGGGCTGGGTCATTGTCGGCTTCATCGAGTGAAAGCCATGCCAGCCTAGTCCCAGAGTCGTTGTGCCGAGCGGATGCCAGCCACTCGCTGAGCAGCGTTGTCTTTCCGAATCCCGCCGGCGCCGAAACCAGGGTGAGTTTGCGGCCCGAGTCCACACCATCTTGCAAACGCTGCACCAGGTGCGGGCGCGGGACGGCGCTTTGCCGGGGCGGGGGGAGGAACAGCTTGCTCGCAATGACCCGGGTTGCCATGACGTCATCCTAGGGGTGCCGGAGCTCCCAAAACACAAACATCGTGGACCGGGCTGTACTGATGACATCAGGAGATTATCAGTGGCTCATGAGACAGGGAGCGCCTGAATCGGACCTGGTACTGGCGACCTCGCACAGGGGATCCGCAATGGGCTCGAGGAGCGGGGCTGATCGTGTCAACGCTCCTCCGACTCACGGGATACTGGACCCTTGCCGAGGGCTGTACTCCCTGATTTGGATGTTGGCCGGCCGGACGCCTGGGGCGCTTGCGATGCAGGCGGGCCTCTCGCGGCGCAAGGATCGCGTGGCTAGGAGTGTAGCGACGAGCACGAGGGGAACAATCCAGCCTGTCCATCCCAGCACGGTGGCGTGCACCGTGTCGATGGGCTCGCCGGCGCGGGCGAAGACGAGGCTCAGGCCCGCCGTAGCGTTGAAGACGCCGTGGGCAAGTGCGGGAGGCCAGACCGAGTTCGACCGCAGCCGCAACCAGCCGAAGACAGCGCCGATCAGAATACACATTCCGCACATCATCAGCACGGCGAGCCAGCCAGGCGCGCTCGGATAGTTGTAGCCCAGTAAGAGGAGGGGTGCGTGCCAGAGGCCCCAGGTCACACCGGAGATGAGGACGGCCGGAATGGCGCCCAGCGGCATTAGTTTGGGCAGGAGGTAGCCTCGCCAGCCGAGCTCCTCGCCGAGAGCCGGAATGGTATTGACGATGCCGCCAATCACCACGTTGACGAACTGCAGAGCCACAAGGACTCCGATCGGAATGGGCAGTGGCAGCCCACCCGCCTGCGCCTCGAATGCCTCACGGAACGCCGAGAATTCGGTGATGTCGGCAGGGTAGACGCCGAGCCACGCTCCGATCGGCAGTGCCGACAGCACGATAACCGCGGGGATGACCACGGCGAAGGCCAAATATGCGAACAGTCGGCGGGCAGGTCGAAGGGGCCAGAGGCCGAGCTCGCGCGGGATGGACTGTGGTCGGTCGACGAATCGCACGACGAGCACAGCCGCAATCGCGGGCGTGGCCATCATCCCGACGGCGACGAGCTGTGTCAGCGGATTGCCGAGCCCACCGGTGAAGTACAGCGGCAGGGCCACGGCCCAAGCCAACGCGAGGGCCACGGCCACGAAGATCACCACGGCTCGGGCGGGTACCCGGTCGCGGATCAAAGGTCCGTCTTTGTCTTTTGCTCCACGCGGTCGCGAAGTGCTTCGTTCATGTCAGCGAATCCAGCTTCGGTGTCTGCCAGGACACTTCCGAAGGCGCTGACGAGCAACCCGCTGAAAGATTCACGTTGCGTGAAGCGTGTACCGCCGGAGCTGAGTGGTTCGAGATGGAATTCGTGGCGCCCGTCGAAGACGCCCGGCAATCCCATCCGACCGAGCCATTGCACCGTTCGGTTGGCCTCCACAGAGACGACGGTCGGTCGGAAGGTCATCTGTCGTTTACCAGGACGGATGGTCACCGAGAGTCGGCTGCCGATCCGGAACAGGCCTGTCAAGTGCGTTATGAACGGATTCCATTCGCTGTAGGCGTCGGTCTCGCTGAGCACAAGCCAAACTGACTCGGGCGGCGCTGCAATCTCGGTGGTGCATTCGATGATTCTCATGCTTCGTTCCTATTCGCTTAGTTCCCGGAAGGTGTGGATGGGGCGATTTCGGCCGGGCCTTTGGGAGCCGCCGCTGGATATCCGACCGTCAGAGGTCAGACTGTGTGTGAGCAGGCAAGGCGCTCACTGAGGAGATTCCTGCGGTAACGGGGGCGGGCTTGAAGCCCTTGACCACCAGCCAGACACCCAGCGAGAACTCCCACACCGCGAGCAGGAGTGCGCCGATTCCACCTAGCGGGTTCACGGGTCCCCAGATCCCGAACAGCACGCCCGCAACGGAAGCGACAAGCACCGGCGCGCCGACGAATCCCAGCACGGGGAGGATCCGTGGGACAAGGTGCGACTTGTACATCAGGGACCCCAGAAGCAGCGCGTTCACGGCCGGGAGGAAGCCCTGTCCGAAGAGCGTCGTCCAGGTGTGCAGAGAGAGTAGTGCCTGCCCGGTGATAACCGCTTCTTCACCCGCTCCGGCCTGCCGAAGGGACACGATCGCGAGGATGGCCACCACGCCGGCGAAAATGGTAGCGGCTTCAAGAACCCGGGCGCTGACGAAGCCCAACGCGACCCCTTCGTTCTGTCTCTTGACCACCGGGTACAGGGCTACGCCAGTGCCGATGCAGGCGAGGGCCACGATGATTTCCAGAACACCGCCGATGATAATGGCGGTGTCCGGGCCGACGCCGGTGATGAAATTCGGATCAGTTCGAACCGCACTGTAAAGAGCCAGCGTTGGGATGGAGACGAAGGTGAGGAGGTAAAGCACACCCGCGACCAGCGCGGTCTTTCGAATCGAGTCCATCCGGACTCGATTCTTCGTCGCGGGTTGGATGGTGGTCGTCATGATGGTCTCCTCTAGGTTCGCGAGTATGCGGGGATTTCGGGCGGTCTGCCCAGAAGTTCCTCGCGCTCGAAGCCAGATTGACGCAGACGGGACGAGCGCGCATCACCACATGTGGTGATTGACGTGGTGACGAGGACTCAGAACGGGCGTTGTTCGTGCTCAGCGGCCAATTCAGGTAGTTACCAAACCGTGCTCGTACGCGAAGATGACGGCGTGGACCCGGTCGCGGAGGTCCAGCTTCAGAAGGATCCGTCCGACGTGGGTTTTGACAGTGGATTCGGCGAGGAAGAGAGCCGCGCTGATCTCCGCGTTGGAGTGCCCGCGAGCGATGGAGATCAGGACTTCGAGTTCGCGGGGGGTGAGAGCATCGATGATGCAACCGCCATCGGATGGTGTTGGCTTAGGGAGTCGGTGGCTAAACAGTTCGAGCATCCGCCGGCTGACCCGTGACGAGAGGGCGGCGTCTCCCGCGGCGACAGCATGAATAGACGTCAGCAGATCTCGCGGGGTGACGTCCTTGAGCAGAAAGCCGCTTGCGCCGGCACTCAGGGCGCCGAAGGCGTACTCATCGAGATCGAAAGTGGTCAAGACGATGATGCGTGCTGCAGGGTCGTCCGCGATGATGGCCCGCGTCGCTGACACGCCATCCATGCCGGGCATCCTGATGTCCATCAAAATGACATCAGGCCGCAATATCTTCGTTTGCTTGATGGCGGAAACCCCGTCTGAGGCTTCAGCCACCACGATGATTCCCGGGGCTGCTTCAAGTACCATCCGGAAGCCCGCCCGAACAAGATCCTGGTCGTCAACCAGAATGATCCTGATAGCTTCACCGCGTCCCTCGACGTCAACCGTCACGATGTGGCACCGGCTGCGAGACGGAACTGCGCCTGCACACGCCAACCTCCGTTAGCTTTGGGCCCGGACTGGATGCGTCCGCCGTAGAGGGCAACGCGTTCTTGCATGCCAATTAGGCCGCGACCGCCAGTGTGAGCGCTTTGGGTTGGTGCCTGACCATCATCATCCACGAGGATGGTTACCCCGCCTTGTGCGTACTCAATAGCAACGGTGACTTGCTGTACGCCGGACGCGTGTTTCAGGGAGTTTGTCAGCGACTCTTGGATTAGTCGGTAGATGGCGAGTTGCTGCCCGAGGTCTTCTGGTGGGGTTCCGGATGACGACGCCGTCACCGGCAATCCAGCAGTTTGAAATCGGGCGATTAGTGCGGGCAGCGCCGTCACGTCAGGTTTCGGCGTTGTCGCGGCATGTCCAGGTGGGTCGGAGCCGCGCTCGAGCACTCCGAGCAAACGGCGGAGATCCGCGAGGGCAGTGGTGCCGGTCTGCGCGACCTGACGCATTGTATCCGTGGCCCGTCCTGGGTCGATCTTTCCCAGTTCTGCCGAGCCATGAGCAAGGGCGACCATGACGGTGAGGCTGTGAGAGACGATGTCGTGCATCTCTCTTGTAATCAAGGCGCGTTCAGCGGCCGCCGCGAGTAGAGACTGCTGGTCCCGTTCACGCGTCAGCTGTTCAGCACGCTCTATCAGGGAGCTGACGTAGCTTCGCCGGCCACTGACAGCCATACCTATGAAGACTCCGGAGGCCAGCACGATCACGATCTGACCCGAATCCAAGAAAACGCTCGGCGAGGGTGAGATGACCAAACTGACGAGGAGCAGGGCGGCGCTTGCGGCTCCGAAACCGACCCACGCGATGGCCGCTGACCGGTAAACCGTAGTGGAATACAGGGCGCACGCCACGGCGATGGACGCAAAGTCGGCTGGGTGGGAAAACGTGATCAGCATCATCACAGAGGTGACCAAGAGAACGTGTAGCGGCGCGCGGCGACGGAAGAAAAGCGCTACCCCAGCTGCCATCGGGGTGAGCACGCCGGGTATTCCGGACGCCGACGCTCCGCCGGAACTTATGAGAAACAGAACTGACGCCGCCACGGCAGGCACCACGTACGCGGTAGCGATGAGGGCATCGGTGAGTCGCGGGTGCTGACTCCAGAATCCGTGGTGCGTTCTGCCGGACGACGACCGGTCGGCCTGTCTATGCGCTTGGACCGGCAGCTGGTTGTCCGGAGCGTGTGTCGGAACGGTGATCATGAAACGGACTCTACTGACTCAACTGCGCGCGAGGCTCCGATCTGACGCCGGCGGACGGCGAAGCGAACGGCCGCCGGGAGAAGACCAACACCGATGGCTAGAAGAACGCTCGTGAGCAGAAGAAGCGGCGCACGCCAGGACGTACCGTGCGAGCTCAACGCCAGATGATTCGTCGGGTAATCGATCATCTTGGCGGCGCTTTCGGCTGTTGCCTGGTCCGAATCGCGAGCAAGATAGCTCAGGGCGGCGTCGAACCCGTTTTCGCCGACGGCCCGGTTGAGGGTATCGATCGGTACGTTATGTTCGGCGCCCCACGCGAACATCGCTGGATCGACCTCGGCTACTTGAGTGGTGCCAGGGACGATCATCCGATCGATGATCCGTCCGACGCCTAGCGCAGTGGTCAGCAGGACGAGGCCATGGCGAGTTGTGACCGTATCGTCTGTGGAGATTGCAACGGCTCGCGCCGCGAATGACACGTTGTACACCTCGAACAAACCCGCGACATCGATTTCGCTATCCCCGTCGCTCAGCCCGACCCCCACCGTTGGTCGCAGCCAGGGCAGAATCGTGTTCAGTGCAACGGGTGTGTCGGCTACGGTGAAGCCTTGGTTAGGAATGACGGTCGGGGCTTCAAGGGACCACCCAGGATAGTTGAGTGCTTGTCCCACTCGTTCCGATTCCGCCGGCCCGGCGAGGTCAGCCATCACCCGCAGGGCCCCGGGGATGCCCGATGTCACTCCTGCCGTGGTTG
>JAODMM010000164.1 GCA_025465015.1 Cryobacterium sp. | reverse complement strand
CAAACCGAGAAGTGCGATGTACTTCGGGTTGACGCGATCCACGAGCTTGCCGACCACCGGCGCGAGTCCACCCGAGATCACTGCCATCGGGATGAGGAGGAAGGCCGACTGGGTGGGCGTCAGCTCGCGAACCGTCTGGGCGTAGATCATCAAGGGAAGCGCCATGCCGGTGATCGTGAACCCGACGGTTGTGATGGCCAGGCTCGCGAGGGAGAAGTTACGGTCGCGGAAGAGCTTCAAGGGCAGGAGAGGCTCACCTCGGTTCACTGCCTGCCACACCACGAACCCGGCCAGCACGACAATCCCGGCGATGATCAGGCCCCAGACGGTGACAGGGCCCGTGATGGTTCCCCAGTCGTAGCTCTCACCTTCCTGAATGCCAAACACCAGCATGAACATGCCCACTGCGCTGAGGGCGACACCGAGAAGGTCGAACCGGTGCTGGTGCGTGGACAGGCGCGGCACGAGGCGCCACGCCATCACAAAGGCGATGATGCCGACCGGGACATTGACGAAGAAGATCCATTCCCAGCCGAGGCCGTCCACCAACACCCCGCCCACGATCGGTCCGGTGAGGGTCGCCATCCCGGCTACGGCTCCCCACAGCCCCATCGCCTGCCCGCGGCGGTCGGGCGGGAAGATGCGCGTGATCACGGCCATCGTCTGCGGCGTCATCATCGCAGCGCCGAGTCCCTGCACAATGCGGGCGGCGATCAGCGTCGTGATGTCATCCGCGAAGCCGCACCAGGCCGAGGCCAGCGTGAAGACAACCAAGCCGGACAGGTATACGTTCTTCGGCCCGAAACGGTCACCCAGCCGGCCGGTGATCAACAGCGGCACGGCGTAGGCGAGGAGGTATGCACTGGTGACCCAGATCACCGAGTTGATGTCGGCGTCGAGGCCGGTCATGATCGCCGGCGTCGCAACCGAGACGATGGTGCTGTCGACCAAGATCATGAAAAAGCCGAGGACGAGGGCCCAGAGCGCCGGCCAGGGCTTGGTGACGTTTTCCATCGGGTGGTGGTGTCCTTTTTCGACAGGGGGCGGGTGCGGGGCTGGTCTTGGGTTTCAGAGATACGACGACAGCGCAGGCACGGCACGAGCGGCCGCACCCCCGACGAGTCTGATGTGATCCGGCTAAGCCGCGGTGGACCTTGGATAGCGTACGCGCGATTGCGAGAGAATAAACCGGTGACCATACCGAACCCGCTCCTCCCTGCCGCTTCTTCTGACCTTCCCGGCTGGAAGCATGCGTACTCCGGAAAGGTGCGTGACCTCTACATTCCGGATGCCGCGGAGAGCCTTGAGGAGGCGGCGCGGGTACTCGTCGTGGCCAGCGACCGGGTGAGTGCTTTCGACCACGTGCTGGAGCCGGGCATCCCCGGCAAGGGTGAATTGCTGACCAGACTCAGCCTGTGGTGGTTCGACCGGTTGGAAACAGTGCCGAATCATGTGATCCGCTCCGGTGCACGTGCAGACGCAACGCCTGGCACGCACACTCCGACAGCCGCGACCGCAGCGGCAGACGTCCAGATCCCCGATGCCGTCTCCGGACGAGCGATGCTGTGCCGGACGCTGGACATGTTCCCGGTCGAATGCGTCGTTCGCGGATATCTCACCGGATCGGGCTGGAAGGAATACCAGCAGTCGCGGACCGTCTGCGGCATCCCCCTGCCTGCTGGTCTCTCCAACGGCGATCGCCTGCCCGAGCCGCTGTACACGCCGGCTTGGAAAGCACCTCTCGGGCAGCACGACGAGAACATCTCGTTCGAACGCAGCGTCGAACTGGTGGGGTCCGAGATCGCCGAACAGCTGCGCGACCGCTCGCTGGAAATATTCCACACTGCCTCGGCTGTAGTCGAGAACGCCGGCGTCATCCTCGCCGACACCAAGTTCGAGTTCGGCGCCGACCGCCACACCGGCGCCCTGACCCTCGGCGACGAAGTGCTCACCAGCGATTCCAGCCGCTACTGGGATGCCGAGGCGTGGCGCACCGGCACCACCTCCGATGAGCGGATGGCCAGCTTCGACAAGCAGATCGTGCGCGACTGGCTGGCGGCCCATTGGGACGAGTCGGGCAACCCGCCCGAACTGCCGGAGGACATCGTGTCGAGGACGGCCGCCCGTTACCGCCAGCTGTTGGAGCGGCTGGGAGTCAGCGCCTGAGGCCGTGGGCGGGCGACGGAATACCGATGGACCAGCATCCGTTGATCACCACATGACCCATGACGCGAAGGATCTGCTGGCCGCCGACACCGGAATGGGCGCAGTGACCCTGCGGGTTGGGAACCTCGACCGCATGATCGGGTATTATCGCGACGCGGTGACCCTCACCCTGCTCAGCCATGACGGCCCCGTCGCGGTCCTCGGTCGCGGGACGACGCCCATCGTGATCCTCCAGCACGCACCTGAGTTGTCCGCCCCCGAACCACGCTCGGCTGGGTTGTACCACACCGCCATCGTCTTCGACTCGCAGGCTCACCTCGCCGCGGCCGTGTACTCGGTCGCGACGAAGCACCCCGGGACCTTCACCGGAAGCGCCGACCACCTTGTGAGCCAAGCGTTCTACTTCACCGACCCCGAGGGGAACGGCATCGAGCTCTACTGGGACCGCGACCGCTCAACCTGGAGTTGGGCACACGGCCGCGTCGAGATGGCGACGCTCGCCCTCGACCCGAATGCGTTCATTCACGACCACATCGATGAAGCCGGCCTTGCCGATCCGACGTTGGGCGACGCCCGGGTGGGGCACGTACACCTCTCGGTCGGCGACGTGCAGAGCGCCCGCGAGTTCTACGTCGACCGGCTCGGCTTCGAGACCACCGCAGCGTTCGGCGACTCGGCACTCTTCGTCTCGGCCGGGGGCTACCACCACCACATGGCGATGAACACGTGGAATAGTTCAGGGTCCGGCCGCCGACCGCTGTCCCTGGGACTCGGCGAGGTCGACATCGTGGTACCAACGAGGGAAGACCTTGGTGCGCTGGGAGAGCGGATGTCGCACTACGGCATCGAACCCCGCGACGACGGGCAAACGATCGGGTTCGACGACCCGTGGGCGAACCGGATCCTGGTCACCGCCCGCGCCTGACGCCGCGGGGCACACCGGCGGTTGGGCGGCACGCCGGATCGAAGCCCTACCGTCCTGTTTCCGGAGCGCCCTTCTGCTGCAGGAAACAGAGGGTTCACGGCGCCCGTCGGTACCGTCGACAGCGCTGGTGCGCGGTTACGCCGTCCCGCGCGACGCCGCCCGCTTGGCCCGCCGGGTGAGCCCGTGCACCGTGGCCTGAAACTCCCGCATCGGCAGCGGCCGACCGGGTAGCTTCGGCCGTTCCTGGCCGGGTGCGCGGAGTCCGTCGAGGAGGATCGACAGCTGTCGCCGCCATTGCCCGGTGTATCCCTCGCCGAGGCTGCCCAGGGATCCCACGATCGTCACCAACACGGCGATGTCGAGGCCGTCGACGTCGGGACGCAGGTCGCCGTCCTTTTTCGCCTGAGCCACGAGCGAGGCTAGGAAGTTCTCGAAGTGCGCGGTGGGGCGATACGCCGGGTCCGCTGTAGCCATCCGCTTCAGGATGGGCGGCAGCGACGGATCGGCAACCAGCCATTCGGCTACGCGCTCCGTGTACACAACGATCCCGTCCCATGCGGTGGGGGCCGCGGCGATCTCCTCGCGCACCGTCGCAAGCTCCGCCAAGGCGATGTCGTAGAGGGCGCGAACGAGGTCGTCCCGGGTCGGGAAATTGCGGTACAGAGTCGCAACGCCGACGTCCGCGCGGCGGGCGATCTCTTCCAGCGAGGCGTCAACGCCGTGCAACGCAATCAGCGTCCTAGCCTCGGTCACGAGCCGTTCCCGGTTCTGCCGCGCGTCCCTCCGCCGGGCTTGCGTGCCTTCCTGCGGGCTGCGTGAGGACGAAGTCATGGGGTCGAGTCTAGGACCCCTTCCTCCGACTTTCCGAGGCGCGGCCCTGTGCTGAGGAGCCTCGCTTGCGCCTGGGGTTACCGTTATACCGGGGAACCGGCCACCCGATTAGGACGGTTTCACTGGTTGGCTCTGCACCGCACGTTCGATTGCCCCAATCCCATGAGGATCCATGACGACAAGCACCGCGCACGGACCCGGTCTCGACGCTGAGCTGGCCTATGCCCGACGGATGGACCGTATCGACGGCCTGGGCCACTACCGGGCGCGATTCATCGGCACCGAAGCGGACGCGCCGACACCCGTCGTGTACCTCGACGGCAACTCCCTGGGGCGTCCCACGCGGGCCACCCTCGACCGCATGGCGCGCTTCGTTACCGGCGCCTGGGGAAGCGGGCTCAGCCGCAGCTGGGAGGAGGAGTGGATGGACCTGCCGTTGCGCATCGGCGATTCCCTCGGGCGCGCGGCCCTCGGTGCCGCCCCCGGGCAGGTGTTCGTGGGCGACTCCACGACGGTGATGCTGTACAAGCTCGCACGGGCCGCTGTGGACGCGAGGCCTGGGCGCAACGAGATCGTGGTGGACACCGACAACTTTCCGACCGACCGGTATGTGCTGGAGGGCATCGCTGCCGAACGAGGGCTCGCGTTGCGATGGATCACCTCGGCCCCCGCTGGCGGCGTCACCGCCGGCCAGGTGCGTGACGTCGTCGGCCCGCGCACCGCGCTCGTTCTGCTCAGCCACGTCGCCTACCGCTCCGGGTTCCTCGCCGACGTGCGCGAGATCACCCGGGTCGCGCACGATGCGGGTGCCCTCGTCCTCTGGGATCTGTGCCATTCAGCGGGGGCCGTGCCGATCGAACTGGACCTCTGGGCCGTCGACCTCGCAGTGGGTTGTTCCTACAAGTACCTGAGCGGAGGACCGGGTTCTCCGGCCTTCGGTTATGTGCGCGATGACCTGCAAAACCTTCTCGTGCAGCCGATCCAGGGGTGGATGGGAGCTGCGGAGGTTTTCTCCATGGGTCCCGAGTATGCGCCGGCCGACGGCATCCGTCGCTTCATGAGCGGCACGCCGGCGATCGTCTCCATGCTCGCCATGCAGGACACCATCGCCATGATCGAGGAAGCCGGCATCGAGGACGTGCGAGCGAAGTCCGTCGCGCTGACCGAGTTCGCCATCGCCCTTGTCGATGAATGGCTCACGCCCATGGGGGTGACGCTGGCGTCGCCGAGGGAGCACACCCATCGGGGCGGCCACCTCACGATCAACCACTGGGCGATGCGTGAAGTGACTGCCACGCTGTGGCAGCACGACGTGATTCCCGACTTCCGCGCCCCGGAGGGCCTGCGCGTCGGGCTGTCGCCTCTCAGCACCAGCTTCGTCGAGACGTACGAGGGAGTGGCTGCCGTCCGCGATGTCCTGCGAGGCATCCTTCTCGCCCGAAGCGGGCTCGTCCCTCCTGAGCGGGGCCAGCAGTCAGGAACGGGACTGTAGAATCGAGCCATCCACCCTCGAACGCTCCGGAGTGTGCTGTGCCGACAATCGTCGTAGAAGTTATGCCCAAGGCCGAGTTGCTTGATCCCCAGGGCAAGGCCGTAGCCGGAGCCCTCGGTCGCCTCGGTAAAACCCGTTTCGCCGGCGTGCGCGTCGGCAAACGGTTCGAGATCACCGTCGAGGGGCATGTGGACGACGCGGTCCTGGCCGAAGTGCAGGAATTGGCCGACACCGTGCTCTCGAATTCCGTGATCGAGGATGTCGTCGGCATTCATGTGCTCGACGCCCCCGCCGGGGAGACCCACTGATGCGCATCGGCGTCGTCACTTTCCCCGGTTCCCTCGACGACCGTGACGCGCAGCGTGCGGTGCGCCTGGCCGGTGCTGAACCGGTCGCGCTCTGGCACGGCGACCACGACCTCCACGGCGTCGACGCCCTCGTTCTCCCCGGCGGTTTCAGTTACGGCGATTATCTCCGCTGCGGCGCAATCGCCAGCCTCTCCCCCATCATGACCGAGGTCATCGACGCGGCCAAGAAAGGGATGCCGGTGCTCGGCATTTGCAACGGCTTCCAGATGCTCGCCGAAGCGCGCCTCCTCGACGGCGGGCTGATCCGCAACGAGGCAGGCCGGTTCATCTGCAAGGACCAGCAGCTGCGCGTCGAGAGCGCATCGACCGACTGGACCAGCGGATTCGAGCAGGGCCAGGAGATCACCATTCCCCTGAAGAACGGCGAGGGCGGCTTCATCGCCTCCGCGGAGACGCTCGAACGGCTCGAGGGTGAAGGTCAGGTTGTGTTCCGCTACCTCGGACCGAACCCCAATGGGTCACTCAACGAGATTGCGGGCATCTCCAACGCGCGCGGCAACGTCGTGGGGCTCATGCCGCACCCTGAGCACGCGGTGGAGCCCGGCTTCGGCCCCGACACTGCAACCGCGATGCGGAGCGGCACGGACGGGCTCACCTTCTTCACCTCGGTCATCGAACGGGCACTCGTCGGCGCCTGATCGCGCCTGGCCACCCTCCACGTCTTCAGCGTCGCCTGCGTCGTCTACTCGGCGCGCTGCCGCTAATGACTCACGGGGCACGGTCATCCGGGTCAGGCCGCACGATCTTCACCGCGCCCGTCATCTGCGTCGCCCGTTTCTCGGCCTCAGGCGAGCCGGTGAATAACCCGGACTTCTCCGGCGCGGCGACAGTCCGCGCGCGATCCGGCTCCGGCTCATCGTCGAGCATCTGAAAGCGCTGTCGCGGCAGTGAGAGCGGTTCGTTCTCCTGGATCCACGCCACCATTTCCTCCCGCACGAAACACCGCAGGTCGAACAGTGTCGGCGCATCGACAGCGGTGACCAGGATGCGCACGCGGACGACGCCGCCGGTCGCATCCGTCACCTGCAGCACTTGGGTGCGCCGGTCCCAAAGTGTGGTCCGTTCGAGGATGACGGCGAGGTGCTGGCGCATCCGCGCCGGGGACACCCGCCAGTCGAGATCGAACTCCACCGAACCGAGGAGATCGCTGGTCGTTCGGGTCCAGTGCTGGAACGGCGTGGTCGTGAAGTAGGTGCAGGGAAGGACAAGGCGCCGGTCGTCCCACAGGTTGACCACGACGTAGCTCAGAGTGATCTCGCCGATCTTGCCCCACTCGCCCTCAACCACGACCACGTCATCGACCCTGATCGCGTCGCTGAAAGCCAGCTGCAATCCCGCGAACATGTTCGCCAGGATCGACTGCGCCGCCAAACCCGCCACGATACTCACCAGTCCCGCCGACGCGAGCAGACCGGCGCCGACCGTGCGCACCTCCGGGAAGGTCAGGAGGATCGCCCCCGCGGTGAGGACGACGATGACGACGATCGCGAGGCGGCGAACGATGAGTACCTGGGTGCGGATGCGACGGGCGACCCGGTTATCCGGCTTGTCGATGCGGTACCGCCGCAGCGCCAGGTCCTCCAGGAAGAGCGCCACAGCGCAGAGGAGCCAGCCGCTGATGGCCATCGTGGCAATCCGGAAGCCATGGTCGATCCCGGGCTTCCACTCCAATGCGGGAAAAGTCACGGCCACGGCCACCCACACGAGCACCAGCGCCACGAGCACCCGGAACGGAAGGCGAGCACGGGAAATGAGGGCGTGCGCCCACTGCTTGTTGCGGAACAACCCGCCGACCAGAGCGGAGATCAGGAAAGTCACGAGCACTGCGGCGAGCAAAGCCACCGCGACGGCGATCGCGAAAGCGGGCCAAGATTGCAGCGGTAACAGCACCACTCTCCTCCTTTCGTCGGTGACTCCCAGCATACGGAGGGACCGCGGCACCGAAACAGGACCACCCGGCGTGAACGGTTCTGAAGACAAGGGGGACCGCGCTGTTTTCCCGCGGCAAGTCGAGTCCGCGGGAAGTCGTGACCGGAAGGCGCACCGGCAGCAACGGGTACACTCAGGAGGTCAGGCATCCGTTTCTATCCTGGAGATTGCCAACTGTGACCGATCTTTCCACCGTTCCTTCCCGCGCCGCCGCCGACACCGTCGACAACGCGACGGCCACGCCCGAGAAGGAGCAGCCGTACGACGCGCTCGGGCTGAAGCCCGACGAGTACGCGTCGATCCGCGAGATCCTGGGTCGGCGCCCCACAAGCGGCGAGCTGGCCATGTACTCCGTGATGTGGAGCGAACACTGCTCCTATAAGAGCTCGAAGAAGTACCTCCGCCAGTTCGGCCAGAAGGTCTCCCCGGCCATGAAGAAGAACTTGATGGTCGGCATGGGCGAGAACGCGGGGGTATTGGACGTCGGTGAAGGCTGGGCCGTGACCTTCAAGATCGAGTCGCACAATCACCCGTCGTACATCGAACCGTTCCAGGGAGCCGCGACCGGCGTCGGCGGCATCGTCCGCGACATCATTTCCATGGGCGCACGCCCCGTCGCCGTCATGGACGCCCTTCGCTTCGGGGCCATCGATGACCCCGACACCGCTCGCGTCGTGCACGGTGTCGTGTCGGGCATCTCTTTCTACGGCAACTGCCTCGGCTTGCCGAATATCGGCGGCGAGACCTGGTTCGACCCGGTGTATCAGGCTAACCCGCTGGTCAACGCGCTGTCGGTCGGCGTGCTCCGACACGAAGACCTCCATTTGGCCAACGCCTCGGGAACCGGCAACAAGGTGGTCCTCTTCGGCGCACGCACCGGGGGCGACGGTATCGGCGGCGCCTCCATCTTGGCCTCCGACTCGTTCAGCGAGGGCGGCCCGACCAAGCGGCCCGCTGTGCAGGTCGGAGACCCGTTCGCCGAGAAAGTCCTCATCGAGTGCTGCCTGGAGTTGTACCGCGCCGGCCTGGTCGAGGGGATCCAGGACCTGGGCGCAGCTGGTATCTCGTGCGCCACCAGTGAGCTCGCCTCGAACGGCGACGGGGGGATGTTCATCGAGCTTGAGAAGGTGCTGCTCCGCGACCCCACACTCACGGCCGAAGAGATCCTGATGTCCGAGAGCCAGGAACGGATGATGGCTGTCGTGGAGCCAGGCAAGCTTGAGGGCTTCCTCGCCGTCACCGACAAGTGGGATGTCGAGACCAGCGTGCTCGGCGAGGTCACCGACTCGGGCCGACTCATCATCAACTGGCACGGTGAGGAGATCGTCAACGTCGACCCGCGCACCGTTGCCGTTGACGGACCGGTCTACGACCGCCCGGTCGCCTACCCCGCATGGCTCGACGCCCTCCAGGCCGACTCCGCCTCCGCACTGCCCCGCCCCACCGACCCAGCGACCCTGCGCGAGCAGTTCCTGGCGCTCCTCGGCTCGCCGAACCTCGCCGACCCCAGCTGGATCACGGACCAGTACGACAACTACGTGCTCGGCAACACCGCTCTTTCGTACCCGGACGACGCCGGAATGATTCGTATCGACGAGGAATCGGGGCTCGGCTTCGCCATTGCCACCGACGCCAACGGCCGCTACTGCCAACTGGACCCGTACCGCGGCGCTCAGCTCGCCCTCGCCGAGGCCTACCGTAACGTCGCCGCGACCGGCGCCGTGCCGGCCGGCGTCAGTGACTGCCTGAACTTCGGCTCCCCCGAGAACCCCGAGGTGATGTGGCAGTTCAGCCAGACGGTGGAGGGGCTGGCCGACGGATGCCTCGAGCTTGAGATCCCCGTCACGGGCGGCAACGTCTCCTTCTACAACCAAACCGGTGACGTGCCGATCCACCCCACGCCCGTGGTCGCTGTGCTCGGAGTCATCGACGACGTTGCACGCCGCATCCCGAGCGGATGGCAGGATGACGGCCACAACCTCTACCTGCTCGGCGTGACACGCGAGGAACTCGACGGCTCCGCGTGGGCTGGTGTGGTACACGACCACCTCGGGGGGCGCCCGCCGGAGGTGGACCTCGGCCGTGAGGTGGCCCTCGCCGGACTGCTCCACGCAGCATCCCAGCAGTCGTTGATCGACAGTGCACACGACCTCGCCGACGGCGGCCTGGCCCAGGCGCTGGCGGAGTCTGTGCTCCGTTTCGGCGTCGGCGCACGGGTCTGGCTCGGTGACATAATCGAGCGCGACGGCATCGACCCATCCGTCGCCCTGTTCTCCGAATCCACCGGGCGGGTCATCGTGTCGGTGCCCCGCGAAGACGATGTGAAATTCCTCGGACTCTGCGAAGGACGTGGCTACCCGGTGCTCCGTATCGGCGTGACGGACGCGACGTCGAATGAACTCGAGATCCAGGACTATTTCTCCCTGAGCCTCGACGACCTCCGCGCTCGCCACCGGGGGACCCTCCCGGCTCACTTCGAGTCATAAGGCGCACCATCGACCGCACGGCGGGCGCTCCCGAGCGGGGGCTCGCCGTCGCGGCACGCTCTAGACCGGGAAGCTGAGCCCTGATAGCTTCTCCGAGCGGTCCCAGAGACGCGCGGCCACACCGGGGTCTCGTGAGGTGCGAGTCGGCGTCTGCAGAACCGGGTGTCCTCGGGTGAGCAGGCGCGGGCCGTAGTACTGGCCCCCCTCCGCCCCGGGGTCGACGACGGAGCGCACGATGGACCACGCCCCGTGATCTTTGCCCTGTGCGAACACCTGCAGACGATCCATCACCCGCTTCCGCATGCTCGGCTCATTTACCCCTGGGATTCTCGGCGACAGGCCGGAAATCGAGTAACCAGGTTGCACCACGAGTGAACGTGTCGCAGCACCAGCCGCACGCAACCGCCTGTCGAGCTCGAAACCGAAAACCTGTGCGGCGACCTTTGACTGCGCGTAAGCCTGCCAGGGGCTGTAGGTGGTCTGCAGCTCCAGATCTTCCAGCGAGGAGTCCATCAGCCGCGAGATTATGGACCCCAGCGCGACGACACGGCTTCCGGGTACGCCAAGCAGAACGGGAAGCACGAGCGCTGCCAAAGTGAAATGCCCGAGATAGTTGGTTGCGAGGACGAGCTCGTGCCCGTCAGCGCTCACCTTACGGTCCCTCGGCGGATGCACGATCCCCGCGTTCAGCACGAGCGCGTCGATCCGAGGCAGCCCTCGAAGGATGGCTGCGGCCGACTCGACCGACGCGAGGTCTGCCACGTCGAGCCGCAGGGCAGAAACGGATGCACCCGGCACCCGACCGCGGATCGCCGCGAGTGCCGCATCGGTTCTCGCGGGGCTCCGACACGCAAGAACGACGTGCGCACCTGTCGCCGCCAGTTGCTCACTCGTGAAGTAGCCAAGGCCCGCGTTGGCGCCGGTGACGACGAACGTCTTACCCGGCTGAGCCGGAAGTGCCCGCGGCTCCCAACTCACGGGCTGGTGGTGGTTGCGAGCCCGTCGGGTGCGGGTCCGGCCGGGGTCTCGTGCCCCGCGATCTGCTCGTGGTGGTGAATCACTTCGGCAATGATGAAATTCAGGAACTTCTCCGCGAACGCGGGATCAAGATGGGCGTCTTCGGCGAGCCCGCGCAGTCGTTGGATCTGCAGCAGCTCACGAGCCGGGTCCGCAGGGGGCAAGCCGTAGGCGGCTTTCAGCCGGCCAACCTGTTGAGTGAACTTGAACCGTTCCGCAAGCAGGTGGATGAGCGCGGCGTCGATGTTGTCGATACTCTGTCTGATGCTCAGCAGCGCGTCCGATGCGTCCGGCGGTCCGGGCTGCGCGGTGCCCTGCGACTTGTCATGTGCGGCCATGATTCGACGATAATGCACGACCGGGTGCGCGTGCCTCAGCCCTGCCGGTGAAGGGGGATCCCGGCCAGGGGCTCTCCCCCATCCGCCACTCAGGCAGAGGGCCCGGCCACAGCAGTCGGCCCTGCCGAGGGCAGCCGTACTCGCTGCTGGGTGAGCAAGATTCCAACCAGCACCAAAAGAGCACCCAGGGGCTCATGCCAGGAGAAGGTCTCCGCGAGCACGAGCACTCCCAGTACGACGCCGACCACCGGGGTGACGTAGGTGACCATCGACGCAGTGGTCGGCCCCCACGCTCGCAACACGTTGATGTTCCAGATGTATGCAACTCCGGTTCCGAGGGCACCGAGGGTGAGCAGGCTGAGCACAATAGGCCAGGTCAGTTCGACAGTGCCGAGCGCGAGAACCGGAGTCAACACGAGCATGATCGCTCCGGCGAGGCCGATGTTGAGGAACGCAAACGTCGTCCCCGCGATGGGCCGCCCGCTCAGGTGTCGGCGAGTGTAGCCGAAGGTGAAGCCGTAACAAAGAGCCGCTCCGAGGCAGGCGAGCTGTCCCCACAGATCACCGGTGAGGGCTGCGTATTGCCACGGGCCGATGATCACGATGACACCGGCGATACCGATCAGCACGCCGAGCACCTGCCCGCGCACAAGCTTCTCGACCCGGAAGGCGAGAGTGGCCATCAGCGCCGTGGTTATGGGAGTGACGGCGTTGTAGATGCTGGCTAGGCTCGACGAGACGTACTGCTCCGCCCATGCGAACAGAAGGTGCGGGATGACGCATCCGGTGACCGCGATCACGACGAAATGGAGCCACACCGCCGGTTCGCGAGGCAGCATCGGTCCGTCGGCAACCCGTGGACGGGTGAACAGCACGATGATCCCGAGCGTGAGGCCGCCGAGAACGAGGCGCGACCATGCAACCTGACCGAAGCTGACTCCGTCGAGGGCCACCTTCATGAAGAGGAAGCTCGCTCCCCACACCACGCCCATCCCGAGGAACTGGACGGTGACGAAGGCCTTGCCCGATGCCGG